>CAYWJH010000057.1:0-19626 GCA_964458555.1 uncultured Spirochaetaceae bacterium | reverse complement strand
GGTGACGGTGATCTCCATCACCGGCCCGCCCGCGTACGTCGTCCGGTCGATTGTGATCGACCGGACGGTTCGTTCCTTGCTCTTCTTCGACTTGTCCGGGCTGAACGCCGAGAAGTCGTTCACTCCGACGAAGGGTCGCGCGGCTGCCCGCATCGCGTCGATGTCGAGGCGCCGGTGCTGGCGCCACGAGTGGTGCGTCAGAAAGGGATGCGCCACCGGCCCGTCGACGATACGGTAGCGGTAGGTCTTCGCCGTCGAGCGGTAGCGGGCGTGAAATCGATCGTCCGTCTCGTTCACCTGGAGAACCGCGACGTCGCCGGGCAGTGCGGCGTTGACCGTCTCGAGCAGATGCCCGGGTTCGACCCACAGGGGCAGCACGACGCTCGCGACCTGGCCTTCGGCGTGGGCGCCGGCGTCGGTGCGGCCGGCGCCGTCTACCCGGATCGCCTCGCCGGCAGGAGCCGCGCCCGCGCCGGCATCGCCCCCGCCGAGCGCTGCGGTCACCGCTTCCTCGAGGGTCGCCTGCACCGTGCGGCCGTTCCCGCGCTGCCAGCCCTTGAAGCGGGCGCCGTTGTACGCGACAAGGAGGCGGTAGGTCGTGGGGGCAGGTGTGCTCATGACGTCATCATAGCGCCATATTCGACGCGCGGGTCAGCGCCCGATTCGAAACGCTCCGTGCGCCAGCCAGACGTCGTACGACCCTCGCCCGCCGTGGCTCTCCACGACGATCCGCCAGGTTCCCCTCCGGGGGACGAGCTCTTCCTCGCGTGGATACGGGAGCTCGAGCTGGGGCGGAAGCGACTGCTCGATGCGATGCTCGCTGCCACGTACAAGGCGAGCGGCGTGAGCCTCGTGCTTTCGTCGAACTGGCGCGACTTCGCGGTGTTCTCCGGGATGCATCCGGTGGGGTTCTGAGGCGAGGGCGTCCTCGGGCGCGGGCGGCGGTTCGCGTGCTACACTGCGCGCATGACCGACCTGCTTCGCGAACGGCTGGAGCCGCACGGGGTCTCGCTCGCCGCCCGCCTCGTCGCCTACGAGGGCACGGAGCCGGCGCGCGTTCGGTCGGGACTGCCGATCGGCGTAGGTTCGGCGGATACCGGCTGCACGGTGGACGGGTCGCGGTGGCGATTCGCGCTCGCCCCGCGGGAAGCGGTCGGCTCCGCGGACCCGACCGATGAGGGGCTCGGCTTTGTCGCGGATGCCTCGTTCTTCGCAACGGTCGTGAACGGACGCGAAGACGCGGCGGCGGTCTCGCTCGAATTTGCCTTCTCGCGCTGGGACGAGCGCGTGTTCACCGTCATGCCCGCCGGGCTCTACGCGGGGAATCGGTTTCGCGTGCAGAGGTCGCCGTACTCGCCGATTCCCGAGTACTTCGAGCCCGACCCTCCCACGACGATCTCGGACGTCCCGCGACTCACGAGGGGCGACGGTCCGTCGCGCGTGCAGCTTCGCGCCGGCGACCTCGCCTTCCCGGCCGCGGCGTTCTACTTCCCGGAGACGGAGAGCGCGATGGTCGTCCTCACGTCCGAGCGCACGCGGAAGGGCTGGATCGGCTTCGACCTGCAGGAGTCCGACGACCGCGACGCGGCGTGGCTTCGTATCATGACCCCCGCGATGCGCGAGCGCGTGAAGTACCGCATCTGCGATCTCTCGGTCCCGTCGGACGATGTGGCGGCCTCCTGGTCGGCGGGCGAGGAGGCGTCGTTCGACATCTCGATCGCTGCGGGGCGGTGCACCGATCCGGTAGATCTCTATCGTATGCTCTATCGACTGCAAAACCGCGTGCTCTCGCAGGGGCCGCTGCGCCACGATCTGCCGTTCTCCGAGGCGTTCCGGTTGATCGAGACGAAGTACAACGGGAGCGCGCAGTGGAACGAGGAGGACGGGTACTACGGCGTGGGCCTGCGGGACATGGCGACGCAGGACTGGCAGGTCGGGTGGACCGGCGGCGGGATCAGCTCGCTGCCCCTGCTCGCCGACGGGACGGCGCTCAGCCGCGAGCGGGCCGCGCGCACGGTGGACTTCATGACCGGCCCTGGCCAGGAGCGAAGCGGCATCTACTACGGATTCCACCATAAGGGCAGGTTCTACCACTCGACCGACATGTGGGCCGAGCGGCACCTCGAGCGCGGAGGCTCGCCCGACGATGAGCTGGGCCGGAAGCTCGGCGAGCACCGGGGCGGGCACCTCGTACGCAAGAGCGCCGACGCGGTCTACTATCTCGCGAGGCAGATCGCGCTGCTGCACGCGAGGTCGGAGCCGGTGCCGTCGCGGTGGACCGATTCGCTGCGCCGGGGTGCGGAGGCGCTCGCGACGACCTGGGAGCGACACGGTCAGCTCGGACAGTTCGTGAACGGGACGACGCTCGAGATCGCGATCGGCGGGACGACATGCGGCGCGATGGCGCCGGGCGCGCTCGCGCTCGCCTCCGGTCTGCTCGGCGAAGAGCGGTACGCGCGCGTCGCGGCTGCGATCGGCGAAGCCTACTACGCGTCGTTCTCGCGCGACGGGTTCACCAACGGCGGTCCCGGCGACATGCTGCAGAATCCCGACTCGGAATCGGCCTACGCGCTCGTCGCGAGCCTTATCACGCTGTGGGAGACGAGCGGCGAGCCGGTCTGGCTGACCCGCGCCGAGCGTGTGTGCTGGTACGCGCTCACCTGGACGATGGCGTACGACTTCCCGTTTCCTCCGCACTCGACCTTCGGCCGACTGGCGATGCGCACGACCGGCTCCACCTTCGCGAACACGCAGAACAAGCACTCCTCACCCGGGCTCTGCACGCTCTCCGGGCAGAGCGTGTTCAAGCTCTCCCGCGCCACCGGCGACCGCTCCCTCTTGCGGATCGTGGCGGGTATGACGCACAACATCACGCAGTACCTCTCGCGCGACGATCGGCCCATCCTCGCAAAGGAAGCCGACGCGTACCTGCCCGCCGGCTGGATGAACGAGCGGGTGGAGACGAGCGACTGGCTCGAGCCGCTGGGCGAGATCTTCTACGGACCGTGCTGGTGCGAGGTCTCGTGCATGCTCACGTACACCGATATCCCCGGCGTCTATCTGCAGCCCGACACTGGACTCGTCCAGGTCTTCGACCACGTGGACGCCGTCTTCGAACCCGCCGGCTCCGGCGGCACGCTTCGCCTCACCAACCCGACGGCGTTCCCCGCGCGCGTGAAGCTGCTCGTGGAGAGCTCGGCCGACGCGCGGCGACCGCTCGGCGAGAACTACCTCGCCGACGCGCCGGTTCTGGAGCTTTCGCCGGGCGGGACGGCGCAGTGGAGCGTGTGAGGGGACGGTTGCCGAAGCGGGACGATGCGCGCACAATCGGGCGCACGAGGAAGCCATGGCAGTAACCGTTCAGGACATCATCGATTCAGTGACCGCAGACGTGCCCGGCGCGCCGTTCGACGAGACGGTGGACACGATCAAGGTGGGGAACCCCGACGCTGAGGTCACGGGGGTCGTGACGACCTTTCTCGCGACCGACCGGATCCTCCACTTCGCCGCCGAGCAGGGGCTCAACTTCGTCATCACGCACGAGCCGATCTTCTACAACCACGCCGACGAGACCAACCCGTTCGCGGCGAGCCCCGTGCTGCAGGCGAAGCTCGACTTCGCGCGCGAGAACGGCATCACGGTCTGGCGGTGCCACGACTACGCGCATTCGCTCGAGCCGGACATCATCTTCGAGGGCGTGATCGGCGCGCTGCAGTGGGAGAAGTACCGCGTGGAGGCAGACGACGTGGCGCTCTTCGAGCTCGCGCACAGGCCCCGGCCCACGGCGCTCGCGAACGAGCTGAAATCCGCGCTCGCAACCTCGCGCGTGCTCCTCGCCGGAGCCCCGGACGCGCAGTGCCGACGCGTGGCGCTGCTCGTAGGAGCGCCGGGCGGCCGCCACCAGCTCGAGGCGGCGATCCACCACGACGTGGACGCGCTCGTGTGCGGCGAGATCAACGAGTGGGAGGCGCCGGAGTACTTCCGCGACGCGGCCTATCAGGGTGCGAAGAAATCGCTTCTCGTCGTTGGCCACGAGCCGAGCGAGGAGGCGGGCATGGCCGCGCTCGCGAAGCGGATCGAGGCGCGGTTTGCCGAGCTGCCGGTGATGCATCGGTCTGCGGGGGACGCGCTGCGGGTGATCTGAGCGTGGCGCCCCCGGCCCCGGCGCCTACTCCCCCAGCTCGAGCCCCATCGACTCCACGACGCGCTCGAGGTCGTCGGTCGACAGGTAGGTGATCTCGATGCGGCCGTGCTTGTCGCCGCCGCGGATGACGACCTTCGTACCGAGGTGCTCTACGAGCTTGTCCTCGAGGTTCTGGAGCTCGACGCTCTTGGTCGCACCCGAGCCCGCGGTGCCTTGGTCATTCGGCTGACCGACCGACTCCCCCGGCCCGCTGCCGGCTCCGGGCCCGCGGCCCGATCGACCGGACCCGACGCCGGCGCCCTCGGGCAGCTCCAACTGGTCCTGCTCGTCGACGGCGATGCCAGGAGCGGCCCCGCCGCCCGGCTCCCCGGCCCCGTCGGCACCACCCTGGCCCCCCGTGCCGGCGCGCAGCCGGTCGAGCGCAGCCTCGTCGAGGCTGCCGCCGCGGACCATCGCTTCGACCTCGCGCACCGAGAGACCCTCGTCGCGGATACGCTCGAAGAGGCGGCGCCGGTCGGCCGCGCCGGTGAGCGCGAGGAGCGCGCGCGCGTGGCCGGGGGTCATCGTGCCGTCGGAGAGCGCGTCCTGCATCTCGTCGTCGAGACGGAGGAGCCGCAGCGAGTTTGCGATCGCCGATCGGCTCTTGCCCAGCCGTTTCGCGAGCCGATCCTGCGTCGCTCCCGACTGGTCGAGCGCGCTCTGCAGCGCGCGCGCCTCGTCGATGGGGTTGAGGTCCTCGCGCTGGATGTTCTCCACGAGCGCGACCTCGAGCATCTCTTCCTCGGTGAGCTCCTGCGCTATGACCGGGACCTCGGTCAGCCCGGCGAGTTTCGCGGCGCGGTAGCGGCGCTCGCCGGCGACGATGACGTACGTGCCGTCGCCGGTGTCCTCCGCGAGGATGGGCTGGATGATGCCGCGCTCGCGGATGGAGTCGGCGAGCTCGGCGAGCGAGGCGTCGCTGAAGCGCTTGCGGGGCTGGTTGGGATTGGGCGAGATGTCGTCGATGCCGATCATGAGGATGCTCGTCATCTGCTGGAGCTGATCGAGCGGCCGGCCCTGCAGGAGCGCGTCGATGCCCTTGCCCAATCGGCGCTTAGACACGGTCGAGCACCTCCTCGGAGAGCTTCTGGTAGCTGCGCGCGCCAACGCAATCGGCGTCGTACTGGTGGACCGGCACGCCGTGCGAGGGAGCTTCGCTGAGGCGGACGTTGCGTGGGATGATCGTGCGGAAGACGCGCTTGCCGAAGTAGCCGATCACCTCCTGGACGACGTCCTGCGCGAGCCGCGTGCGCGAGTCGTACATGGTGAAGAAGATGCCCAGGATCGCGAGCCGGGGGTTGAGCTGGCTCTGCACGCGTTTGATACTCTGCAGGAGTTGGGTGAGGCCCTCCATCGCAAAGTACTCGCACTGCAGCGGGATGAGGACGCTGTCGGCGGCGACGAGGCCGTTGAGCGTGAGGATGCCGAGCGACGGCGGACAGTCGACGAGGACGAAGTCGTACTCGTCGCGCGCGTCTGCGAGCGCGCGCTTGAGGAAGAGCTCGCGATCCTGCTGATCGACGAGCTCGACGTTCGCGCCGGTGAGGTTGATGCTCGAGGGAACGACCTCGAGCCCGGCGACCGATGTCGTCTGCGTGAGGTCCGCGACGCTCACGTCGGAGGTGATCGCCTCGTAGATGCCGGGCTTCTCGGTGTCCGCGGCGACCGCGCTGGACAGATTGCCCTGGGGATCGAAATCGACGAGCAGGACACGCTTGCCGGCGACGGCGAGGTACGCGCCCAGATTGACTGTGGAGGTGGTCTTGCCGACGCCACCCTTCTGGTTGGCGAAAACGATCGTGGTCCCCATGGGTCGACCCAGTATAATGAATCCTCGAGGAGCTGTCATGGAAGGGGGGAAACATGCTGAGCAGGGCACAGAAGACGACCTACGGCGCCGGCGACATGAGCATCAGCCTCGCGGTGACGATCGTGGGCGCCTACTTCGCGATCTTCCTCACCGACGTTGTCGGTCTGTCCCCGGGACTCGCGGCGATCGCGCTCTTCGTCGGGCGCAGCTGGGACTACGTCAACGACCCGCTGGTGGGCTACCTCTCCGACCGGACCAGGTCGCGCTGGGGACGCCGCCGCCCGTACCTGCTCTTCGGCGCGGTACCGTTCGGCCTGGCCTTCGCGCTCATGTGGTGGCGCCCGCCGTTCGACGCGCAGGCGTGGCTCGTCGTCTACTACGCGCTCGCCTACCTCGTCTTCGACGCGGCGGTGACGGTCGTCTACATGCCCTACGTCTCGCTCACACCCGAGCTCACGCAGGACTACGACGAGCGCACGAGCCTCACGAGCTACCGCATGGCGTTCAGCCTGCTCGCGAGCCTCATCGCCTTCGTCGTGCCGGCGGCGATGATCGGCCGGTTCTACCCGGACAACGCCTCGCGCGTGCTCACGATGGGGCTCGTCTTCGGGCTCGCGTGCATCGCGCCTATCCTCGTGACGTTCTTCGGAACGAGCGAGCGATCGGCGTACGAGCACCAGGAGCAGCCGAAGCTGATTCCGTCGATCCGCGCGGCGCTTAGAAATCGGCCCTTCGTCTTCGGGATGGTGATGTTCCTGCTCACGTGGATGTCGATCGCCCTGCTCCAGGCGACGCTGCTCTACTTCATCAAGTACGTGCTCGTGCGCGAGGCGCAGGCCGATCTGATCATGGCCGCGATCTTCGTGACCGCGCTCGTGACGCTGCCCATCTGGCTCGCGGTGTCGAACCGATCCGACAAGCGCCGGGCGTACGTCATCGGCATCGCGTTCTGGGCTGCGGTCCAGGTCGTCCTCGTGCTCCTCTCAGGCAAGACGCCGCTCGCGCTCGTGATGGCGATGTGCGTGCTCGCCGGCGTGGGCGTCGCCGCGGCGCACGTGCTGCCGTGGAGCATCATCCCCGACGCGATCGAGTGGGACGAGTGGAAGACCGGCGCGCGCCACGAGGGCATGTTCTACAGCATCGTGACGCTCGCGCAGAAGGTGGCCTCGAGCATCGCGGTGCCGCTCGCGCTGCTGCTCCTCGAGGCCGCCGGGTACGAGGGCGCGGCGTCGGCGACCGGCGCCGACGAGCTCGTGGCCGCGCAGAGCGAGAGCGCGGTCAACGCGATCCGGGTGCTCGTGGGGCCGATCCCGGCGATGCTCCTCATCGCCGGCATCCTGTTCGCGCTGAACTACCCGCTCGACCGCGAGGAGCACCGCAGGGTGACGCGCGAGCTCGAGCTGCGGAGGGCAGGCAATGAGGGAGATTGAGATCAGGCCGATCCGCTCGCGCGCCGACATGCGACGCTTTCACCTCTTCCAGTGGACGATCTACCGCGACGACCCGCTCTGGGTGCCGCCGCTTCTGCCCGAGCGGATGAAGGTCACCGACCCCAAGCAGGGTATGTTTTTCAAGCGCGGCGAGGCCGATTTCTTCGCCGCCTTCCGCGACGGCGAGATGGTCGGCACGATCTGCGTCGCGAAGGACGGCAAGCAGGTTAGGGAGATCGGGCGGCCGGAGGCGATCTTCGGCTTCTTTGAGACCGTGGACGACGCGCGCGTCGCCGCCGCGCTCTTCGACAGGGCCGATCGCTGGGCGCGCGAGCGCGGGCTCACCTCGCTGCACGGGCCGTTCAACCTGGATTACGAAGACGGCTACGGCGTCCTCACCGACGGGCGCGACCGCAAGCCGGTCATCCTCTGCGGGCACACGCCGCCGTACTACCCGCGCCTGCTCGCCGAGCTCGGCTTCGAACCGGCGCGCCCCGGCAACATCGCGCTCGCCGTCGACCTGGGGGACCCGCCGCAGCAGCTCGCCCGGCTCGAACGCGCAGCCGACATCGCGCGCCGCCGCGGGCGCTTCCGGATCCGCGGCGCCGACGTGAAGAACTGGCGCGAGGAGGCGATCCGCGTCCACCACCTGCTCAACAACTCGCTCGGAAACACCGGCGAGGCGCGTATCCCGTGGCCCATGGAGGCGGTCGAGAGCCTCATTCAACCGGTCCTCAGGATCGCCGACCCCGACCTCGTGCTCTTCGCCGAGCGCGTGGGCGATCCGGCGGGAGAGGAGGCCACGCCGGGCGGCCCCGACGGCGGCTCCACGGTCGGCTGGTTCGCCGCGATCCCGAACATGAACGAGGTCATCGAGCACCTGAACGGTCTGCGCTATCCGTGGGACTATCTGCGGGTGCCTTGGGCCTACCTCCACCGTCCGCGCTGCCTCGCGGCGAAGAGCCTCCTCGTGCTGCCCGAGTATCACGCGAGCGGCGCGTCGGCGCTGCTGTTCGACGAGATGGCCAAGCGCGCGAAGGCGAAGCGGTACTCGTGGATCGACCTGTCGCTGACGAGCGAAGCGAACCCGCAGACGCCCCTCATCGCCGAGCGCGCGGGCGCGGTGCGGTACAAGCGATACCAGGTGTACCGGCGGGCGGTCGCGGGACGCTGAGCGGCTGGCGGTGGCGCCGGGCTGCTCACATCGGCGCCGACGGTCCTCTCCCAAGACGGCTGCGGCTACACCCGGAGCGCACCGCGGCGCGCCTGGCCGCGCTGCGCGGCGAGGACGCCCACGATGACGACCGCCATGCCCGCGAGCTTCTGGAGCGTGAAGAGCTCGCCCAGAAGCGCCCACGCGACGAGCGCGGTGAAGACGGGCACGAGGTTGACGAAGACGTTGGCGCGGTTCGCGCCGATCGCCCGGATCCCGCCGCTCAGGAAGACGAAGGCGAGCGACGAGGGAAAGATGCCCAGGTAGAGCACGTGGGCGACGACGTCGCCGCCCGGAAGCTCGGAGGGCAGCCCTTCGGTGAGGAGCGCGACGACGAGGACGATCGGCAGGCCGATCAGGCTCTGCAGCTTCACGATCGTGAGCGGACGGTAGCGCGCGGGAACGAGCTTCACCGAGACCGTGTAGCCCACGGCGGCGAGCACGGCGACGAAGATGAGCGCGAGGCCGCCCGCGGTGAACTGCGCCTCGAGCCGTCGCTCGAGCACGATGACAGCGACGCCGACGAGCGAGAGCACGAGGCCGGCGATCGTGAGCATGCCCACGCGCTCGCCGAGGAACGGCCGCGCGACCACGGGCGTGAAGACCGGGATCGTCGCGATGATGATCGAGGCGATGGAGGCGGATACGTACTGCAGGCCGATGTTCTCCGCGAGAAAGTAGAGCAGCGGCTGGAACAGCGTGACCAGAAGGATGGGCCCCATATCCGGGAGAAGCGGCCATCGGCGGGTGGCGGGCGCGCCGGCTGCCGCGCCATCGGCCCGCCCACGCCCGCTCGCCGCCTCCGGGAGAAAGGCGTCGAGCGCCACGAGGAAGCCCGCAGAGAGCGCGAGTCGGATCCAGAGGATCGTGACCGGCCCGAAGGCGGTGAGAGCGACCTTCGTGGAGACGAAGGAGACGCCGTAGAAGAGCATCGCGAGTACGAGCTTCAGGTAGGTGAGCATGACCGGCGAAGTATGTAGGATGGGCCGGCGAGCGCGCAAGGCCGATGGTGGGCCACGGGCCGGGCGAGTCGCACGCCGACGCGCTCGTGCGGGAGCTCAGAGCCGCCCGACGGCCTTCTGAACGCTCCCCCAGTGGACCTTCTTCTCGCTGTCGGAGAGGAAGGTGCTCATGAGGTTGTTCTTCACGAGCGACAGGATCTCGTCGCGCGAGAAGCCGACCTCGGTCGCGACGCGCTCGTACTCCTCGTTGAGCTCGACCGAGAAGAGGACCGGATCGTCGGTATTGACCGTGACGAGCACGCCGTGGTCGAAGAAGTTCCGGATGGGATGCTTCGACATCTCCGGGACGTACTTCTTGGTGATGACGTTGCTCGTCGGGCAGATCTCGAGCGGGATGCGATCTGCGGCGAGCCGTTTCGTGAGCTTCTTGTCCTGGATCGCGCTCGTGCCGTGACCGATCCGCTCGGCCTTGAGGATGTCGATGGCCTCCCAGACCGATTCCGGGCCCACCTCTTCGCCGGCGTGGGCGACGACGTGCAGGCTCCTCGATCGGGCCTTCGCAAAGACCTCGTCGTAGTCCTTGCACGGGTGGCCGATCTCCTGACCGCCGAGCCCGATTCCCAGTATCCGGCGCGTGGGGTTCTTTGTGAGGAAGTCGACGGTCAGACCCAGGTTCTTCATCGCGTTCTCGGGTCCGAAAGAGCGCGACACGTCGACGATCAGACGAACATCGACCCCGTGCTCCTTCTCCGCTTCGTCAAACCCTCCGACGAGCGTCGCGAACATGTCGTCGAAGCTTACCATACCGCGATTGAGAACCATCGAAGGCGACGCGAACGCTTCGATGTAGTAGATATTGTTCCGGCGCGCGTATTCTACGACGTCATTGACGACGAGCAGGAAGTCCGCCGGCTCGCGGAAGAACGACTGCACGAAGTAGAACGATTCGAGCATGCTCTTGAGGCTGCCAATCTTGGAGTAATCGGTCAGCGCGCTCGTCTTCTCGTCGTGGGGAATGTCGTACTTCTCCATCAGCTTGTGGTACGAGTCTGAGCCGACACACGCCTCGATGTGCAGGTGGATCTCGGTCTTCGGTATGGACGCGATATACTGCTGCAAGCCACCCATGGCGGAGTTCTCCCTTCTCACTTCTCTTCGGCAGAGGTACGCGTAAGAGTGACCTTTTTTTCCGAATCTGTCATCCATTTGGAAAAACCCAAGAAACACTGTTAGATTTGCGTGCAACGGATGGACGCATGAACGAAGAGCTGGCAACCGGGAGCGCAGGCGTGCTCGCAAACTACGAGGTCATGAGGAGCTTCCCGAAGGTCGAGCTGCATCGGCACCTCGAAGGCACCTTCGCGCTCGCAACGCTCCACCGCATGGCGCTGCGCAACGGGCTGGACGTACCGACCGACTTCGGCTCCTTCCGCGAGCTCGTCCAGTTCCCCGTCGATTCGGAGCCGGACTTCCTGAAGTTCCTGTCTCTGTTCCGCAACACGTGGTACCGCTCGCTCGACGACGTGACCGAGATCGTTCACGACTCGGTCGCCGAAATGGCGGACGACGGCATCTTCTACATCGAGCTTCGGTTCAGCCCGGAGCACTTCGCCGACCACAACGGGTTCGACCGGGTCGAGACGACGCGCGCGGTGATCGCGGCCGCCGACGCCGCGGCGGCATCGGTGGGTTTCGACATCCGCTACCTGATCACCTTCAACCGCAGCAAGCAGACGCAGGACGAGATGGCACAGCTTTATCGCACGCTGCGCGACATGAACGAGGAACGCGTCGTCGGCCTCGATCTCGCCGGTGACGAGCTCAACTATCCCCCCGAGCTCTTCGCCGATTTCTCTCGCGAGGTGCGCGACGACGGTGTCTTCCGGAGCACGATCCACGCCGGGGAGGTCACGCCGTCGTGGCAGATATGGAGCGCGATCGAGGACCTGGGGGCCGATCGCATCGGCCACGGCGTCGCCGCCATCAAGGACGAAGAGCTGCAAACCTACCTGTCCGACCACGCGATCGCGCTCGAGCAGTGCATCACGTCGAACTACCAGACCGGATCCTGGGCCGATGAGCGTAACCACCCGCTCGGACGACTCCACCGCGCCGGGGTACCGGTCACAATCAACTCCGACGACCCGTCGATCCAGAACGCGACGCTCACGCACGACTACGTGAAGGCCGCCGACTGCTTCGCCCTCACCGTCGACGATCTCGTAGCGCTCAACGAGCGCGCGATCGAAGCGGCGTTCCTGACGGATGCGCAGAAGCGCGACCTTGCCGGCCGCTACCGCTCGGCGGTAGACGGCTTTCGCGCGCTGCACGGCGTGTAGGTCGACAGGCGCCGGGCTCTCACGCCGTCTCGATGTCCACGCCACCGCGCGAAAGATCGAGCACCTGTTCTCGCAGCGCGTCGAGGTGTTCGCTCGGCATCTCCCACACCAACGCGACGCTCGTACCGTACTCCTCGTCGACGACCGCTCCGCCGGCGGCGTCGATGAGCTGCCGGGTACGCTCGAGGAGGTCGTACGGAACCGAACAGATCGCGGTCACCCGATCGACACGCTCGCGCGTATGCAGTCGCTCGAGGACGGCTCGGGCGGCGTCTCCGTAGGCGTGCACCAGCCCGCCCGTGCCGAGCTTCGTCCCCCCGAAGTAGCGAACGACGGTGAGCAGGACGTCGCGCACGCCCGATCCGCGCAGTATCTCCATGACCGGCCTGCCGGCCGTACCCTTGGGCTCTCCGGCGTCGCTCAGACCGGCCTGTTCGCTTCGTTCGTCGCCGACGAGGTAGGCGTACACGACGTGGCTGGCGTCCGGGTGTTCGGCGCGGATCCGCGCGATGCCCGCCTCGGCCGCGGCGACGGCCGTGGCCGGCACGGCATCGGCGACGAAGCGCGAGCGCTTGGCGATGATCTCGGCGCGGGCGGTCCCGGTAGGTTCGGTCGACACGCGCCATTGTTTCACGTGAAACACGAGGAGGCAATCGGCGGGGGGCTCATGACGAGACGCAAGCTCTCCCGGCTCGGGGGCTATTCCTCCGAGTCGTCCGGGCGCGAGCCTTCCTCCGCCTCCCGCTCGTCGTCGGCGCCGTCTGGCGCGTCCTCGCCGGGCGTCGGCTCCGCGTCGCCGAGCGGTTCTCCGGCCTGCTCGTCGATCTCGTCGCCTTCGGCCGTCCGATCGAGACCGACGACGAAGTCGGGCCGGCCGATGTTCACGACCCGAACGCCCATCGCCGAGCGCGACTGAATGGGGATGACACCCGCCTGGAGCTTGATCGTCTGTCCTTGCGACGTCACGATCATCAGCTGCGAAGCCGGCTGCACGCTCACGACGTCCACGAGCTCGCCGGTCCGTTCGTTCGTCCCGTACGCGATCTGCCCGCCGGTACCACGGCCGTGCGGTGAGAACTCGTCGTAGTCGGTCCGCTTTCCGTACCCGTATTCCGTGACGGTGAGCATCTGCTCGCCATCGGCGACGACGACGCACCCGGTGAGCTCGTCGTTCTGCGAGAGCTTGATACCGGTGACGCCCCGGCTCGGTCGACCCATCGCGCGGACGCTGTCCTCGTGGAACCGCAGTCCCTTGCCCTTACGGGTCACGAGGAACAGATCGTCGTCACCGCCCGTCAGGAGCGCGACACAGAGACGGTCCGCCTCGTCGAGTTTGATCGCCGTGATGCCGCGCGTGCGCGCGTTCGTAAACTGGTCGGTCGTGACCTTCTTGACCACGCCTCGCGCGGTCGCCATGAACAGGTGCTGCTCGCGCGTGAAGTCCTTGAGCGAGACGACGGCCGTGATCTCCTCGTCGGCGGAGATCTGCAGCAGCGACCGAACGTGCGTGCCCTTCGCGTACCGGGAAGCCTCCGGGATCTCGTGGACCTTGAGGTAGTACGCGCGCCCGGCGCTCGACACGAACAGCAGATAGTCGTGCGTGCTGCCGATGAACAGCTGCTCCACGAAGTCGTTGTCCGCTCGGCTGCCGCTGCTCGTCGTGCCCTTGCCGCCGCGGCCCTGGACCTTGTAGGCGCTCCACGGGACGCGTTTCGTGTACCCGCGATGGGTGATGATCACGACCATGTCCTCGCGCTGAATCAGATCCTCGATGTCGATCTTCTCGACCTCGGAGGGAACGACATCGGTGCGTCGCTCGTCGCCGTACCGCTCGACGAGCTCGAGCGTCTCGTCACGCACGACGCCGAGGATCTTCTCTTCGCTCGCGAGCAACTCTTTGAGCTCCTCGATCAGCCTGAGCACCTCGGCGAGCTCGTCGAGGATCTTCTGCGTCTCGAGCGAGGTCAGACGCTGCAGGCGCATGTTGAGAATCTCGGTCGCCTGGACCTCGCTGAACTCGAAACGCTCCATGAGACGCACGCGCGCGATGTCGACCGTGCGCGACTCCTTGATCGTCGCGATCACCTCGTCGATGTTCTCGAGCGCCACCTTCAGGCCTTCGAGGATGTGCGCGCGCTTCTCGGCCTTGTCCAGGTCGAACTTGGCGCGTCGGATCACGACCTCGCGCCGGTGCGCGACGAAGTGACGGATCATGTCCTTGAGCGTCAACACCTCCGGACGACCGTTCACGAGCGCGAGCGCGTTGACGTTGAAGTTTTGCTGAAGCTGCGTGTGGCTGAACAGGTGGTTGAGGATGATCTTCGGGCTCGCGCTCTTCTTGAGCTCGATGACGATCCGCATGCCGTCGCGGTCGCTCTCGTCGCGAAGATCGGCGATGCCGTCGACCTTGCGGTCGCGGACGAGATCGGCGATCCGCACGATGAGCGTCGCCTTGTTCACCATGTACGGGATCTCGTGGACGATGATCACGTCCTTCCCGGAGCCCGTCGATTCGATCGTGAACTTCGCGCGAACCGTAATGCGGCCTTTGCCGGTCGTGTACGCGTCGCGGATGCCCTGCACGCCGTAGATCGTACCGCCGGTCGGAAAGTCGGGACCGGTGATACGGGTGATCAGCTCGTCGATCGTGATCTCCGGGTTGTCGATGTACGCCCCGATCGCGTTCGCGACTTCGCCCAGGTTGTGCGGGGGGATGTTCGTCGCCATACCGACGGCGATACCGCTTGCACCCTCGCAGAGCAGGTAGGGAAACGCCGCAGGAAGAACTTCCGGCTCCTGCAGCGTGTCGTCGTAGTTCGGCGCGAAATCGACCGTTTCCTTCTTGATGTCGCGAAGCATCTCGTCGGCGATGCGGGCCAGACGCGCCTCGGTGTAGCGCATCGCCGCGGGTGGATCGCCGTCGATCGAGCCGAAGTTGCCCTGCCCCTGCACCATGAGATAGCGCATACTGAAAGGCTGGGCGAGCCGGACGACCGTGTCGTAGAGGCTCGCGTCGCCGTGGGGGTGGAAGCGGCCCATGACGTCGCCCACGATGCGCGCGCTCTTCTTGGGCGGCTGGTCGCTCCTGATCCCCATGTCGTTCATGCCGTAGAGGATCCGGCGGTGAACCGGCTTGAGCCCGTCGCGCACATCGGGCAGCGCGCGGCTCACGATGACGCTCATCGCGTAATTGAGATAGCTTTCCTTGACCTCGTCTTCAATGGCTACAGGGATCACCCTGCTCTGGTCGGACATGGGAGACCTCCGGTTTCCGAATGACTATACGTCGAGGTTCGAGACGGCGAGCGCGTTGTCCTCGATGAACTCGCGGCGCGGCGCGACGTGTTCGCCCATGAGCGTGGTGAACACGCTCTCGGCCTCGACCGCGTCTTCGAGCTGGATCTGCATGATGCGCCGATTCTCCGGGTTCATCGTGGTTTCCCACAGCTGATCCGGGTTCATCTCGCCGAGACCCTTGTACCGCTGGACCGAGATCTTCTCGTTCTCTGCCTTCATCTCCTGGACGATGCGGGCGCGCTCGATGTCGTTGAACGCGTAGTGGACTTCCTTGCCGTAGCTGATCTTGTACAGCGGCGGCATCGCGATGTAGACGTAGCCGGCTTCGATCAGCTCGCGCATGTATCTATAGAAGAACGTCAGCAGCAGGGTGCGGATGTGCGACCCGTCGACGTCGGCGTCGGCCATGATGATCACCCGGTGGTAGCGCACCTTGGTGATGTCGAACTCGTTCCCGGCGCCGCTACCGAGCGCCGACATGATCGGTTGGAGCTTGTCGTTCGCGAGGACCTTGTCGACCCGCGTCTTCTCGACGTTGAGCATCTTGCCCCACAGCGGGAGGATCGCCTGGAAGGTTCGGTCGCGGCCCTGCTTCGCGCTGCCGCCGGCGGAGTCCCCCTCCACGATGTAGATCTCGCACTTGCGCGGGTCCTTTTCGCTGCAATCGGCGAGCTTCCCGGGAAGCCCGCCCGACTCGAGAAAACTCTTGCGTCGGGTGAGGTCGCGCGCGCGCCGGGCAGCTGCACGCGCCTTCGCCGCCATGACCGTCTTGTCGAGGATAGCGACGACCTCCTTCGGATTCATGTCGAAGTACGCGGTGAGCGACTCGTTCACGATCGACTCGACGATACCCTTCACCTCGCTGTTGCCCAGCCTTGCCTTCGTCTGCCCTTCGAATTGGGGTTCGGGGACCTTCACCGAGATCACCGCCGTGAGGCCTTCGCGGACGTCGTCGCCGGAGAGGTTTTCGTCGAGCTTCTTGGCGAACTTCGGGTTCTTCCTGAGGAAGTCGTTGAGCGTTCGCGTGAGCGCGCTCTTGAAGCCGACGAGGTGCGTGCCTCCTTCGCGGGTGTTGATGTTGTTGACGAAGCTGAACATCGACTCGTTGTACGTCTCGTTGTACTCCATCGCGACTTCGACGATCACGGCGTCTCGTTCGCCCTCGAAATAGACCGGCTCGGCGTTGATCGTCGTCTTGTTCTTGTTGAGGAAGGTGACGAACTCCTTCACCCCGCCCTCGAACTTGAACTCGTGTCGCTTGGGCGTGGGGATCCGTTGGTCCTCGATCGTGATGAGGATGCCCTTGTTCAGGAAGGCGAGCTCGCGAAGCCTATTCGACAGCGTGTCGAAGGTGAACATCGTCGTCTCGAAAACCTCGGTGTCCGGAGCGAAGCGAATCAGCGTTCCGTGCTTGTCGGTCGCGCCGATCTGACGGACCGGGCCGTCGGGTACGCCGCGCTGATACCTCTGGACGTGCACCTGGTCGTCGACGTGGACGTGGACCTCGCACCATTCGCTCAGCGCGTTGACCACCGACACGCCCACACCGTGCAGACCGCCGGAGACCTTGTAGCTCTTCTTGTCAAACTTCCCGCCCGCGTGCAGGCGCGTCATGACGAGCTCGAGCGCGCTCACGTTCTCACCGGCGTGGACCTGGACGGGGATCCCCCGGCCGTCGTCCTCGACCGCCACGACGTTGCCTTTCTCGAGCGTCACCTTGATCGTCGAACAGTGTCCGGCGAGCGCCTCGTCGATGCTGTTGTCCACGACCTCGTAGACGAGATGATGGAGCCCATCCGGGCCGGTAGAGCCGATGTACATCCCCGGCCGCTTGCGAACCGGGTCGAGTCCCTTGAGAACCTGGATGCTTTCCGCAGAGTATTTGTCTTCCATGTGCAGTCTCATTAATATACTTCGCTGCTGCGGCCTGGTAAAGACGAGCCCCAGCCCCTACCCGCCCGGACGAATTCTGTGGATAGCCTGTGTAAATGCTGTGGATAAGTCCGTGTATAACCCGGGCAAAGGCAGCCACGGTCGACCTTTAGGCCGATCGAAGACCCACCGCCGGCGCACCGGCGAGCCCGTCGACCAGCCGCGGCCCGGAAACCCGATTTCGGTCGACAGAATGTAGCCATTCAGCCCGAAATATCCCGATATTCCCCCTGTGCCGGGGTGGCAATACGCGGCCCCTGTGATAGTATGTTCATTCGTCGCTCAGCAGGCGGGACGAGGGATGCTCGCACCGGGCGGTAAAAACTGTGGATAAGTTGTGGAAATATGAGCACTATGACGACGGGAGACACGGGGTACGGGATCTTTTGGACCGAGGCGATGAACCAGCTCGAAGAGGAGCTGAGCGAACAGGAGTTCGCCATGTGGTTCAACCGGATGAACTACGTCCGGTCGGACGACACGCGCCTCGTCGTCGCCGTCCCTTCCTCGTTCTATCGCGACCAGGTCAAGCAGCGCTACCTTCCGGTCATCGAAGAGAAGCTCTTCGAGCTCTCCGGAAGCAAGCTCGCGATCGAGTTCGAGATAAAGAAATTCGACAGTCCGACCGAACCCTCCGACGACGGAAACGGCTCGACGACGCGCACCGCCGGCGACGCTTCGCCCGGATCGAACGGCTCGAGCCGTGCCGGAGCGCAGGCGGCCACCGCCACCGCCGAGCCCGCCCCCAAACGCAAGACAAAGCGTCCGCACGAAAACCTCAACCGCGAGTACACCTTCGATACCTTCGTCGTCGGCCAGAACAACAGCTTCGCCGCGAACGCCGCGATGGCGATCGCGCGTAACCCCGGCACCGCCTACAACCCGTGCCTCGTGTACGGCGGCGTCGGGCTCGGCAAGACGCACCTCATCCAGGCGATCGGCAACGCCGTCTACAACGAGATGGACAACGTGAAGGTCGTCTACGTCACCGCCGAGAGCTTCACCACCGAGTTTATCCAGGCCATCCGCGAGAAGAACACGCACAAGTTCAAGGCGAAGTACCGCTACGCCGACGTCCTGCTCATCGACGACATTCACTTCCTGCAGAAGAAAAGCGAGACGCAGGAAGAGCTCTTTCACACGTTCAACGCGCTCTACGACGCGAACAAGCAGATGGTCTTTACCTGCGACCGGCCGGTGAGCGAGCTTCGCGACCTGACCGACCGTCTTCGAAGCCGATTCGAGCGCGGTCTCAACGTCGACCTCCAGCCGCCCAGCTACGAGACGCGCTACGCCATCCTCAAGAAGAAAATCGAGGCGTTCAATCTGAACATCCCCGAGGAGGCGATCAGCCTCATCTGTAACAACGTCACGACAAACGTCCGCGACCTCGAAGCCGCGCTCACCAAGCTCGTCGCCTACGCCGAGCTCGTGAACAAGAACATCACCGTGGAAATCACCCGGTCGCAGCTCAAGGACGTCTTCGCCTCGCCCAAGCAATCGAACGTCACCGTCGACCTCATTCAGCGCACCGTCGCCGACTACTTCAATCTGAGCACGCAGGAGCTCAAGAGCAAGAAGCGCACGCGCGTCGTTGCCTTTCCGCGCCAGCTCGCGATGTACATCACGCGCGAGGTCACCGAGTACTCTACCACCGAAATCGGCCTCGAGTTCGGCGGCCGCGACCACACGACCGTCATGCACGCCTGTCAGCGCATCGAGGCGCGCATGCGCACCGACCCCACCCTCGAGCCCACGCTCCAGTACCTCATCCGTACTATCAAGGATCAAAGCGCACAACGTTAGTTGGGCACTTTGATCATGACAAAGCACAGCTTCGTCGGATCACCTCTTCCCAACTCTAATCGGTCCGCCGCGAAGCCTCAGGTGCGCTCGTGGGCGTCACCCTCGAACAACGTCTGGACAACATCGGCATAACCTGTGAGCAATCGGCTCGCCTGTGGACAGTGTGGACAACCTTCTCCGATCATCCCCACCTTATTCTGAGGCCAAATTCTTTCCCATCAAATACTTACGAGGTTACCCACATGTCCTGAGAGCCTACTATTACTGCTACTATCTTATATATATAGAGAGAAGAAGAAGAGAGGGGATGTTCTCGCTGGAACGCTCCCTCGACTCGATCCGTTAGACCAGCGCCCGCCCCCCGGACTGGCCGAGGGGCGTGCTCATCGCAGAGACAAAGCTCTACTGAGAGGCTTCCGCGCTCATCTCGCGAACTTCTTCCGGTGTCGCGGAGAGGAAGTTGAAACCCAGGCCGACGCGCAAACCCGCGGGCTGTGCGTCGAGAAACTGCGAGTCCTGGAGTACCGCCAATCCCTCCGGAGCGACGAACGACGCTTCGCCGTAGAGGCCCCAAGTGAAGATCGCCTTGAGCCCGATCTCGTAGCCGACACTCACGCGTGTCGCATCGCCACTCGAAGTGAGGAAGGCGGTATA
>CAYWJH010000056.1:13422-19733 GCA_964458555.1 uncultured Spirochaetaceae bacterium | reverse complement strand
TGCGGTTGAGTCGGCCTGCCGCTTCGCCTATACTGGCTCGCAATGGCGAGAGTAATCGGCATCTGCGGCGGCTCCGGATCGGGCAAGACGACCATCGTCGAGAAGATCCGGGAGCTCGTGGGGGAGTTTGCCTTCATCCCCCAGGACAACTACTACCGCAGCGCCGAGCACGTCTCCAACGTGAACATCACCGGGTTCAACTTCGACCATCCGTCGGCCTTCGACACCGAGCTCCTCGTCGAGCATGTCACCGCGCTCAAGCAGGGGCGGCCGATCGACATGCCGGAGTACGATTTCGTGCACCATCGGCGCAGGGAGACGACGACGAAGGTCGAGCCCGGCAAGCTCATCATCTTCGAGGGAATCCTCATCTATTTCGATGCGCGCCTGCGCAATCTCATCGACCTCAAGCTCTTCGTCGACACCCCCGACGACATCCGCTTCATCCGCCGGCTCAGCCGTGACGTGAAGGAGCGAGGCCGTACCGTGGACAGCGTCGTGACCCAGTACCTCGAGGTGGTGCGACCCGGCCACTACCAGTTCGTCGAGCCGACGAAGGTCTACGCCGACCTCATCGTGCCCGAGGGCGGCAGCAACGAGAAGGCGCTCGAGGTGCTCGGGTCGTTCATGCGCGAAGTCCTGCAGTAGGAGCTCTTCATGGCAATTCCATTCGTCGTACTCGAAGGTGACCAGACCGGGCAGGAGCTGCTCGACGAGGCGCTGCGCGTGCTCGAGCCGACCGTGATCGGCCTCGAGCTCGAGCCGGTGCGCTTCGACCTCAGCCTCGCCCATCGGCGCGAGACGAAGAACCGGGTCGTCTACGAAGCCGGCGCGGCGATCCGCGAGCACCGCATCTCGATCAAGGCGGCGACGATCACGCCGGAGGGCTCCGACGACGTGGGCAGCCCCAACCGGATCCTTCGCGAGGAGATCGACGCGCAGGTCATCCTGCGTACCGGGCGTCGCATCCCGGGGTTGCGACCGATCGGCGGCGTCTACTCGCCGATCAGCGTCGTTCGCATGGCGCGCGACGACGCCTACGGGGCGAAGGAGTGGCGCGAAGGCGCGGGCGAAGAGGAGACGGCGTTTCGCACGGAGAAGATCTCGCGCGGCGTCTGCCGCGCGGTCGCGCGCTACGCGTTCATCCACGCCCAGCGCGTGGGCGCGAAGGTCTTCGGCGGGCCGAAGTTCACCGTCAGTCCGGTCTACGAGGGCATGTTCAAGGAGGAGCTTGATACCGCCGCGGCCGAGTACGCGGACGTGCGCTATGAGCTGCAGCTCATCGATGCGACCTTCGCGCTGCTGCTCGCCACCAGCGGCGACCCGCTCGTCATTCCGTCGCTCAACCGCGACGGCGACCTCCTTTCGGACATGGTGCTCCAGATGTTCGGGTCGATCGCCGGCTCTGAGTCGATGGTCATCTCGCTCGACGACGAAGGCAGCGTGCAGCGCGTGATGGCCGAGGCTCCGCACGGCACCGCGCCGACGCTCGAGGGAAAGAACGTCGCGAACCCCATGGCGATGATCCTCGCCGCGGCGGGGATGCTCGCGAATCTCGACGACGCCGAGCCGCGCCGGGTCAGCCGCGCCATCTACGAGGCGACGCTCGAGGCGGTCTTCGACGGACACCGCACCTCCGACCTCGGCGGTACGGCCACGACGAGCGACTTCACGAACGAGGTCATCCACCGCGTGAAGAGCAAGCTCGAGGTCTGGCGCACGATGGGGTAGAGCAGGCCGGCGTACCGCTCTCGCGGGAAGAGGTCCGCGCTCTTACCTGGCCACGCCGCCGAGCGGCAGCGGCTCGAACCGAACCGTTCCCGTTTCGATCGCCTCGAGCGCGGTCGTCTCGGCGTCGCGCGCGGCGAGCACGCGGACGGTCAGAGCGAGCAGGCCTCCGGTGAGCGTCGCGGCGGCCGCGGGGATCAGCTCTGCGGGCGAGATCGACTTCCATCGGCTTTCGATGACCTCGAAGCTGCTCTGCAGGTAGTTGAGATTACGGTGCTGCACCGCAGGGGGGAGCAGCCAGAAGGTCGCCGCCATGGTGGCGAGGTCCACGACCACGGCGGCCGCGGCGAAGACGGCGGCCTCGCCCCGCGCGCCGCTCGTGGAGTGGCCGAGCCCGGGAACGAGGAGCGAGCGAACCACGGCGCGGTCCACGAAGTCGTGCTGCTGTGTCGCGACCGAGCGCAGGTCGAGGATCCGACCAATCTCGTCGAGGGTGAGGTCGGTTACCGGGCGGGTTCCGTTCTGCTCGAAGATGACCGCCAGCTTCCGCTCGGCCGGCACGATGCGGGCGCTTCGCCGGTCGTCGCCTTCAACGCGCGCATCGCCCGCGCGCGCCCCCGTCGGCAGGGACCGCGGCGATGCTGCGTCGCTCTGCGCCCACGAGGTGACCGCGGCGAGCGCGAGCAGGCCGGCGAGTACCGCTCGGGCCGCGCGTGTCATAGGTCCAGGTACCGCTGGTAGTCGGAGACGAGCAGGCGCACCGGCTCGTCGTCCTCGTCGATCTCCGGATATCTGCCCAGCGGGGTCTTGAACCGATTGTCGTTCTCGTCGTCGTTGACCTTGCTCACCTCGCCGGTCAGCACGAGCCCCCGGCCGGGCTCGCCGTAGAAGCGGTGGTAGAGGCGCGGAACGAGCGTGATGCTTTCGCCCGGCTCGAGGACGATAGTGCCGCCCGGTTCGACGGTGCGCTCGATCGCGTCGACGAGAACCGTGACCGGCTCGTCGGAGAACTCGTCGTCGTCGGTGGCGCCGTAGAGCTCGAGCACCAGCCGACCGCCGCCGCGGTTGATGATGTCTTCGGTCTTGTTCCAGTGAAAGTGGAACGGCGTCTCCTGCCGTTCGCGGACGACCATGATCTTCTCGGCGTAGGGCCTGATGGGATCACCGGGCTCGCCGTTGCGCAGCGCGAAGAGCAGGAGCCCGCGCTCCTCGAACGGCCCCCCGCCGAAGTCGGTGACGTCCCACCCGAGCCCGTGCTTCACGATGCGGGACGTCTGCTCGCGTCGTTCCTTCCACTCGGCCGGGGTCCAGTCGGCCCAGGGTGGAAGGTGGAAATTCATCGAAGCGAAGAACTCCTTCGCCTCGCGGATATAGCCGTTAATCTCGCTTCTTCGCATCCCGAGCATTGTAGCCGATGTCGTCTACAGGTCGTCAATATGGTCCGGCCGCTCCGGCATGAGCACCATCGCGTCGGTCGGCGGCCGGTTGACATCGGGCGAACGCCCCGGTGATACTTCTCGCGAGGGAGCGGGGGAGCATGAGGGAGACCGCGCGCAGGTCGCGCAGCAATCGCGAGAAGATCATCCAGGCCGCGGCCAAGCTGATCATCGAGAAGGGAGTCGCCAACACGAGTCTTGCGGACATCGCCGACGAGGTCGGCATCAGCAAGGGCACGCTCTACTACTACTACTCCAGCAAGGGCGACCTGATCTTTGATATCAGCGTCCGGCACATGGAGCATATCACGAACGCGATCATCTCGTGGGTCGAAGGACAGGGCCGCGAGCAGGGCGCCGAACGCGTACTGCGGATGGTCGTGGAGACGATCCTCAAGTCCGAGACGCGCGGGTACATCCACTTCTACCTCATCCAGGAGGCGCTCAGCGGCAACCACGAATCGCTGCGCGTTCGCTTTACGCAGGAGTATGCTCGCTGGCTCGAGCTCATCGGCCAGGGGCTGCGGCTCATCATGCCCGAAGATACCGAGTTTGAAACCCTCTCGCGGATCATCCTGTCGAGCATCGACGGTCTTCTTCTCCAGAACCTGCTGGGAGTGGGGCCTATTCCGCTCGACCAGGTTGGCCGCTATTTCTCCACGACCGGGTTCCCGCGTGAATCTTCTCCTGCTTGAGCCGGGCGAGCGCGTCCTCGACCGTTGTGACCCCCGCGCGCGCCACATCCGCACGGTTCTCCGTCTGAGCGCCGGCGACGAGCTGCGAGCCGGCGAAGTCGGCGGCTCGGTCGGGGTCGCGCGTATCGTCTCCGACGCCGGCGGACGCTACGCGCTCGACTTCGAGGCTCGCGGGCTGCCTGCGGCCTTTCCGCCGGTCTGCCTCGTCCTTGGCCATCCGCGACCGATCGTCCTGCGCCGTCTCCTCCGTGACCTGACCGCGATCGGACCGGCCGGCGTCGTCGTGACGCATACCGACCTGGGAGAGAAGAGCTACTACGAGTCGAATCTCTGGGCCGATGTGCGCACGCCCCTGCTCGACGGCGCGGCGCAGGGCGGTACGACGCTCCTGCCCGACGTCCGCCGCGCCGGATCGCTGCGCGAAGCGGCCGGAACGGCCGACTCCATCGTCGCCGACCCGGCCCTCGCCGCGACCACCGGCCGGGAGCCGCTCCGGCTCGTCTTTCACGACGACGATCCTCGCGATCCCGAGACGCGGGACGGCGACGGGCGGCCGGCGGCTCCGTTCGCGGTGCCGATCGCCCGCGCGCTCGGCGCGGTCGAGGCCACGACGCCGGTGATCCTCGCGGTGGGCTCGGAGCGGGGCTGGACCGCGCGCGAGCTCGACGCGCTCGCCGGGCTCGGCTTCGTCGCCACGACGCTGGGAAGGCGTGTGCTGCGTAGCGAGACCGCGGCGATCGTGGCTGCGTGGGCCGCGGTTTCGTGCTACGATCGCGGGGCATGAAGGGCGTTACGCTTCGTACCGAACGACTTGTCCTTCGCGACCTGCCGCCGAGGGCAGCCGGGCGCGCTGCGCGCTTCCACCGGGAGAACTGGGACTTTCACCGGCCGTGGGAACCGCATCGGCATCCGAGCTACTTCGAGGCGGCGGCGCAGCGGCGGATCCTCTCCGCTGAGCGCCGCTCGGACGCGATGCTGCACCTCTGGCTGCTGCTGCGCGAGGAAAGCGGTCACCGCCGTGCGATCCGGTGGCGGGGGGCCGGGGTCATCGGTTCGGTGACGCTTTCGGCGATCGTGCGTGGCTCTTTCCAGAGCTGCTTCCTCGGCTACAAGATGGACGCGCGCTACATCCGGCGCGGCTACATGAGCGAGGCGCTCGTCGCGGTTCTCGACCACGCCTTTTCCGCGGCGCAGATGCACCGCGTGGAGGCGAACGTCATGCCGGCGAACGTGGCCTCGCGCGGCCTGCTCGACACGCTCGGCTTCCGGGAGGAAGGACGCGCGCGTGACTACCTGCGGATCCAGGGCCGGTGGGAGGACCATATCCACATGGTCATGCTCGCAGACGAGTGGCACGCGCGCCCCGGCGCCGCTTGTCCGCGCGAGCTGGTCCTGCACGAAAACCTCGACAGGGGTTGACGGGACGGTACGCGCTTCGATATATCTTACGGGTCACAGCAGGAGTAGCTATGTCCAGGAAATGTACCATTACCGGCAAGAAGCCGCTTTCAGGCAACAACGTCTCTCACGCGCACAATAAGACCCGCCGGCAGCAACTGCCGAACATTCAGAAGAAGCGGATCTTCGTGCCCGAGCTGGGCAGATACGTCCGTCTCCGGCTGTCGACCCGCGCGCTGCGATCGATCAGCAAGGTCGGACTGCTGAACTACCTCAAGAAGAACGATCTTCGCCTGAAAGACGTCAGCTGAGCCCCGCCCCGGGCGGACGGCACCGACGAAAAAGGAGACCCTCGGGTCTCCTTTTTTTATGAGCGCGCGGTGCGGGCTCGCGCGTCGTCGCGCGAACGATCGCCGGTCGTCGGCTACAGCTTCCCGGACGCCTTCGCGATCTTCATCGCGGTTTCCACGTCGATCTTCTCGATCTCGTCCTCGCTGCGCTTCTCCTCGGGAAGCGTGATGTTCTTGCTGCCGACCTTGATGTAGGGTCCGTAGCGCCCGTCGTGCACCGCGACCTTCTTGCCCGATTCGGGGTCTTTCCCCAGGTCTTTCAGCACCTTCGACCCACCACGGCCGCGCTTGGGCTGCGCGAGGATCTCGAGCGCGCGCGGCAGCTCGATATCGTACGCGTTGTCCTCGCCCTTGAGGCTTCGGAAGTCCCCGTCGTGCACGATGTACGGCCCGAAGCGGCCGTTGTTCGCGACGATCTCCTTGCCGGTCTCCGGGTGCACGCCGAGCGTGCGCGGCAGGCTGAGCAGCCGCACCGCGTCCTCCATGGTGACCTCGCGCGGCGAGATCTCCTTGGGCAGCGAGGCTCGCTTCGGCTTCGGGTTCTCGTCGGTCTTCTCGCCGAGCTGCAGATACGGACCGTAGCGACCGACGAGCGAGTAGATTGGCTCCTTGGTCTCCGGATGGTGCCCGATGGGAACCGGGCCGTTCTTCTGGATCTCGATGATCTCCTGTACGTCCTCCTCGGTGAGGTCCGCCGGGGCGAT
>CAYWJH010000056.1:0-13322 GCA_964458555.1 uncultured Spirochaetaceae bacterium | reverse complement strand
TCTGGATCTCGATGATCTCCTGTACGTCCTCCTCGGTGAGGTCCGCCGGGGCGATCTCCTCCGGGATGGACGCGTGGATCTCCTTTCCGTCGATCTCCTGCACGATGTACGGTCCGAACTTGCCAATCTTGATATCCGGGACCGATTCGAGCTGCGGCAGCGAGACGGTGCGGCACTCGGAGGGCTCGATGCTCGACTCGCGTTCGTCGACCCTCGTCTTCAGACCCTTCTCGCCGCTGTAGAACTCGCGGAGATAGTCGAGCCGGTCGAGCTCGCCGAAGGAGATCGCGTCGAGCGCGCTCTCCATCTGCGAGGTGAAGCTGTACTCGATGAGGTAGTGAAAGTGGTTCTCGAGGAACTGCATCACCGCGTACCCGGTGTAGGTGGGCACGAGCGCGTTGCCCTGCTTGCGGATGTAGCCGCGCTCGAAGAGCACGCTGATGATCGAGGCGTAGGTAGACGGGCGTCCGATCCCCTCGCGCTCGAGCCGCTGCACGAGGCTCGCCTCCGTATAGCGCGCGGGTGGCTTCGTCTCGTGATAGACGCTCTCGAGCGCGGCGATCACGAGCTCTTGTCCCTCGGCGAGGTGCGGGAGGAACGTCTCCTTGTCGTCGAGCGCGGCTTCGGGGTCGTCCTTGCCCTCGACGTAGACGCGAATGTAGCCGGGAAAGAGGATCCTCGTGCCGGTGGCGGTGAAGACCGCCTCGCCCACGGTAACCTTCGCGGTGACCGACGACTTGCGCGCGTCGGCCATCTGGCTCGCCAGCGTTCGTTTCCAGATGAGCTCGTAGAGCGCCTTCTCACGCCCCTCGAGCCCGGTCTCGTCCGGGTGGACGAAGCGCTCGCCCGACGGACGGATCGCCTCGTGCGCCTCCTGGGCCTCGCGGCTGCTGGAGGTGAACTGCCGCGGTTCGGAGAGGTACTCGTCCCCGTAGAGCTCCTGTACGCTCGACCTCGCGCCGGAGAGGCCTTCCTGCGAAAGCGCCGGCGAGTCGGTTCGCATGTAGGTAATGAACCCCTGCTCGTAGAGACGCTGCGCGGTGCGCATCGTCTCGCGGGCCGAGAGGCGCAGCTTCCGGTTTCCCTCCTGCTGCAGGCTCGACGTGATGAAGGGGGCCGCCGGCCGCGAGGAGAACTGCTTCTCGGTCAGCGCCGTGACGCTCCACGGCTTCGCTTCGAGCTCGGTGGCGAGCTTCTTCGCGCGCTCCTCGTCGATCACCACGACATCGCGGTCGGCGAGCAGACTCCCGTCGAGGGTGTCGAAGTCCTTGCCGCTCGCGATGCGTTTGCCCTCCACCGATTCGAGGCGCGCCTCGAAGGTGGTCGACGCGGTGTCCTCTTCGCGCCGGAGGCTTGCCCTGAGGTCCCAGTAGACCGCCTTGCTGAACGCGATGCGCTCGCGCTCTCGCTCGACGATGAGGCGCAGGCCCGGCGACTGCACGCGTCCGGCGGACAGCCCGTAGGCGATCTTCTTCCAGATGAGCGGCGAGAGCGTGTAGCCGTAGAGCCTGTCGAGGATGCGCCGGGTCTCCTGCGCGTTTACGAGGTTCATGTCTATGTCGCGCTCGTTCTCGAGCGCGTGCTCGATCGCCGCGCGGGTGATCTCGTGGAAGACCATGCGTCGCACCGGGACCTTCGGCTTCAAGACGTCCACGAGGTGCCACGAGATGCTCTCACCCTCGCGGTCCTCGTCGGTGGCGAGCAGGACCTCATCGGCCTCCTTGAGGCGGTCCTTCAGCTCCCGCACGATCTTGGTCTTGTCTCGCGGTGTGATGTAGAGCGGGGAGAAATCGTGGTCGACGTCGATGCCGAGCCGGGCCCAGTCGAGTTCCTTGAACTTCTTGGGAATGTCGGCGGCGCGCTGGGGAAGGTCCCTGACGTGACCGATGCTCGCCTCCACGTGGTATTCCGGTCCGAGGAAGCGCTTGATGGTGCGGGCCTTGGTCGGCGACTCGACGATGACAAGTTTCTTTGCTGCCATATACCTTCCTGAAGCTGCACCAATGAATACAATCACCGACCGCAACGTGTAAAGGCCTACCGGTTGCGACTCCGAAAGAAGGTACGGTAGCTGCCGAACAGGTAGGATACGGTGATGCGCTCGGGTACCGGGTCTTCGCCGCCGGTGTAGAGGCCCCCGACGCAGCGGAAGAGCCGCATCAGCCCTGCGAGCACGCCGAGCAGACCGTGCCGCATGATCGCCTCCCGCGTGTACTGCGAGCAGGTGGGCGAGTAGATGCAGTGCGGGGGGAGCGCGGGCGAGACGATCTTCTGGTAGAGCCATACCGGGATCGTGAGCACGATCCGGCCGCCGTGGCGAAGCCGGTGGAGGAGCGAGCGGTTGTCGTCTTGATTATGATCGGGCGGCATTGGTATTCTGTGAAAGTACCCAACACGGGAAGGAACAGCAAGGTGGGACGACGAGGCGGTAAGGGACGCTCCCGGCGACGGGGCGGCCGAAACCAGAACAAGCAGCAGCAGAACAACCAGAACCAGAAGCCTCAGAAGCAGCCGAAGAAGGCTCCCTTCGATCCGGAGAAGCACTTCATGCCGCCGGTGGTCCCCCGGCGCGAGTACGAGGTGGATCCCATCTCCGGCGAGCCCATTTCGGACATCCTCACCGCCGTGACCGACCCGGAGACGGGCAGGCCTGCCAACTTCGACTCGGTGGTCAAGCGGCTCGAGGAGCAGGAAGAGCTCGCGGAGAACGAGCGTGTGGTCTACGTGGGGAAGGGTGCCTTCGGTGTGCTCGTCGACCAGAAGGGCCAGAAGCCCCGCTACTTCATCCGCAAGCGCATCCAGGTAGAGGACGAGTACGAGAAGTACGCCTGGCGTCGCGAGCTGAGCCCCGGCATCTCGCGCGACTACGTGCCCGACCCGCAGCCGCTCTCGGATCTCTACGACGAGGCCGAGGCGCACGTCTCGGACAGCGGGTTCGGCAAGGCGCAACCGAGCATCTACCTGCCCAAGAACGACTGAACTTTGCCAACTCATGCGAATCCACTATGATGGCCCCATGGGCGACGCGGTCCTTCCCGCACACCTCGATGGTTTCCACGTGTATATGGTCGGCATCAAGGGAACCGGCATGGCCGCCCTCGCCGAGATCCTCGTCGCGAGCGGCGCGCACGTAACGGGCTCCGACGTGAGCGAGCGCTTCTATACCGACGAGCTCCTCGCGAACGCCGGGATTCGGTGCCACGAGGGCTTCGCGGTCGCCAATCTGCGAGACGAAACGCCCTCACCGCAGGTTGTGATTCACTCCGCGGCCTACGACCGCGACTCGCATCCGGAGCTCGTCGAGGCCGCCCGGCTCGGCCTGCCGGTCACGAGCTACACCGATGCGCTCGGCGAGCTGTCGCGCAGACAGGCGTCGGTCGGAATCGCCGGCGTCCACGGCAAGACCACGACCACCGCGCTCGTCGCCTGCATCGCGCAGCGACTCGACCTCCCGGGGACCGTACTCGCCGGAAGCGCGCTTCCGGACGTCGGCGGCCGTGCGACGCTCGTGCGGGGGAGCGATTTCTTCGTCGCCGAGACCTGCGAGTATCGACGCAACTTCCTGAGCTTCTCGCCGCGCCTCGTCGTCGTGACGAGCGTCGAAGCCGATCACCTCGACTACTTCGCCGACGCGGCGGACGTCGAGGACGCCTTCGTCGAATTCGCCGGACGGCTCGCCGAGTCCGGCACGCTCGTCTACTGCGCGGACGACCCCGGCGCCACGCGCGTGGCAGAACGCGCGCGCGCCTCGCGGCCCGACCTCGAGCTCGTGCCGTACGGCATCTCCGCCGACGGCCCCGGCGCCGTGGAGATCACGGGTCGGCGCGCCGGCTCGCTCGCGTGCACGATCGGCGGGTATCCGTTCGAGTTGCACGTGCCCGGCGACCACAACGCGCTCAACGCCGCCGCCGCGCTGCTCGTCGCGCGCTTCGTCAACGGTCTGCTCTCCTCGCCGCTCGGCGAGCGCGAGCTCCTCGCCGGGGCGGGCGAAGCGATCGCCGGGTTCCACGGAACCCGCCGGCGCAGCGAGATCGTGGGCGAGGCCGACGGCGTGCTCGTGCTCGACGACTACGCCCACCACCCCACCGCGATCGCCGTGACGCTCGCCGGCTTTCGGGCCTTCTACCCCGGCCGCCGCATCGTGGTGAGCTTCATGTCGCACACCTACTCGCGCACGCGCGCGCTGCTCGACGAGTTCGCGCGCGCGCTTTCGGCCGCGGACGTGCTCGTCCTCCACGAGATCTACGCGTCCGCGCGTGAGGACAACCCGGGCGACATCGACGGGCGGACGCTCGCCGACGCCGCCGAGCGCTACACCGAGCCGGTGCACTACGTGCCCGACGTGCCCGACGCGCTGCCGCTGCTCGAGCGTGTCCTCGCGCCCGGAGACGTCTTCGTGACGATGGGCGCGGGGAACAACTGGCGGCTCGGTCCGGGCGTGCTCGAGCGCCGGGCGGCGGAGGTGTCCCCGTGACCAGCATGACCGGCTACGGGTTCGCAGAGCGCGGCGACGATCGTGTGCAGGCGACCGTGGAGGTGAAGTCGGTGAACAACCGGTACCTCGACGTGAACGTCTCGCTGCCCGGCAGCCTGAGCCCGCTCGAGCCGGAGGTCCGCGAGCGCGTGAGCGCGGCCGCCGCCCGCGGAAGGGTCGACGTACTCATCCGCCTGCGCGAGCTGCAGGAGGACCTCGCGGTCTACGTCGACCGCTCGGCGCTCGCCGGGTACGCAGGCGCGCTCGAAGAGCTGCGCGCGCAGGCGGGCGTCGAGGAGCCGGTGCGGCTCGAACACCTGCTCGCCTTCGAAGGCATCATCAAGAGCGAGCGCGCCGTCGACCGCGATCGGTACTGGGAGCTGGTGCGTCCGCTTCTCGACGAGGCGCTCGAGGCCTTCACAGACACGCGCCGGGCGGAGGGCGAGCGGCTCGAGACCGACATCGGCACGCAACTCTCCCGCGTGGAAGCGGCGCTCGCCGCGGTACGCGAGCACGCCGGCGAGATCGAAGAGGGGGTCCGTCGCAATCTCACCGATCGCTTCCGCGAGGTCGTGGGCGACGCGGTGGAGGAGGGCAGGATGCTCGCCGAAGTCGCGGTGCAGTTGACGCGCTTCAGTATCAACGAGGAGATTGTTCGCCTCGCGGCGCACCTCGACTCGTTTCGCTCGGCCATGTCCGCCTCCGGATCGCTGGGCAAGAAGCTCGACTTCCTCTGTCAGGAAATGCACCGTGAGATCAACACGATCGGGTCGAAGAGCACCGTGCTCGCGATCAGCGAGCAGGTGGTGGAGGCGAAGGACGCGCTGGAAAACGTCCGCGAACAACTGCGTAACCTGGAGTAGAGCTTGAAGATCGCCATCTCGGGGAAGAGCGGATGCGGGAACTCGACGGTAACCAGGCGTGTAGCCGAACGGCTCGGGTACCGTCGGGTCAACTATACCTTCAAGGACATGGCCCGCGAGGAGGGCGTTTCCTTCGAGCGGTTGTGCGAAATGGCGGAGCACGACAGCCGCTGGGATATTCGCCTCGACCGCAAGCAGGTGGAGATGGCGCACGACGGCGATACCGTCCTGGGGTCGCGGCTCGCCATCTGGATCCTCGACGACGCGGACCTGCGCGTCTACCTCGACGCTCCGCCGGAGGTGCGGGCGAGGCGCATCCAGAAGCGGAACATCGACAACGGCGAGAAGCCCACGAGCTACGAGACGGTGCTCACGCGCACCGTCGAGCGCGACCAGCGCGACCACGACCGCTACCTGCGGCTCTACGGCATCGACAACGACGACTTCACCTTCGCCGATCTCGTCATCGACACGACCGACATGACGCCCGAGCAGGAGGCCGATCTGATCATCGACGCGGCCGAAAAGAAACGCGCCGCCCAGTCGGACGGCGCGTCTCGCTGAGTGCCGATGAGCTACAGCTCGTCGACCGCTCGCTCGAACGCGCGCACGAGCCGTTGGAGCTTGGCGCGCGCGATGAGAAACTCCGCGCGGCCCTCGCGCACGACGGCGGCGAAGTTCGCGTTCTGCGGCACGAAGGAAACGTTAAGCGGGCCGAGATCGTTGTTGAGGTTGTACGTGATCGAGACGATCGGGCCGCGCGAGGCGAGCTCGTCGGTCGTGGGGATGTCGTCGACCCCGATCTCCGCGTCGAGCTGGAGGCCGATCACCCACTGATAGAGGTCCTTGAACGTATCCTCGTCTATCTGCCGACCGTTCAGGAAGTACGTCTCGTCGACCTCTTCCTCCTCGGTCTCCGGATCGTCGGCGGGTGTGCGCTCGATGCGCCCGGTGAAGGTCGCCTCGCCGGTCTCGACGACGAAGGCGTCGATCAGGTCGATGTTGACGATGAGCGCGAACGGGCTGATCGTGTCGTACGGGCGGACGTCGACGATGGGCTCGATACCCGAGAGCACGAACACGCTCGGCGTATCCGGGAAGGTCGCGAACCGCCCGCCTTCGGTTTCGGCGCCCACGAACACCTCGAAGGTCGTCTCCTGGTCCTCGATGAGCGCCCGCGCCTCGGGCGGCGCGAGCCCGTACTCGGCGAGATCGTCCGGCGCGTCGTCGACGAAGATCCCGATCCGCAGATTCTCCAAGGCTCCCTGGAGCTCCTCGAACCAGTTCGTGTTCGCCTGGAAGCGTCGGGAGAACGGCTCGTAGACGGCGAACCGCGAAAAGCCGAGCTCCGGATCCTCGTCCCACTCGGGGATGAGCTCGGTGCGGATCGTGCGCCCCTCGAGCGTCTCGATCACGATGCGCTCGAGCACCTGGATGTTGATCTGCGGGATCGAACGGACGCGCATGGCGTTGAGCGTCGTGAAGAACGGCCGGATCCAGCTGTTGAACACCGAGTAGACGTTCTCGTCGTCGGGGCGCATCACGTAGTACGCGTCGCGCGCGGGCGTCATAGACCCGACCGTGATACGCTGGCGCTCGCCGTCCGAGCGCTCGACCGTGATCGTCGCGGTCGGGTCGCCGAGGCCGTACTCCGAAAGGTCGTCGACCTCGCCGATCACGCGTCTGCTCGTCAGCGACACCGCCTGCGAGACGATCCGGTTGACCCGTGCGCGATCGAAGTCGACGTCGTACTCGTAGACGGGACGAAACTCACCGTCGCTCACGCGCTCGATCGTGAGATCGGTCTCGTCGCCGTCGATCGCGATCCGCTCGATCGCGTCCCGGTCGTTCTGAAGAAGCGTGACTCGCTCGGAATCGTCGCCGAGCGAGGGGGTGGGCTCCCGCGTCGTGGCGTCGGCGTCGGGGTCCTGCGACCGCAGGAGGACGAGCGCAACGACCATCGCCGCGATCGCCACGACGATGGCTCCGAGTCGTATCCAGCGCTTCACAGGTGCCGCCTCCTGAGCCAGATCACGAGGCCGGCGATCAGGATCGCGAGCGGGATGACGATGACGAACAGACCGCCGAAGATCAGCTGCTGCATCCCCGAGAGCTGCATGGGGAACTGCAGCGTGGTCTTGGGCCTGATGGAGAGCGTCTCCTCCTGTTGCTCGAGCCAGCCGAACGAGTTCATGAGGAAGTCGAGGTTGCCGTTGACCTGGTCGACGAGCGAGATGAAGTCGACGTCGCCCACCACCACGATCCGCGAGATCTCCTCGCTGGTCGTGAACTCACGCTCGATCGCGGTCGCCGCGACCGAAACCGGACCGGGGATGTCCGACGCGGACATATCCGGGCTCTCGATGCCCAGGTCGGTCCGGTAGAAGCTCTCCTCCGACGTCGTGAGCAGCGCCTCGTAGGTCACGCCGCGGGGCCTGGTCTCGAGCTCGAGTATCGGTCTGGCGAGCGGGGTTACCACCCGGTAGTTCGCCTCGATGAGCGGGGTCGTGATCGCGGTCTCTTCGATCACCGGCGCGAGCTGCAGCGGCTGTCCCGCGTTGTAGTTGCGGTCCGGTTCGACGACGACCGCCGTCGGGATGCCGATTCCGTAGCGCTCGAGCAGCCGCTCGAGATTCGGCAGCTCGCCGGCCGCGAGCTCGACCGCGAGGAAGAGCTTGCCGCCGTCGGAGAGGAACTCGGCAACCTTGTCGACATCGTCCGCCGAGAAATCGTTGCGCGGGCGCACGATCGCTACGATCGAACCATCCTCGGGCACCTGCGGTGCGGTTGCGAGGTTGACCGTGCGCAGCTCGAGGTTCGCGTTCTGGAACTGCTCGCTGAGCCGTCCGAACGCGCCACCGCTCGAGAGCTCGAGCTCGCCGTGGCCCTGGGTCTGGTAGATCACCGGCGTTCGCCCGGTCGCGACGAAGATGAGCGCGTTGGTGATCCGGCGCTCGACGTTCAGCCCGAGAATCTGCGGCGATCGCGGATTGCGGTTGTCGACGCTGAACAGGTCGTAGTTCTGGATCGCGCGAAAGTTGTCCTCCGTCGCGACGATGACGCTGCCGTTGCTCAGGCCTTCGCCTTCGGGGTCGAAGCGCGACACGAAGCCGGGATTCTGCTCCGCGTCTACCGTCTCGAGGCTGACGCGGTTGGACGCTTGCGCGTACCGGTCGAGCGCCTCCATGATGCGCGGGTCCTCCTGGTTTCGCTCGGCGAGCACGTAGATGTTCACGTCCTCGTCGAGCTCGTTCAGGATGTCGCGCGTCTGCTCGCCGAGGGTGTAGACCGACGTGTCGGTCATGTCGATCTGCCATCCGAGCTGCTGGACGAGCACGTTCAGCACGAGGACGGCGACGATGATGACGAAGGTGATGATCCCGGCGTAGCCGCCGTACTTCACCTTGGGGTTCGCGAGTATGTCCTTGAAGAAATTGCCCATGGTGACCTCCTACGCCCAGCGCCGCTTTTCGATCATGCGGACGGTGACGAAGAGGAAGATCGCGGTGAAGCTCAGGTAGAACACCACTTCCTCCAGTTCGATCACGCCCAGCGTGAAGCTGTCGAAGCGCTCGAGCAGGCTGAACCAGTCGAGGACTTCGACGATGAGTCCGTTGAAGACGTCCGGCTGAACGAAGTGCAGCACGGCGATTGTCGCCGCGCCTACGAGCGTGACCGCGCCGGCGGTGACCCAGCTTCGGGTGTTCGCAAAGAAGAACCCGGCGAGCCCGATCACGATGGCCGCGGCGAAGACGGTGCTCGACACCGGATCTGTCGGGGCGACCGACTTGACGAGGTTGAGGAACCAGATCAACAGCAGCGCGAAGAAGGTGAAGAAGGCCGAGCTGACCTGGTTCTCGCTCACCGCCGAGACGAGAACGCCCACCGAGATGAACGACGCGCCGAGCAGCGCGAAGCCGATGTACCCCCCGACCGTCTGCCACACCGCGAGGTCGCCGAAGATGCCCACGACGATCGCGTAGAGCGCCGTCACCACGAGTGTGAGCAGGTAGACGATGAACGCGGCGAAGAACTTGCCGAGCACGATGTCGGTGACCGTGATGGGGCTCGTCAGCAGGAGCTGATCGGTGCGCTGGCGACGCTCCTCGCTGATCAGCCGCATCGTCAGCAGCGGGACCGCGAAGAGGTAGAGAAAGAGAATGCTCTGCAGAAACGAGGTGAAGTACGAGCTGCCCGACATCAGGTTCCCGAAGGTGAAGAAGAACCCGGATACGAGCAGGAACAGGCCCATGAAGATATAGCCGATGGGCGTCTGGAAGTAGGTGCGGAGCTCCCGCGTCATAATGGCAGTCACGAGGCCACCTCCTTCACGCCGCTGGTGAGCTCGAGGAAGATCTCCTCGAGCGTCGCGTTCTTCACGCGCAAACCGACGAGCGGCACGTTTGCCTTACTGAACGCCTCGAAGATGTCGCGACGCAGGTCCTTGTCCTTCTCGCTCTCCACGAGCATCTCCGTCGTGCCGGCCTCGCCCGACGGGAGGATTTCCACGCGCGTGACGCCGGCGATTCCGGCCACCGTGCTTCTCGTGGCCGATTCGTCCGCCGCGGCGGTGACGACGATCTGGCTCGCGTCGAAGAGCTCGCCTCCGAGCGTGGCCGGGTCGCCGTCGGCGACGATGCGCCCGTCGTTGATGATCATGACGCGCTTGCAGATCTCGCTGACCTCCGGAAGGATGTGCGAGCTCAGGATGACCGTATGGTCGCTGCCGAGCTGCCGGATGAGATCGCGGATCTCGATGATCTGCTTCGGGTCGAGACCGGCCGTGGGCTCGTCGAGGATGAGGATGTCCGGGTTGCCCATGAGCGCCTGCGCGAGGCCTACCCGCTGGCGGTATCCCTTCGAGAGGTTGCCCACGAGGCGGTTGTAGACTTCGACGATCCCGACGCGGTGCAAGCCCTGCTCGATCCGGTCCTGGACCTCGTTGCGCGGTACCTTTTTGATCCGGCAGACGAAATGAAGGTACTCACGCACCGTCATCTCGCCGTAGATGGGAGGACTCTCGGGGAGGTACCCCATGCGGCGCTTGACCGCCTCGGGTTCCTCCAGGATGTTGGTCCCGTCGATGAAGACGTCTCCCGCGGTGGCCGAAAGGTACCCGGTCAGGATGTTCATGGTCGTCGACTTGCCGGCACCGTTCGGGCCGAGGAAACCGACGACTTCGCCCTGCGCTACGCCGAAGCTCACGTCGTCCACGGCGACGTGGGGCCCGTAGCGTTTCGTGAGGTTGCGTACCTCTATCATGGGCTGTCCTCCTTAGTATGCAAGCTGTTGATGCACGCCCCAAAATACATGCTATGCCGGAAACCGTAAAGGATGGCCTCGGGTGAACCACGAACGTGGCCCGATTTCGCTTGGTTGTATATGCAAACGCCCGTATCTTGATCGTGGAGGTAATACATGAAGTACCGATGGGTCCTTGTCGCTCTGGCTACCGCAGCGCTCGCCTCGCACCTGACGGCCGGCGGGGCGGGTGAATCGGATCCCGAGGGCGAGCCGGGCGCCGAACAGCGCAGCGGCTCGGCGCCGGAGCGTGCGGGTGCCGACGGGCCCGAACCCGCCGCCGACGTCGAGCTCGTCGAGGGCGGGATCGGTCGCGTGGGCGGGTTCGCGACCGATTTCTCGCGTTCGACGGTTCCCGGCGACGAGATCATCTCCGGCGGCCCACCGAAGGACGGCATCCCGTCGATCGACGACCCGCAGTTCATTCCCGTCGACCGCGCCGACTGGCTCACCGACGACGAGCCTGTCCTCGTGATGAACGCGGGCGGCGAGACGCACGTCTACCCGTTGCAGATCCTCATGTTTCACGAGATCGTCAACGACGTCGTGGGCGGCGTGCCGGTGACCGTCACCTTCTGCCCGCTGTGCAACACCGGCATCGCCTTCTCGCGCGAGTTCGACGGACGCGTCCTCGACTTCGGGACGACTGGCCGACTCCGCTACAGCAACCTGATCATGTACGACCGGCAGACCGAGACGTGGTGGCAGCAGGCGACCGGCGGGGCGATCGTCGGCGAGTACGTCGGGTCGCAGCTCGAGCTCGTGCCGGTCATGATGCTGCCGTGGGACGCGGCGGCGGCGACCTACCCGGAGGCCCGCGTGCTGTCGCGCGACACCGGGCTGCCGGTGACCTACGGCCGCAACCCGTACCGGGGGTACGATACCGCCGAGCGGCCCTTCCTCTACCGTGGGCCGGAGCTCGACGGCGAGTACAGCCCCATGACCCGTGTGGTACAGATCGTCGTCAACGACGAGTCGACCGCTGTACCGTATCCGATCGTCTCGGAGGAGCGGCTGGTCGAACGCGAGGTCGGGGGAGTTCCCGTGGTCGTCTTCTGGCAGGGTGGAACGGCGAGCGCGCTCGACGCGAGAACGGTCGCCGACGGTCGCGATGTTGGCAGCGCAAACGCCTTCCGCGCCGAGCACGACGGACGCCGGCTGACGTTCGCCGTGGACGGAGACCGGATCGTCGACGAGCAGACCGGGTCGACGTGGAGCGGGTCGGGACGGGCGATCGAAGGGGAGCTCGCCGGCGCGCAGCTCGAGCCTATCGTCGGCATCCAGCACTTCTGGTTCAGCTACAGCGCCTTCGAGGCGGATCGGGCGTGGGGGCCGGCTGAGTAGGCCGCTTCACTGTGTCGATGGCTTTTGGTAGGTTAATGAGGACACCGGTGAAGCAGGAGGCGCGCCAATGATCCTCCCTCTGAATCTCCTCGAGGAATACCAGGGGAACGTATACGAGCTCACGGTCGCGGCAGTCCGCCGTGCCTACCAGATCACCATGACGGGTGACGAGGAGCTCGAAGAAAACGACGGTAAGGTGGTCTCGACCGCCGTGAAGCAGATTCTCACGAAGAAGGTGCAGTACCGCATCGAGGACTGAGTCCTCGATGCCGAGGAGTAGCATCTGCCTGGCAGACCGGCCCTCCTCCTCTTCGGACCCACAGCGGTCGGGAAGACCGCGATCCTCGACGAGATCGCCGACAGGCCGATCGAGATCGTCAGCGCCGATTCCATGCAGGTCTATCGCGGCATGGACATCGGGACGGCGAAGCCCGATCCGCAGCTGCGTTCCCGAATACCGCACCACCTCATAGACGTCCGGGCACCGGACGAGCCCTACGACGTCGGCGCCTTCGTGGCCGACGCGACCACGGCGATCGACGCCATTCTCGCGCGCCGATACCTCCCCGTCGTCTCCGGCGGGACCGGGTACTACTTCAAACACCTGCTTTTGGGTCTGCCCGAAACGCCGCCGGCGGATCCGGAGGTCCGCGCCCGCGTGCGCGAGCAGGCCGAACGTCGGGGGCTCGAGGCGCTCTTCGAACGCCTGCGCGAGGTCGACCCCGAGTCGGCGCAGCGGGTCGCGCCGACCGACCGCTACCGTATCACGAGGGCGATCGAGGTCTACGAGCAGACCGGCCGGCCGTTGTCCGGTTTCGCGATGACCGGCCGGTCGTCGGCGCGCCTCGACGCGGTTCCGGTGAGCCTCGTGCGGCCGCCCGAGGAGGTGCGACGACGCATCGCCGAGCGGGTCGCCGCGATGCTCGCCGCGGGTCTGCGGACCGAAGTCGAAGCGCTCGTCGAGTCGGGATACGGCCCGACCGATCCTGGTATGCGCGCGATCGGCTACCGCGAGTTCTTCGACGCGGCCGGCCGGCTGCGACCGGCGTCGGACGACGAGGCGATCGCCGGCGAGATCATCCGCGACACGAGGCGCTACGCGAAGCGGCAGCGAACCTTCTTCCGCAATCTGCCGGGTGTACGCGAGGTCGACGCGAACGATACCGGCGCGATCGCGGCGATCGTCGACTCCATGATGACCGCGAGCCGTCCTTGACACCCCCCGGGGCCTTCGCTATCTTTCGGATCTCACGTATCCGGTTGCCGAATAACAGGAGTTGCCATCGTGCCATGTGGACGAAAGCGCAAGCGTAAGAAGATTTCTACGCACAAGCGCAAGA
>CAYWJH010000055.1:4241-20018 GCA_964458555.1 uncultured Spirochaetaceae bacterium | reverse complement strand
GAGAGCGTGTCGATCGGTTTGACCGCGCCTCCGCTGATCGAAATGGAAACTGCTGTCATATTCTTCCTGCCAGGCTTGACGTGCCGTACGGTGTTCGATATTCTAACGATGTTCGAATCGAAGGGAGGAGACGGAATGAACGCGGCCGGCTTGTATCCGACGCCGGAAGAACGCAGCGAGACCGAGCAGCGCGAGCTTCGCGACCGGATTCTCGCCGCTGCGGAGGCGATTCTCGTCGAGGAAGGACCCGACAAGCTCTCGGTGCGCGGCATCGCGCGTCGGATCAGCTACGCGCCGGCATCGCTCTACTACTACTTCCCGGACAAGGATGCGATCGTCGCGGCGATACTCGCGCGGGGAGGGCAGCGCATCGGCGAGGCTATTGCCCGCGCGGTGGAAGCGGCCGCCGATCCGCTCGACGGAGTGCGTCGGGCCTTCTACGCCTACGTCGAGGTGAGCCTCGAGCGACCCGCGCTCGCCCGGCTCGTCTACCTCGCGAAGCGGCCGGGCTCGAACAATCTGCGCGGGGGAGTCTCCGGGCGAAACCCGAATCTGGTCCGCCTCGCTCGACTCATCCGCGAGGCCCAGGCGGTGGGGGCCGTTGGCGAGATCGACGTCGATCTCGCCGTGCGCTCGCTCTGGACCGCAGCGCAGGGACTCGTGATTCGGCTGGTCCTGGACGACGTGGAAGCCGGAAAAGAACGCAATCGGCTGATCGCCGGATACCTGGACCTGTTACTTAACGGATTGCAAAGGAGAGACGGATGACGAACACAAGAAAAGGGCTCATGACCCTCGGCGCGATCGCGGCGCTGCCCGGGTTAATGCTCTCGTGCACGACGCTCGAAGGTCGCGCGGAAACCTACGTCGAACGGCTTCCCGAGCCCGAGGCGGCCTCCGGACTCATCACCGAGGACGACATTGCCGACCTGCCGCCGGTCGTGCAGCGATACTTCCGGTATTCGCAGGTGATTGGCAAGCCGAGAATCTCGAGCTTCGGATTCAGCATGGAGGGCCGGATCCGACAGTCGGCCGACGCGGACTGGATGGATCTCGTCTCGCGGCAGTACAACCTGCTCTCGGACCCGGCTCGTATCTACTACATTCGCGGCACGTGGCCGATGACCGGACTCGACAGCTACATGTACGGCGAAGGCCGAATGCAGATCAAGCTGCTCAACCTCGTGAGTATCGCCGACGTCTCCGGCCCCGAGATGGACCTATCGGGTCTGGTCACCTTTCTGAACGATCTCATGCTCTGCCCGCTCGGCTACTTCTCGGTGCCGGTCGAGTGGAAGCAGGTCGGCGAGACGCAGGCCGAGCTCTCGCTGACCAATCGTGGAATGACCGTGACCGCGCTCGTGACCTTCGACGAGGAGGGTCGCGTTGTGAACTGGGAGAGCGACGACCGCTACGCCGAGGTCGACGGCGAGCAGCTGCGCGACCGCTGGTCGACCCCCATGGACGAGTACGCCGAGGTGAACGGACTGCGCATCCCGGTCTCCGGCCGCGGCATCCACGACTTCGACGGCGAGCCGTACGTCTACGTCGAGCTCGATCGGGTGAGGAATCTCGAGTTGGACGCGCGGAGGTTGGCGGTGGCGCGGTAGTGTGTCGCGGTATGCAGCCGGTTCTTTGTTCGTACCGGCGCCCGTGAGCCCCCCTCTTTTTTCATACCCGTTCACGGGAGAAAGAACAGCTCGATCTCCGCGGTACGTTTGCCGAGCCATTCCTTTACCAGTCGGCTGTGATGAACTTTCAGGTTGTCGCGTACGAGGCAGACCTTCCGGTGCGCGAGCCACCAACGCCGGGTCAGTAATAGTGATCGTCCCCGGGGAAGACCGGACCACCGAGGTGCCCGACGTGTCGGAGAAGCGTGATCCGGGCCAGAGAGGTCTTCGTCGATGATGGCAATTGCCCGGTACGCCCAGAGTCGCTTCGATGCGTTTCACACTCCCAATGCCCGCGTGACGTCTTCAGGCGCGGCGTGGTAGTTTGCATCGACGCTTTGGCCTTGCTTCTGCTCAGGATTCTGTCCATTGATACCGTGGCTGAGACGCAGCCCTCACCGTCCGGAGACACTCGCTCTATCCGCCTTCACCGCGAACGCGGTCCCTTCGCGTGCCTCGTGGATCACACGCATCACCTCCACCGCCTCGTCCAGCGTTACCGGGAATGGCACACCGCCGCGAATCGCGGCGTAGAGGTGGTCCCAGATCTCGCTCGGATCACCGGCGGGTACGCGGCGCTCCTCCTCCACCCACGACAACTGCTCCGGCTGACCGAAGTTCGAGCCGATCGTCCGGTTGCCAAGTGAGAGCTTCCCGCTCGGCTGGGTGAATTCGGAGCCGGGCACTCCGGCGAAAACCTCTCGAGGAGGCAGGCTGACGGTTGGGTCGAGGTAACGAAGCTTGAGCGTATCGCCCGACCCGGTGAGCCCGCCGCGCGTTCCCCAGATGACGTACTCCGGCGCCGGGATCGCTGCGCCGCCGCTCACCTCCACGTCCACAACGGCGCCGTCCGCGCCGGTGAGTACGATCTTCACGTGGTCCTCCGCGTTGCCGACCGCCGCCACGCGCGAGAGCCGGCTGTGGATCGAGCGCAGCGGTCTCTCAGGTGCCCCCAGGAACTGGAGCGCGTGATCGATGATGTGCGAGCCCCAGTTCGAGAGTTGCCCGCCGCCGAACTCGAGAAGCGTCTGCCAGTCGTTCCGTCTGCCGTAACTCGTCCGCGCGAGCCTGATCTGCACCACGTCGCCGAGGACGCCCGATTCGATGATCGAGCGCACCTCGCGGAAGCCGGGTTCGAAGCGTCGGTTGTGACGGACGTAAAGCGTTCCGGCGCCACGACGCGACGCCTCGCGTAGAACGACGGCCTGCTCGTAGGTAGAGCACATGGGTTTCTCGAGGAATACGGTCTTGCCCGCGGCGAGCGCGCGCATCGCGTGGTCGAAGTGGTCAACGCTCCGGGTCGCGATGCTGACAAGCTCGACGTCCGCGCGGTCAAGAACGGTTTCAAGCGAGTCGGTCATGAGGGCATCAGGGTAGTGTTCGGCGAAACGCGCTCGCCACGGCTCGTGCGTGTCGCAGCCCGCGACGACGGTGAAACGGTCGGGGCGACGGTCGAGCTCGGTGCACTGCATGCCCCAGCCGGCGCGGCCTGCGCCTACGATGGCGGTTCTGATTGGCGTGGTCTGCATCAGGTTATCATTGGTGCGAATGGCCTGAGTGTCAAACGGAGCAGCTCGAGAGCCTCAAGGCGTTCAGCTGGTCGTCCACGGGGTTCTATTCGGCGTAGACCGGTCCGAACCAGAGCGCCGGCGATCGGTAGACGAGGTTTCGCATGATCTCCTTGTCGCTCGTCTCGGGCGGGAGGTCGGTCCAGACCGCGAGCAGGTCGGGGCGGTGCAGCCCCCGCGCGACGAACAGGTGGTCGACGTCGATCGCGAACGGCCACGATTCCTTGGTCCGGACGTAGGGCAGGATGAAATCGACGCCTCGAGCGGCGCCCCTGCCGTCGGCGGTGGTCCAGGCCCACAGGTCGTGGTCGCGGTCCTCGATCCCGTTCGCGCTCGTGCGCATCCAGCTGAGGTACTCGGTGAACCATTGCCGGAACGCCGCGACGGTCTCGCGCACCGGGCCCGCCGCGTCGGGGTCGCTCTCCGCGGCGGCCTCGAACGCCATGAAGGCTACGGGCACCTCGCCAATGTGGAGCGTGTCGATGATTCCGGTCCCTCGGCCCGGCGTGACTCCGGGGATCGCCTGCGCGTACTCGAGACGCGCGAGCATTCCGTACTCGGGGTCGAGGAAGAAACCGTGCGCCCGCGTACGACGCAGCCCGGCGGCTGCGACCATTCGTGCCTCCGTTCGATCGGCCAATGTACATACGGGAGCTGCATGAATGAAGACGACCACGATCCACGTCGCGGAAGACAGTATGCCACCTTTCAGGATTGGACGAAGAGACGCAACGACTCCGCAATCGTACCCGACTCGATCTCTCAAGCTTGCGGCCCGACGGCCTCCCACGCATGATCCGTACGTGGAGCACGTCGCGATTGCCTTGTACATAGCCATCGTGCTCGGTGGTAGCTGGATCGCAGTCTTTGCTCTTCTTCTCTACCGACGCGACCGCAATCCGGCGCACTACTACTTGGGGCTCGTCCTGGGGACGGCGATGGTACTGCTCCTGCTTGATGTTCTGTCCGCGTATCTTCCCGCAACGGGGCTCGATCCGCCGCTGTGGCTTCGCGTTGTCGCGGAGGCCGCGCACGCCGTCGCGGAACTGGTCCACTTCTATTCGATGGTTCGCCTGGCCTACGCCATCGTGCGACTCGCGGTGCCACGCGCGATTGGCGTGCTCCAGACCGCACTGGTCGTCGCCTACGCGGCGCTCATCGGATACCTGGGCGTCTCACGATCGCCATTCGACGCGGAACATATAGCGCTTGGGATCGCGCACCTGGCTGCCGTTATCATCGTGGTACACCACCGGCGCCGGATCGCCCCAAACCTGTGGCGCGTGCTCGTCAGATTCGCGGTGGTCATGGCGGTCTGCGCTCCGCTTGTCGGTATCTCGGTCTACAGCGGGATCGCGACACACCTTCCCCTCGTCGCCATGGCGTTCCAGGTCTCGTACGCGGTCATCGTGATCGTGATGCTGAACTGGCAGCGAAAGGCTACACGAACAAGGAGATCGCCGCGCTGCTCCACATCTCTCCGCATACGGTCACGAATCACCTCTATCACGTCTATCAGAAGCTTGGCGTACGAAACAGGGTGGAACTTCGAAACGAGGCTGAGCGCCTCCTTTGACACGAAAATGAGACATTCGTCTCATGCGCGTACGCGGGCTTGGGTCTAGGATTACGATCCTGCTCGAGCACATGCGGTCGGACAAGGTTCTCTACAAACTGGCTGATCTTGCGTGGACCGACTACACGGCGCAGTCCGTCGTAGACCTCCTCGTCGATCGTCAGCGTCAACTATTCTGGATCGTGAATCACCCCACCGAAGACCGAAAACGATTAGAATGCCGGCTCGATCTGCTCTCCTGGTTCGCGGCGGATGAACCCGCCTCAGCGCCCCTTCGCCAGATTCGTAACGTCGTCAGGAGAAAGTCCGGTCAGCTCTGCGACCTCTTCGACCGTTTCGCCGCGCTCCAGCAGCCGTCGGGCGATCGCGAGGCGTTCCACGGCGCGTCCCTCCGTACGTCCCTCATCGAGCCCCTGTTCGAGTCCCTCCGAGAGTCCTTCCTCGCGGCCTTGCTCGAGACCCTCTTCCTTCAGCCGACGCGAGTACTCCTGGAACTTGGTGGCAAACATAGCCTTCACCTCCTGCAGGTCGCGAATCGGCTGGTCCACCGTGATGTCGAGCCCCTGGCCGGCCAGGTAGCTCGCGAACCACTCGGTGAACCGTTCGGAAACCTCGGGCACTTCCTCTTTGAGTATATCGATGAGGACGTCGATCGTCTCGGCCACATCCTCAGGGGCTGCATTCTCCACGTAGAAGACCGCCGAGACCGCGTTGTGGATGCGGCGAAGCGTCGGGGCGGGGATCTCGTTGATGAGCACGGGGTAGTAGGACAGATGCGGGATGTAGCGCCCGGGGATGGTGGCGCGGATCATCTGCTCGACCGAGCGTGGAACGGTCCACGACGCATCTCCGTTGTAGAGCAGGAGCGGGAAGACCGCCGGAAGGGCGTCGGTGCGGTCGAGCTGCGCGACGAGCGACTCGTAGAACTCGGTGAGGTAGCGAAGAAACCGCAGCGGCATCGTCTCGTCCACGCCGGACTGGAACTCGATGAGGAGATAGAAATACACCGGAGAATCTGCGACCAAGAGCTTCCAGATGACGTCTGAATCGCGGCGGGCGTGGCGCCCGGAGACGAAGCTCGTATTGACGAGCTCGAGGGTGGAGAGATCGAGATCCCGAAGGAACGGCTCGTGGACGAAAGAACTGAGGAGTCGAGAGACGAATCCCGGGTGCGAGAAGAGGCGCTTGTAGCGACGGTCGTGATCGTCTGCGATGCGGGTCTCCACCCTGATATACGCGGAGAAATATCGTGGTGCTTCACTTCTGGTGCGTGGCGTTCACAGCAGGTCGCTGACCCTCCGTACGGGTGAGTAGAATCCGACGTGGAGTATACGGGCGAGTACCGCGTCGGCCTCCTCCTGCGTGATGGTTTGCTTGATGCAGAGCGCCCGACAAGGCGAAGTTCGAGAGCGTGACCGTATCGAAGAAGCGATCGGGCAGCCGGTCAGGCATGCCGATGATCGTCGGCCGACATTGCGGTCCCCTGATCGATGCCGTGTTCGGAAAGCCACCGTCTCATTTCCAGAACGTGCATGCCGAGCGACTCGGCCAGTTTGCCGATGCTGATGAACCCGCCCTCAAAGGCCGCGAGCGCGCGGGCTTGCCGGACCGGCAACTCGTCGATCGGCACGTGATAGCACGCCGAGATCGCATCGCGAACAAGCCGGCCCTTGCTCGTGCCGCGCGCTGCCGCGAGTCGAGACAACTGCTCGTTCGTCGCAGAATCCAGCTTTATGTGCAGGGTCGTATCGTGCGCCATACCGGCTCCTGTATAGCCAATTACCTGGCCGTATATGCCACATTCGATACACCTCTTCAAGCCGTTGCTCGACACGTTTTCCTGGGAGACGCCGTGGACACGCGAGGTGACCGCGGAGCGAGGCAGGTTGGCACGTCGTGGGCGATCGAGCAGTTCGGGCGCGAACAACTCGCCGATCTGGTCGTCGTGAACTCCGAGTTCTACCCGAAGTACTCGGCGTGTTTCGCGAGGCCCGATCCGAAGACGACCATTCCGTCGATCGAACTGTTGACGGGGAAGAAGGTGTCGTCCGGCTCGCTGCTCTTCCTGGATGAGATCCAGGAGTGCCCCGACGCGATCGGTTCGTCGAGTTCCTGCGCGCGGCGGGAAAGGGCAAGAGCGGCAGGCTCAGGTCTATGCATCGGTTCATCGAAGAGAAGCACTCGCCGCTGGGCGTTCGCTCGTCCGGAGAAGGACAGCATCACCGCGAGAAGCCCGGCTTGACATTCAAACAAGCCCAGCAGGCGTTCTTCGACCCGCACCGCGCCAGAAGGAGGGGCTGAGAGGTTCCACACGCTCCTGTAGTTGAAGAAGGACCTCACGGTGGCAACGGTGTTGGAGCCGGAAGAAATGCCGCCCGACGTGGTCACCATGAACAGTGAGATACGCATCGCCGGGGCAGATGGGAGCGGGTCATCCGTCGTCAAGATCGTGTTTCCCCAAGATGCGGGGTGCGGCTCTGCTGGGTCGCGCGAATGGTGAGGCCGCCGTCTACTCGGCCCGAGGCGGAGAGATCACGGTTGTCATTCTCGAGATCGTTTACCAGTCTGAGTCGGCCGGTGATTACCGCGCCTGACAAGTCAGCTTCACCGGCATCCGCGCGCCGGTGCTCCGTACGGAGAACGTGCAGCAACAGTGGCACTATTGTATCCCATCGTCGAGTAGTGGGTACGGATCCGGTGGAGGCGTTTGTCACGGCGCCGGTCGAGTTCTCAAGCGCGCAGGCATGCTCACGCCGGGTGGCGGTTTATGAAATCCGTGAGCAGGTCCACGGTGGTGAACGCGAGGGCCACCACGGTATCGGCCGCCCCGTAGTAGATGGCGATGCGGCCGGTTTCGACGTCGTGGAGCGCGGCGCACGGGAAGACCACGTTCGGGACGTCACCCACGCACTCGTACTCGGTTCGGGGAGCCAGAATGTAGTTGCGAGACCGCTTCGCGAGCTTCCACGGCTCATCCGCGTCGAGCAGCGCGACGCCCGCGCTGTAGATGAACCCGTTGCACGTGGTTTGCACACCGTGGTAGATGAGCAGCCACCCGCGATCGGTGAGGATGGGTACCGGCCCGGCGCCTACCTTGGTCCACGCCCACCCATCCGGAACGCTCCCGAACACGTGCCGGTGTTTCCCCCAGTACTCCATATCAGGACTCTCGCTGTAGAAGACGTCGCCGAACGGCGTGTGACCGTTGTCGCTCGGACGCGACAGCATGGCGAATGAACCGTTGATACGCGCAGGAAACAGGACGCCGTTTCGGTTGAACGGCAGGAACGCATTGTCCAGCTGCTCGAAGGTCCGGAAGTCCTGCGTTCGTGCAATGCCGATCGTAGGTCCGTGGAGCTGATTGCACCAAGTGATGTAGTGCATACCGTCGATAGTGACGAGCCGCGGGTCGTAGCCGGTGGCGACCGATCCGGTATTGGCGAACCGAATGGGCTCCGCGTCGAGCTCCCACGTCACGCCGTCCGCGCTGCGTCCCAGATGCAGATACTTGTCCAGAGAGGTGGTATCCACGCGGAATACGCCGATGAAGGCGTCGTTCCACGCCATCACCGCGCTGTTGAAAACGCTGTTCGTTCCGGGCAGCGCGTCCCGGTCCAGGATCGGGTTTCCGCTGTACCGCCAGACGACGTCCTGCGAGCCCGCCGGTCGCTCCTGCCAAGGCATGGTCTTCATAGTTCCTCTGAATGCGCGGGCGGGAGTAGACCCCGCCCGCGACGAATCGTTCAATCGGCGCGAAGCTGACTCACTTGGTGGCCAGGAATGCGTCGTACTCCGCCTGGACGAAGTCGATCAGTTCCTGCGCGCCGGCGTCGTACAGCTGGTCGATGATGTCCTGCACCGCGGTGTCGAAGTCACCGTCCACGAAGGTCAGGCCCGACTCGGACATGATGAGCTTCATCGCCTGGACGGTGTTGTCGTAGTCGTCCAGGTCAACGTCAAAGCCCAGGCTCTGCGCCTCTGCGGCCGACTCGTTGATCTCTGCGATTTTTTCCCAGCGGTCGGGATCCTCGGTTGACTTGATGTAGTTGATGAACTGGTTTGCGAACGCCCACTGCCAGTCGTGCGAGTAGCCCGAGTCGGGGATCCGCTCAACGATGCCGCGCTCATCGTCGATGACCTCGTAGTGCTCGCCCTCGATACCGAACGCGAGGAGGTTGTTGAGATAGGGGTCCGTGTTCAGGAGATCCAGGAACATCAGCGCCTTCTCCGGATGCCGCGAGGTAGAGGAGATGGAGTTCATGGAACCGCGCAGCACCTTGTTGTTGATGATGGGCTGCGTGATGTAGACCTGCATCCAGGTCACGTTCTCGTTCGAAAGGGACGCCGCACGGTCGGGGAGTCCGCCGCCGCCGTCAACGAAGGAGAATACACGGCCCTGTTCTTTCAGTGTATCCAGACGCGCCTGATCCTGCACGGCCGCATCCGCGCTGATGATGCCGTCGCGGAAGAGCTGGTTCTGCACTCGCAGCGCCTCAACGTAGGCCTCGTGCTCGAGGACGACCTTGATCTCCGTGTCGTCGATCTCGGTCGCGATGGGCAGCGTATCGTCGCCGGTGACGAAGTCGAGCCCCGCGGTCTTGGAGAGGGTGAGCCCGGATACGTCGAACGGAATGACGTCCGGCTCGCTCTCCGCGATGACCTCGAGGATGGGTGCCAGGTGCGCGGCGGACTCCACGGCCTGGACCTCGTCCATGAGACCGTACTTGTCGATCAGCTCCGTGTTGAACATGATGACGTACGCCTCCGACTGCTCCTTGAGCGTGGGAATCGCGTACATGACACCGTCGAAGTAACCCGCGTAGACGGATTCACCGAGAAGGTCTGCGGTGTTGGGCGCGTACTCGTAGAACACCTCCGTGATATCCATGTACTTGTTGCGGGAGATGCCGTCGAAGAAGTCGATCCAGACCGGCGAGAAGACGATGTCGTACGGCTCGTTTGCCGCGAGCTTCACGTTGGTCTGCGTCAGGAACGGGTCCCAGTCGAGCGGGACCAGCTCCAGGTTGGCGTAGATCTCAGGCTCGATGTACTCGTTGATGGCTTGCACCACCTCCTCGGTATCCGGACCCGCGTCGAACCCGAAGTAGTACCAGCTGATCGTCTCGATCTCCGTGCTGATCTCCGGCTCTTCAGCCTCGCCCTGCCCAGTCGCGACGGCGAAACCCGTCACGGTCGCCAGCAGCAGCATTATGATGAGCATTCTTCCAATGTGTCTCATGTGAGACCTCCTTTTCCATGTCTGTACGACCATACGGCCGTACGATCTATTTCGTTCGCCAACGGCGAATCGAATTACCCCTTGATGGCGCCAATCACCAATCCTTTCACGAAGTACTTCTGGAAGAACGGGTAGATGAACAGGATCGGCCCCATGGCAACGACGGCCATGGCAAAGCGAGCGGTCTCAGTCGGCGCGCGCTCTGCGGTGAACCCCAAAACGCGTGCCATGCGAGCGATCGAGTCGGCTTCGCTCAGCATCCGGTACACGAAGTACTGGATCATGTGGTACTTCTCATCCGACGTGAACACGAGCGACTGGAACCAGTTGTTCCACAGCTCGACGGTCTGGAAGAGGCCGATCGTGGCAAGGACCGGTTTGGAGAGCGGCAGCACGATGCGCGAGTAGATGATGAACTCGCTTGCCCCGTCAATGTGCGCCGCCTCCATGAGCGAGGACGGAATCGACGTCTTGAAGAAGGTCCGCATGATAATGATGTACCAAGCGTTGAAGACCAGCGGGAGGAAGAGGACCCAGTACGTGTTGTTGATGTGGAGCACCTGCGAGTTCACGACGTAGGTCGGAACCAGACCACCTCGGAAGAGGAAGGTGACCAGCATGAGCATCATGAAGAAACCGCGGTACTTCAGCTTGGTGCGCGACAGCGGATACGCGAAGGTGGAGGTGATAATCAGCGTCAGGATGGTCCCCACGGCGGTCACTACAATCGTCGTGACGTAGGAGCGCAGCAGCGCGTCCGGGTCCTGGAAGACGAACCGGTAGGCGTCCAGCGTGAGGTCGCGCGGCAGAATACCGTACCCTTCCAGCGTGACGGTCACCTCATTGGAGAGCGATACGGAGATCGCAACGACGATGGGCACCACGCACACCACGAGGTACAGGATGAACAGCGCGTGCAGGACAATCTGCCCGAGCGAGCCGGTGCTCGCGCCACGCCGATGCTTCGGTCCCGAGGTCGCCTCCAGAGACGGCAACGTGTTCTGATCGTCGGGGATGCCGGGCTGTCTGGTGTCGGTCGTCGCCATAGGATTCCCCGCCTAGAACAGGCTATTCTCCGGACTGACCCGCTTCACCACGGCGTTGGCCAGCACGACCAGAACGAACCCAACGGTGCCCTGCAACAGGCCCGCCGCAGTGGCGAAGCTGAAATCCCCGGTGCGCATGATGCGATAGACGTAGGTATCCAGCACCTCGGTCATTGGCCGGAGATTGCTCACGTTGAGCGGGACGTTGTAGAACAACCCGAAGTCCGCGTAGAACATGCGCCCGATCGCGAGCACGGTCAGGATCACCATGATGGGCACAAGCGCCGGAATGGTAATGTAGAGGATCTGCTTCAACCGGCTGGCGCCGTCGATCTCTGCCGCTTCGTAGAGCTGCGGATCGATGCTTGTGAGCGCGGCGAGATAAACGATGGAGTTGAAGCCGGCGCTCTTCCAGAGATTGGTGAACACCAGGATGGGCGGCCAGTACTGAGGCGTGAAGTACCAGTTGACCGGTTCGGCGCCGAGCGGGGCGAGGATCGCGTTGTTGACGATGCCGTAACGATCGCTCAGGAGGCTGTACACGAAGTATGCCACGATCGTCCACGAGAGGAAGTGCGGCAGAATGAAGGTCGTCTGATACACCTTCGCGGACCACTTGCTTCGTAGCTCGTTCAGAAGGATCGCAAGCGTGACCGCGACTACCAGGCTCAACACGATGAACACCGTGTTATAGAGCAGCGTGTTGCGGATAGCGATATACGCGTAGTCCGTGCGGAACAGCAGCTCGAAGTTCTCGAGACCAACCCACTCGCTGCGGATGAAGCTGCGGACGATGCCGCCAAAGAACTTGAGATCCTTGAACGCAATGACCACGCCCACCATGGGCAGGTAGAAGAACGCGATCAGCAGGGCGAGCCCGGGCAGCAACAGCAGGTAGAGCTGGCCGTTCGCGATTATCTCCCGGAAGAAGGCGCCCATTCCCTTTTCTTTTGTCTTTACTGGTGATGACTGCGCGCTCATGTCGCTCCCGCCGATTCCCGCCTCAACCATTTTGTTGTCATTTTTCAACTATTTACCGCGAGTCTAAACCCGCTCCGGTGCCCTGTCAATGGTTTTGTTGGATAATCCCAACTTTCTTTGTATTCGTTGGTGCGCGCCGAACGGAGGCGGTATGAGTTGCTTCTAATCCAACTACTGGGGGCTGGAATGCGAGTGAAACCGAGAGTTCTCGTTCTGGGCGCGGTCTGGATCCTGGGACTTGCTTCGTGCGCTACCACCGGGAGCCCGACCGTCGCGATCGAAGCATAGTGCGCCTCTGGTTCAGCGCGTACCGCCGTACGGTACAGCGCTCTACAACGAGGTGCTGCATAACAACCTTGCGTGGAACGGTCAGGACCCCTGCTACGGAACTCAGACCATATGGGTCGATACGCAGGGTCCGCTTCGGTGGGGCGTCGATGCGAGTCACACGCTTCCGGTTCGCGTATCGGAGCTCGAGGAGCTGCGCGCGAGCTCGGAGCTCACCGTGCCGCAGGCCGGCAGCTTCAACGCCATCATCCAGCTCTATACGTCGCCTGCTCGCGAGAAGGCGTACTCGAGCAACTCGTTCCGCGCCTCGGGCGCGGGTAGACTGGTGAACAGCTGGCGCAGCATCATGCTCGCGGCCCCGTAGGCCGCCGGACTGACCCCACTCTCCAGAAAGACGACCGGACACTCGACCTGAGACATATGATTGTAGAGCCACTTCTCGTGGATCTGCTCGCGGATGAGCGGACGCAGTTCCTGCTCGTACCGCTCGATGCCCCCGCCCAGGTAGACCGCCTGCAGGTTGAGCACGTTGACCAGGTAGCCAATGTTCTGCGCGACCTCCAGAAGGAACTCGCGACGCAGGCCCTTATCTTCCTTGATCCGAATCAGATCGTGGTGCTCCATGCTGAACTGGCCCAACGACTCCTCGTCCACCTTGCTCGATCGGAACTCCCCTGCGGTATTGTCGGGTCCGTGCAGGATCGCGCCGTTGACCACCAGGCCCAAGCCGGCTGAGATGCGGTCGAACACAGGCTCCGCGGGGTCGGACTCCTCGAACTCGATGACGAGCGTGAGATAGTCTGTCCGGTGCTCCAGACGATCGAAGACGAGCGGCCCCCACGACGCGCACTTCGCGTCGTTCTCTACTCGGACCGGAAACGGAACCGGCTCGGAGAGGGCGGCAAGGAAGTCGAACGGCGAGAGAACGCCCAACGGCATGGACCATTGGATCGTGCCGTCATCGGGGTCGACGATGCCGCTCACTCCCACGCCCGCCCCGAGGATGGGAGGGATCCGGTCCGACCACTCGGAGAGAAGCTCGCTCAGGGAGTTGCCGAACTTCTCTGCCACGTTGGAGCCGTACTCGCCGTTGGTGGTCGTCCGCCGTGAGGCGACGCGACGGCCGCTCAGATCTATGGCAACGGTCGAGATCGCCTCTGGTTGAACTTCGAAGCCGAGCATGACGCCGAAGTCACGGCGGATGGTGAGGTGGCGTCTGCGCCGTCCGCGACGCGGCGGAGAAACTTCGAGCGAGCCCGCTTTCAGGTTCGCCGCAGCGTCGCCGTCATCACGCAGCCCGAGCAGGCCGTGATCGAGCAACTGGTTTACGATCGTTGTGACCGTGGACTTGTCCACCTGCAAGGACTCGGATATTCCCGCACGACTCGAGACGCGGTGCAACCAGATCTCCTCGAGTATGCGAGATGCGTAGTACAGGTTCTGCTTCCCAAGCCCCAGCGCCACTTTCGTCCTCGAAAAAGTAGGAAACGTTCAACTAATATAGCGCATGAGCCGCGAGCACGCAAGCGAGGGCGCGCCGGGAGGCAGGGCACTCGATCCTGTGCTATAAACCCCCATGGCCAGAATTCGCTTCACGGGTATCGACTACGCGGCTTCGCTCGGGATGTTCGTCTACGCCTCGAGCGTGGTCGCCACGCCCATCATCCTGCTGCGCATCGCCGAGGAGCTCTCGTTCTCGCTCGCCGAGGGCGGCGGGATCGAGGCGGTACGCGCCGGGTTTCTCCTCGCGATCCTCGTCGCGAGCGGCGTGGCCGCGGTCCGATTCGGAAAGCGGATGTCGCTCAGCGCGGGGTCGTTCGTCCTGGGGGCGGGGCTTCTCGCGTACGCGTTCGCACCGACGTACGCGGTGGTGCTGCTCGCGATCGTACTCGTAGGACTCGGCGGCGGCGTGCTGGAGGCGCTTCTCAACCCGCTCGTCCAGGACGCGCACGCCGATGACTCGGGCCGCTACCTCAACATCGTGAACGCGTTCTTCTCGGTCGGGGTGCTCGCGTCGGTGATCGTCGTGGGCGACCTGCTCACCCGCGGGGTATCGTGGCGGATCCTGATCGGCGCGATCGGGTTGCTCGCGACCGGCTGCGGTGCTTTCTTCCTCGCGGTACGCGAGCCCGCGCCGCGCGCCGCTGTGGCTGCTCCCGTCGGGGCGCCCCGGCTGTCCGGCACCTGGCATCACGCGCGGGCCATCGTGCGCGAGCCGGCGTTCTGGCTGTTCTCCGTCGCGATGTTCTGCGGAGGGGGCGCCGAAGGAGCTTTCACCTTCTGGAGCGCGAGCTACATCCAGATCAACTTCGATGCGCTCGCGCGGGCCGGCGCGTTCGGCACCGCGGCGTTCGCCGCCGGCATGGTGGCCGGGCGCCTCGGCTTTGGCCGCTTCGTCCCGCAGCGCGGGCTGCGCGCGCTCATCATCGCGTCGGCGCTTGCCGGCGTCGCGGCGAGCCTGGGCGCGTGGGCGATCGGATCGGCCGGAGGGTTCTATGCGATCGTGTTCGTCGCGGGGCTCTCGATCGCCTGCTTCTGGCCGAGCATCCAGTCGCACGCGGCCGCGGTGATTCCGCTCGATTCGACGATGCTCTTCATCCTGCTCTCGTGCGCGGGGATACCCGGTTTCGGCCTCACCTCCTGGGTCATGGGCCTGATCGCCGAATCGTACGGTTTGCGGGCAAGCCTGCTCGTCATCCCCGGCCTGCTCGCGCTGCTGGCGCTCGTCATGCTCGTGTCTCCTCGGCGAGGAGGCGAGGAAGCTCCGCGGCCCGATCGGAGTAGCGCGCTATCTCCGGATGCCTGAGGAAGGCGGCGAGAAGCTCCCGGGTGCGTGCCGGGAGTCGTGCGCGTGCCTCCGCGAAGAGGCGCTCGTCGCCCGCAACCGCCGCCGCGAGCGTGCGGAGCACCGCGTTGACGAAGCCCGCCTGCTTGAGGGTGATGTCGTGAGCTCCTGCGAACGCGTAGTCCTCGTTGATGGTGGCGAACATCATGTCGCGCAGCAGATCGTTCCATCGCTGCGTCGACGGTTCGGCGAGGATGTCGAGGATTCTCCGATCGTAGTCCGGCATGATGTAGCGCGAGACGCTCGACGGGTCGAAGGCTCCGCCGCGGATGGCCTCCGCTTCGTAGCGTCGGCGTTCGTAGATATTGGTGAGCCATTCGAAGTACGACGTTACTACGCCACCGGCGTTTGCCGCGAGATCGTAGATCACCGTTGCTTCGCTGCGGTCGATGATGCGCTCGGCGGTCGGGGTCAGCGGGCCGTTACTGCCGCAGGCGATCAGGCGCGCCTGCAGACGAGGGGCGTTCTCCTCCGTGACCGCGTTCTCGAGCGCGCTGAGTACGAGAATATCGGCCGGCAGCTCGAGTACGGCAGAACCCGCGGCGGCGCCGCGAATGCGGTCGT
>CAYWJH010000055.1:2307-4141 GCA_964458555.1 uncultured Spirochaetaceae bacterium | reverse complement strand
CGAACAGTCGTCGCCACTCGTCGGCGGAGATGCCGGAGTAGCCGTCGTGCTCGCGGACGGTTGCTTCGGTGACGCCTGCCGCCCGCTCGAGCAGGTCCAGCTCGTCGCTCGCGAGCTCCCGCGTCGGGGACCAGCGTCCGGCGAGCAGCTCGTTCGTGACCGCGGCGAGGATCGCGTAGACGAGGCCGCGCCCGGTCGCGCCGCGGCGCGCCTCGAGACCGCGCACCGTCTTGCCGGTGATCTGCGCAGCGGCGACGAGCTCGAGGTAGTCCTCGTCCTCGAAGAGGTGCCGGAGCGCCGTCCGATCGCTGAGATCGATGTCGAAGTGCTCCTCCAGGATCCGCCGCGCGCGCTCGCGCGAGACGGTCTTGTTATCGAACAACGCGACACCCTGCTTCATGCCGTAGGCGATTCTCGCCAGGTCACTCAGCGCCGATTTGAAGCCCTCGAAGATGTGGCTGATCTCGCGTTCGCCGCAGCCCACGTCGCCGGCGGGAACGTCACGGGCAGGCCCGGTGACCAGGAACAGCGAGCGTCCGAGATTGGATATGGTGTCGAAGAAGTCGATGCTCCGGTCGCGGTAGTGCCCGGGGTTGAGCCGTAGCCCGCCCTTCGCCCCGCCGAAGAGAATCTTGCTGCGGGCGCACTTCCACGTCATCAGGAAGGCGAGCCCGGAGACTTCGGAGAACTCGACGATGTCGTCGATGCGCAGACCGCCCTTCGCCGTGCCGCGGATGCTCGAGTGACGCGTACGAAACCCCTCGGCGTTTCGCACCTCGCCGTCGAGCACGCGCTTGACCCAGAACTCCTCGAATGCCTCGAACCCGACGAGGGCGAGCTGCAGCGCGGGGGCGGCATCGATGCCCAGGAAGTCGATCGCATCGAAGAACCCCGACAGCGCGTTGAGCATGAGGATCCGCTGCGCTTCCTCATCGCCTTCCGCTCCCGAACGCGCCAGGTCGCGTAGCTCGGCGAGGGCGTCTGCCCGCTCCGCTTCGGAGAGCTCGCGAGCGCTCACCGCTCGCAGGAGTCGCTCGAGCCGCCCGAGGAAGACGCGATTTCGCGACGGCGTCGGGCGCCACGTCGCCTCGCGCACCGTTGCCTCGAGCGCCTCGCTGTCGACGGCCGGATCGACGTAGGCCGAAAGGATACCGATCGGCGGCGCGGAATCCGGCGTTTCGAACACGTCGAAGTACGTACGGCGCAGGTTCACCCCCGCGTCACGAATCCTTCGGAGCGCGTCGAGGACGAAGCCGTTGGACGGATTCGGAACTGCGATCACGACGCGCTTCTCGGAGGTGAGCAGTTGCTCCGAGTCGTCGTGACGCTCACCGGTCGTCTCCTGCGAGAAGACCGAGGCGGCGCCATTTCTGCGCACCGACTCGTAGATGTCGAGGTGACGGATGATGCGCATGGGAACCGATACGCTGTTCAGCTCCTCGTGCATGTAGTTCACCGGCAGGCTCTCGAGAAACTCCTCGACGTGCTCGTAGCCCTTCGTGCGCCCGTACTGCCGGACCTCCTCGTAGAGCCGCTCGCGGTGGGCGAGCTCGTCATCGCCGGAAGGGATCGGCTCGCGCCCGCGCTTTTCGATCGACACGATGCGAATGCCGGAGCGTGTCTTGACGTCGTCGAAGCTCATGACGTCGAAGTCGATGTTCTCCTCGACGATCTTGGCGAGGCGGCCCGGCGAATCCCGGCCCACGTTCACGAAGTAGGTGATCATGCACCCGTCGTCCGACGTCTGCTGAAGATACTCGGTCGTGGCATTCAGCACTTGCCCGCGCTTTTCGATCGACACGATGCGAATGCCGGAGCGTGTCTTGACGTCGTC
>CAYWJH010000055.1:0-2207 GCA_964458555.1 uncultured Spirochaetaceae bacterium | reverse complement strand
GCCCGCGCTTTTCGATCGACACGATGCGAATGCCGGAGCGTGTCTTGACGTCGTCGAAGCTCATGACGTCGAAGTCGATGTTCTCCTCGACGATCTTGGCGAGGCGGCCCGGCGAATCCCGGCCCACGTTCACGAAGTAGGTGATCATGCACCCGTCGTCCGACGTCTGCTGAAGATACTCGGTCGTGGCATTCAGCACTTGCGTCGTGACGAAGACGTGGTGGGCGATCTCCCGGGCGCTGTTGCTGTGGAAGTACCACGTGGGCAGAAAGCGTTCTGCGAAGTAGCTGTCGAGCGCCTTCTCGATGGTGTTGAAGTCCATCTTGAGCTCGGACTCGAGGATCGACTGCACGCGCGCCCGCAGCGCCTTCAGCACCGCCTCGTGCCGCCGGCGCGACGCCGTGTGCAAACCTTCGCGACTGGTGTTCATGAGCGCCGAGTATACCACCGGCGCCGGAGGTGGTGACAACCGGGGCCGGCCACGCAGGATGCTCTTCGTCTCGGGGCGTAGCCAACTCCTGACTCAGTCAATTCTTGAACCGCCTCAGCGGTATGAGGCTTGCGATCACCCGTATGGCTCCTTAGACTGAGACGATGAAACCTATACTGGACGCAAGAATCGCTGCCATCGTGAACGCCGTGACGTTCCTTGGAATGCTCGTCGTCAACATTCTCGCAACGTCGCTTCCTCTGAACGACATGACCACGGGAGACCTGTCCGACGCGCTTCCGAATCTCTTCGTGCCGGCCGGTTTGACGTTCTCGATCTGGGGGGTGATCTGGTTGCTACTCGCCGTCTACCTCGTCCTGCAGCTGCGAAGCGCCTTCGACCGCAGGGGCGCCGAGGATGGCGGTATGATCGACAGCGACCCCTACGCTCCAGGCGTCGTCGGCATCTGGTTTCCGCTCAATATGGTCCTCAACGCCGGCTGGATCTTCGCGTGGCACTACCAGCTCGTTGGTCTGTCCGTACTGATCATGTTCGCGCTGCTCGCCACACTCATCGTGATGTTTCTCAACATCGACGCGATGATCCGAGCGACCGGATCGCAGCGATTCGCCCGAGTTCCGATCTCGGTCTACTTCGGCTGGATCACGATCGCGACGATCGCCAACATTACCGCCTTTCTCGTCTCGGTTGGATGGGGCGGGTTCGGCGTGTCGGACGTCGTATGGACGATCGTCGTTATCGCGGCGGGACTCGCCGTGAACGTGCTCATGCTGCTCCGCCATCGGAGCTTCGCCTTCGCCGCGGTCGCGGTCTGGGCGTTCGCCGGGATCGCGGTGAAGCGCATCGGCGAGGGAACTCCGGAAGGTCCTGGCGTCCTCATCGTTGCGCTCGCGGCGGGAGCCGCGCTCGTAGTTCTGGGAGTTGTGCTGGCGATTCGAGGACGGAGCGTCGCGTAGCGCGCGTGACTCCCGGGCCCATCGGCGCTATCTTCAGTCGCGATGGCACGGGAACTGCATTTCGATCAGGTAACCACGCGAGCCGGCGATTCCGGCGATTCGTCGCTTTTCGACGGTGAACGGCGGAGCAAGGCCGATCCGGTCTTCGAGGCGCTCGGCGACCTCGACGAGCTCGGCTCCTGGCTTGGCGTCTTGCGGGCGCGCCACCGCGACGAGTGGGAGGGGCCGCTCCGCGATCTTGACGCCGAGCTCTACGACGCGCAGACGGTGCTCCAGCGCGTTTCTGCGCTGATCGCGTGCAGCCCGGGAACGCCCGCCTACGCGCGGCTGGACCAGCTGGCCGACGATACCGTCAACGAGCTCGAGCTACGCGAGGCACGCTTGCTGAAGGTGACGCGGATCGAGCCGGTGTTCGTCGTGCCCGGAGCGGATGCGGCTGCCGCGGAGCTCGACTACGCGCGGACGCTCTGCCGGCGGGGTGAGCGGCGGATCGTCGCGGTCATCCGCGACCCGGCCCGACCCCGGCCGGACCTGCACACCGCACAGCACTACGTGAATCGTCTGTCCGACTATCTGTTCGTCGCCGCGCGAACCGCCGAGCAGCTCGCCGAGGGGTAGGGTGGATTACGAGACCAGCTCCTGAGACAGGTGCGGTACGCGGTTGATGTAGCGCACGTGGATCTCGTCGGCCGGCTCGAGGTCGAGCCGCGTGATCGCCGTGTTGAAGTGGTAGAAGGTAAGAGACGCCGCCGGCAGTCGACCCAGGATCGCCTTCAACAGCGCCTCGATGAAGCCTGCGT
>CAYWJH010000054.1:0-20419 GCA_964458555.1 uncultured Spirochaetaceae bacterium | reverse complement strand
TCATGACGAAGGTGGAGTGTACGCTTCGGCGGCGGGTGGCGCAAGCGGTCCGGCGCGCGAAAAAAACAGGGCCCGCGATTGCGAGCCCTGTTCTCCCGAGTGCGTTCGGGCTACGGTGCCGTCTGCTCCTCGTATGAGGTATGAGATGGTGTCAAAACCGGAACAGTGTTGCGACAACGCACCGCAGAGCTACACCTGAGGTCGATCGTCTACTCCGGCGAGAGATTGTTCTTGATCGGCGTGGTCGCGAGTTTGCGTTGCACGGCCTCCTCGGCCTTCTTGACCTCAATGGGAGACTTGACGCGTCCTTCCAGTGTCACGACCTGTTTCTTGCGAAAGAGTGGTCCCTCCTTCGTCACCGATACAACGACCCGTGTGGGATCGGAAATGGTCGGATCATTGCGGATCGCCGTCTGCGCCTGTTCTCGAATCATGTCATCGTCTGCCATAGTACCTCCTGACCTCATGGGTCGTCTCGATGTGAGCATACGCTCGAATCATCCACAATCCGACCAGATATCGACCACGTTCCGTCCACGGAAAGTCCCTTCGGTCGCTGCCTGGCATTGGCCGTTCGTTACTCGGTCGGGTCGGCGTTCAGCGCGCGGTTGATCTCGGTGAAACGGTCGGACGATAACCCCGCCTGCCGAACCGCGTCGATTGCTCGCCTCCGGAATCTCTGCTCAAGGTAGGCGGCCGCGAACCCCGCACGCTCCTCCTGCGGCACAGGTTCACCCGGGAGCGCGGCGTCCTCCTCCGAGCCGGGGGCGAGACTGTTCCCAAACTGCGCGATCTTGAGTAGCTCTTCCTTCTCTGTCACACTATTCTCCTGGTCTTTTCTGTTCGTAGGCTACCGAGGTAGTTTCCGTGCTTAGACCAAGGCCGTGCAGGATTATGTCTGGATTCTTCGTGTCCCGATTCCAACGTGGGCTTCTCGTCGCGGCCATTGCGTTTGCGGTTCTGACATCGGGTGCGCCGGCGCTCGAGCTGTGGGCCGACGGCGTTCCGCGGCTTCCCGATGGCGCCCTTCAGACAACCACCTCGCGAGTCGTGACCCACCGCAACGGACGAGAAACGGTCGCTCGCTCCCGCATGTACGATCGCCTCACTCGAGACGCCGAAGATCGCGTTTCGCGCGACGTGTTCGACGAGAACGGACGGTTCCTCTGGACGACCGAATTCATCCGCGACGGCGATCGCCTCGTCCTCGTGCGCGCTACCGACGAAGGGGAACTGCTGTGGGAGATCGAGTTCGAGTACGACGACGATGGGCGCATCATCAGGGAAGCGTACTCGAGTCAGACGGGAGAGACGCAGCGAATCGTGGCGTATGACTATTCGTCGGAGCGGACCGAGATCGTCTCGTATCGCGGCGACGGGACGGTCGCGTGGCGCCGTAGAGAGACGACCGGTGACGTTCAGGACGAACGCGAGACGACGTACTTCTACCCGGACGGGTCCCGCGTCAAGACGATCGTCGCGACCATGGACGATCGGAGTCGGGTAACCCACGAGCAGCACCGGGACGAGCTGGGCGCCGTGTATCGCTCGGTCTCGCGCGAATACGAAGGGGACCATCTTGTCCGCGAGGTCGTAGAAGACGACACCGGAGCCCGTATCCGTCAAACGGACTGGAATTACGGCGTCCGTGGTCTGCTGCGCGAGAGGACGGTCGAGCTGCCTCGTGATTCCGTCGTGGAGCGCCTCGCCATTGACTACGAGTTCAACGACCGCCGGCACTGGGTCAGCCAGACGCATACTATTCTGGCAGAGTTGCCGGACGGGGGGTCGGTGACCACCGATCGCTTTGTTCTCGAGCGGGAGATCGACTACCAGTGACCTCCGGCTCGCTCTTCCACCGTTCGCTTGCCGCCCACCTCGTCTCGCTTCTGATCGCCTCCTTGCTCATCATCGGTACCGTTTTCGTGAGCCTTCGCAGGAGCGTCGACATCTGGAACGTGAATCGGGGGCAACGGCTGGAGAATCTGATCCTGCCCATTCTGGCGGACATCTACCGACGGGAAGGCATGCTCGAGCCCGACGAGATCCACGATCATCTTCGCCACATTCTCACCGCGAACGTCTACGCGTACGTCTTCAACCGCGACCGCGAGCCGGTGTACTTCTATTCGCTCGGGCGCAGAACGCTCCTCTACGACGAAGAGGCGGTCGACGGCGATCTTCAGCGTTTGAGAGATCAGGGGCAGCTTCTGACCCCGGTTGTCGACGGAAGCGACATCGTCGGGTATCTGAGCGCGGACACGGTCGGATTCACCAACGATGCGTCCAACCGACGTCTGCTGATGAGTATCTCGGGCTCGGTCATCGGCGGTTCGATTGCCGCGGTGGTCCTCTCGCTCGCCGCCGCATGGCTCTTCGCGTCGCGTCTGGCTCGCGAGACGCGCGGCGTCGCCGAGGGGCTGCGCCTGATCGCCTCCGGCCGCCGGGACGTCGGTATGGGCCCCTCGCGGACCACCGAGTTGCGGGCGATTGCCGATTCGGCGACGAGCCTTCAGAGGCAGCTCGCGCACGAGGAGCGCATCCGACGGCAGTGGATGGAGGACATCGCACACGATCTTCGCACTCCCATCACAGCGCTTAAGACGCAGCTCGAGGGAATCGCCGATGGATACCTCGCCCTCGAGGCCGATCGGCTCGCGAGTCTTCAGCAGGAGGTCGAGCACGTCGAGTGGCTCGTGTCGGGATTGCGCGAGCTCAGTCATATCGAGTCGCCCGAGACGGAGGTCATCTTCGAGGAGGTCGACCTGTGCCTGTTCGTCCGGACGATCGCTCGGGCGCTCGCCGACACACACGCTGCCGCGACCGGAGAACCCAGGACAAGCTGCACCGGGTCGACCGCGGCGCGTATCGCGCCGCATCTGCTGCGTCGCGCGGTTGAGAACATCATCGTGAACGCGACCCAGAACGTCGACGAGAACGGCGGGGTCGACGTGTCCGTCAGACAGGACGGCGACGAGTGCGTGATAGACATCGCAAACACCGGCCGGATCGACCCGGCGGAAGTCCCCAGGTTCTTCGATCGTCTCTACCGCGACGCCCGTTCAGCCGGGCGTGGAGGGAGCGGCCTGGGTCTTCCTATCGCCAAATCCGCCGTCGAACGGCACGGCGGATCGATCGACATCACCCAGCGTGGAGCGTGGACGCACGTAACGATTCGAGTCCCGCGGAATCTGCCGGGATAGCTCGCGCGCGTCACGAGGGCGGCGGGTCTCCCACGAACCGGTACCCGTAGCCGCGGACCGTCTCGATCCACTCGGTATCCCCGAGCATCGCCCGAATATTCCCGATGTGCGTGTCAACCGTGCGCTCCGCGCCGTCGTACGGCCGGTCGAGACACTCGCTGAGGATGTGTTCGCGCGTAATCGCCTGTCCCTCGTTCGTGACGAGCTCCATCAGAATTCGCCACTCGCTTTCGGTGACATGAACCCGCTCTCCGTCGAGCTCCACGAGGTGTGCCGCGGTATCGACGACGAGCGAGTGCCCGTCTCGCTGCCATCTCAACGTCGCTGCATCGCCCTGGGGCGCCGTGGAGCCGGTACGCCGGAGGATCGCCTCTACCCGAAGAAGGAGCTCCTTGGCCGAAAACGGCTTCACGACGTAGTCGTCGGCCCCGACCTCGAAACCCATGACCCGTTCTGATTCGCTGTCCTTCGCGGTCAGGAAGACGATGGGAACGTCGCTCCTGCCGCGGATCTGCTGGGCGAGTTTGTACCCGTTGCCGTCGGGGAGCCGGATATCGAGGATGACCGCTTCGAAGAGGCGATTCGCCAGCGCCTCCGTGGCAGCCTGGATAGATTCAACCGGCGTCGGATCGTGGCCGCTCACGCTGAACGCTTCAGTCACGGCATCACGGATAAGCTCGTTGTCCTCCACGATGAGAATGCTCGCCATATGCCCCTTATTATATCCTCACCGAGGCGACGGTCTACAACGCGACTGGACGGAATCCACACGGCGGCGACCGCGCACCGCGGGCGGCAGGGAAGGCGTGCTCCCGCCGACAAAGCCGTGGTCTTGCGAGACCGCACAATGGAGGAATTATGAGACCTGTCACAGGAGCCCGGTTTCACAGGCAGCCCGCGTGTCTCGGTGCTTGCACCGCGCTCGCGGGCTCCGTACGTTAGGGTGAGAAGAGAAGTTGGAGTGCACGGATGATCTCACCGAATCGAACCAATGGGTGGTACGCCTCTGATCCGGCTGCCTGTCTGAGCCAACTCGATACTTCGGAAGAGGGACTCGCCGAAGCCGAGGCGCAGGACCGGCTCGGGCGCGCCGGCAAGAACGAGCTTCAGGGCGACGAAGGCGCCTCGACGCTCGAGCTTCTGCTCCGTCAGCTTCAGAGTCCGCTCATCTACCTGCTCGCCGGAGCCGCGGCGGTCTCCGTCATCCCCGGACACTACACCGACGCCGCGGTCATCCTCGCCGTCATCGTCGTCAACACGGCACTCGGGTTCTTCCAGGAGTACAAGGCCGAGCAGGCGCTCGCCTCGCTCAAGCGGCTGGCGGCTCCGCGTGCACGGGTGAAGCGGGACGGCGACGTCGAGGTTATCGAGGCTGCGTTCGTCGTCCCCGGCGATATCCTCGTGCTGGAGACCGGCGATCGCGTCCCGGCCGACGCTCGCCTGATCACCGTACGGGACCTGCGCGTGGACGAGTCGATGCTGACCGGCGAATCGGAGGCGGTCGCCAAGACCGTGGAAGCGCTCCCCCAAAACACACCGCTTGCCGACCGCACGAACAAGGTCCACATGTCCACCTCGGTGGTCGGCGGTAGAGCCGAGGCGGTCGTCGTCGCGACCGGGATGGAGACCGAGCTGGGCGAGATCGCCGAGCAGGTGGAGTCCACGGAGAAGGAGGCGACACCGCTCCAGAGGCGGATGGGCAAGCTCAGCGGCATCCTGGGCCTCGTGGGCATCGGGCTCGCGGTCGCCGTCTTCGCCGCCGGCGTGGCGATGGGGCAGGAGTGGGTGGAGATGGCGTTGTTCTCGGTGGCCGTTGCCGTCTCTGCGATCCCGGAGGGGCTTCCCGCGGTCATCAGCGTGACGCTCGCGGTCGGCGTGAAGCGGATGTCCGGCCGCAACGCCATCATCCGAAGGCTCTCGGCGGTGGAGACGCTCGGCTCGACGACCGTGATCTGTACCGACAAGACCGGAACCGTCACGCGAAACGAAATGACGGTGACGCAGATATGGGCGGACGGGAAGGATTACGCGGTCACCGGCGAGGGGTACGACCTGGAGGGGCAGGTGGTCGCGGAGAATCACCAGGCCGACCCCGGCGAGGAGCTGGTCGTGCGCCGGCTTTTCGCCATCGGCAAGCTCGCGAACGACGCGCGGCTCGCCGAGCGGGAGGGAGAGCATCGTCTCGAAGGGAGTCCCACCGAGGTGGCGATCCTCGCCGCGTCGCTGAAGGGGCTCGGCGCCGAGGCAGCAGAAGAGAACCGGGCGCGCCGGTTGGACGAGGTGCCGTTTTCGAGCGATCGGAAGTACATGGCGGTCCTCGTCGAGTCCGACGGCGAACGGCAGATCGTGGCGAAGGGCGCGCCGGAGCGCGTGCTCGAGATGTGCGACCGCATCGTGATCGACGACGAGGCGGTGCCGCTGAGCGACGAGCTCAAGGCGCAGGTACTCGAGAAGAACGGGCAGCTCGCCGGGCGCGCGCTTCGCGTCATCGCCGCGGCGTACCGCGAGGCACCGGAGCTCGACGAGCTCGGTGAAGACGACGTGCGCGGCCTGACCTTCGTCGGTCTGTGGGGGATGATCGACCCGCCGCGCGAAGACGCGGTCGAGGCGATCGCCGACGCGCAGCAGGCCGGCGTGCGCGTGGTGATGATCACCGGCGACCACGAGATCACCGCGGGTGCGATCGCGCGACAGGCCGGGATAGCCGGTGAAGGCGGCGAGGCGGCCTCCGGCACCGACCTGGACGAGATGACCGACGAGCACGTCGTCGAGCACGCGTGCGGTTCGGCCGTGTTTGCCCGCGTCTCACCGGCGCACAAGCTGCGCATCCTGAACGTCCTCAAAAACCACGGCGAAGTCGTCGCGATGACCGGCGACGGCGTGAACGACGCTCCCGCGCTCAAGGGCGCCGATATTGGCGTGGCGATGGGCGTCGCTGGAACCGAGGTAGCCCGGAACGCATCCGACATGACGCTCGCGGACGACAACTTCGCCTCGATCGTGAGCGCCGTGGAAGAGGGGCGGGTGATCTTCAACAACCTGCGCCGCGTCATTTTCTACCTGCTCGCGACGAACCTGGGCGAGGTCATCGCGCTCGTCGCATCGCTCCTCATCGGCCTGCCGCTTCCGCTGACCGCGGTCATGATCCTCTGGATCAACCTCATCACCGATGGGGTCTGCGACATACCCCTGGGACTCGAGCCGAACGTCCGCGACGTGCTCGGCGAACCGCCGAGGGCGCCGGGAAGCCCGATCATCGACCGGCCCATGCTGTGGCGAATCGGCGTCCTCGCGGTCGTCATCGCCGCCGGGACGCTGTTCGCGTTCTGGAGCGAGCTCGAGGCGACCGGAATCGAGCGGGCGCAGACGATGGCGTTCACGACGCTCGCCGCGTTTCAGTGGTTCAAGGCGTACAGCGCGCGTTCGCGAACGCGGTCGGTCTTCTCCATCGGCTTCTTCCGAAACCGGTGGCTCAACGCCGGCGTGGCCGTAGCGATCGTGCTGCAGCTGCTCGCGGTTCACACCACGGCCGGTCAGAACCTGCTCGGGACGGTCGGCCTCTCGCTCGCCGACTGGACACGGGTGATCGCCGTGAGCGTGGTCGTGCTCGTCGTCGACGAAGGAATCAAGATCGTGCGCCGGTTGCGCGCGTAGGAGGGGGTCATGGGCGAGTCCGGTGCGATTTCGCTTAAGCGCTCCAGAAGACACCGCCGTAGGTCTGGTGGGCGACAATCATCCCGGTCATCAGCGGCCGGCCCGCCGCCTCCGTGTAGAACTCGGCTACAAGTGCGAAAATGAGCCGCGACACAGAGGAGAACAGCCGGCGATCATGCCGAAAGAAAGGCCGCAGTGCCTTTGGCATCGTGAAGACGAACTGGCGGTGCGGTAGGTCAAGAAGCACCTCGTCGGTGAGATGCTCGGCGAAAAGAAGTGTACGCTTCTGGCTGCACGACGGGCACAGGTAGAAGCCCTTGGCGCTGAATGGTGTGAAATAGTCATGCCCGCAGTCTGGGTTAGTGCTCTGGATGTGTCGGTGCAGGCGCAGATCCTCTGGCGACGTGCCCAACCCCATTGATCCACCGCGGGGCTGCTGCTTCCACCCGCGCTGTCCGTTCGCCAAGGACATCTGCAGAGAGGTGGGGCCTGAGTTGGAAGACGCGGGCAGTGGTCACATGGTCTCCTGTCACCAGTGGAGAGAGATCGCGTAATACTCGCGTCGAGCGCAAATACCCATGGACTCCGACGCCCGGGGGTAAGCATCGGCTCTGTTTATTCCTCCTCGCCCGACTCCCAGATGACCCTGTCCTTCACCATGTCTGCGGCCTGGGCGCGGGCGGTCTCGTTGGACGAGCTCAGGTCCAGGTACGAGTAGTCCGCGGCCAGACGGGGGCTTGCGGCGCGCAGTTGCTCGTAGTAGGTGCGTACGTCGCCCATGTTTTCCGGCTCGTAGTTGGCCCGGGTAGCCGCCAAGAGCGCACTCGCGTTCGCGGGCTGGAGCTCCAGCCCGTCCTCATAGTACTCCGCCGCCGTTCGGTACTCTCCCTCCAGGAAGGCGATGTTCCCCAGGTTGATGAGGGCAGGGACGTACCGCTCGTTGGCGATTATTGCCTCGAACTGGGTCTGCGCCTTCTCGGTGAGGCCGTACTGGGCGTAGAGGACACCCAGCCGGTTCAGGAGCCGCCTGTCGTTGGGGCTCTCCTCCAGATCCGCCAGAAGCTGGAGCTCCCGCGAAGCAATCTGGACGGATACGAACTGGGAGAGGACTTCCGCGAATTCGCTTTCGATGGCGGAGCGGTCCGGCTGCTCCACCGGGTCGTCCACGACGCTTGGGACGGGCTCGTATGTGGCCCAAGCGGATGAAGTCGGGTAGAGCCGAGCCTGGCCGCTGCCGGAGTACTGCCGGTACTTCGTCGCCCCCTCCTGCCACGCCTCGTAGAAGGAGCCCTCCAGTGCCGTGATCTCCACCGGGAGCCAGACCGTACCGTCCTCTGCAAAGACCAGGTCGGTGGCGTCCAGAAAGGCGCTTCGTGCCTCGGGAGCGCTCATCTCCAGGGCAACCGCAGACATGATGTGCCCCGGCACCGTGATGAAGGCCGTGCGCCGGCCCACCGACTCCAGCAGGGCATTGTAGCAGACCGAGAGGTCGTCGCAGTCGCCGCCGAAGTCTGTGAGGGTCTGCCGGGGAAACTGCAGATAATCAATCGTGGAGGCGTTGGTGGAGGCGCTCGCGTAGGACGAGGAGGGATCGCGGAAGTACATGACGTCCGACTCCACCATTGCAATGAAGAGGGCCATGGCGTCCTGCAGAGCGTCATCCACCGCTGAATTTTGCTTGTCACGAACCGATGCGATGACCCGCCGGGCGTAGGAGCGGATCTCTTCATCCCGAGCCGTTACGAAGGCGGCAACCTTCTCCGTGTCGTCCCAGCGGATGGCGTTCCGGTCGTAGAAGATCATGGTCTCCGTCGCCGTCTCCTGGGCGGCTCCTGCGGCGCCGGAGTAGCTCACCGTGACTGTCGCATCGACCCGATCGCCCTCTGTGATCTCGAGGACGGTGGAGTTGAAGAGGAGGGTGAGGTCGATGGTGGTGGACTCGCCCGCGGCAAGGAGTTCCACTTTGTCGTAGCTCCGCGCCTGGTCTATGTACTTAGCCAGTGAGAGCGACGCTTCCAGATTGCTGATGTCCGCCTCGCTTGTGTTGGTGATGGTCACGGATCCCAAGGCTGCCGTTGAGTAGTACTTGCGGAGCACGGGATAGACCGGACGGAAGGTTACGGCGATGGATATCTCCTCTCCCACCTGGTCTGCAGGCACCGCCGGCTGCGGCGCCGCCCTGGTGGCGCTGGGCTGTGCCGGAGCGGCGTCGTCCGTCTCGTCGCCGGCATCGCGATCGTCCACGGCCCTCCCCTTGGAGCTGGGCGGCTCGAGGCCCATTCCGCTGCTCTCGAGCCAGCGCTCTGCAACGAAGGTGAACTCCCGTTCGAGACCGGCAAAGACCTCGTGCTCTTCCAGCCTGCCGTCCTCCGGCTCGGTGTCCATCTGGCGCTGGACCTCGTTCATGGGGCGCCGGCCGAATAAGCGTTCGGGCTCCACTGCGGACAAGAGCAGATCCTCGCGCCGCCCCACTTCCACGAAGCGCAGCAGCTCTGCCCGCGCCCCCTCCCGCTCCCGGTTACTGATTACGAAGTCGCGATTCGCGTCGTAGATGAGCTCGAACGGGTTGGTCACGAGCTCGGTGGACTGTACAAGATGCAGCATGACCGTGCCGATGTCATAGAGCTCGGGCTCGTCCAGCACCCCGTTTTGATTGGCATCTGCCCACCAGAAGACAAACGCCGGGTCCGCCGGCGTGGTCGGATTGGTAATGGGCGGTTCGGGAATGGAGGCCACAGCCCGGGTGAGGCCGAATATGAAGCTATCCTGCTCCGGGCGAATGATCCAGCCGTCCATGTCCACGTCGAGACGCTCGTCTAAGGGGGATTCGATTGCTCGCGGCAGCGGGATCTCGTCGTCCAGCGCGGTCCTCATGGCAAGATCCGCCTCTGCCAGGCTAACGAACTCCGAACCGTCTAGGTCGATGTACTCCCGGGTGAACTCAGGGAAGTAGCGGTAGCCCTTGCGCAGGCCGTCGCGATACACTTGGATCGTCGCTCGGGCCGCTTCGGTTGCATCGATCACTCCGTTCCCATCCCAATCGAACAACTGATCCAGGAACCCCTCTGCCCGGTGAGGCCCGCGGGCTATGTGTATGTACTGGTCCAGGAGTAGCTGCTGCTCTATCGGCTGGAGGATCCCGTCACCGTTCTCGTCCGCCCAGTAGTACTCCTCCGGCGCCTCGATTGGCTCGAGCTCGCGGATGAACTCGACGTGACGGGAGATAAGCATCCGACCGAAGCGCTCCTCGAACTGGAAGACCTGGGTGAAAACGCTTTCCTCCGAGGCGAAGACAAGGATGGGCAGGTGGTCCGGCAGCTCGATTACTTCCATGGGCGGCAGCCGGAAAGCGCGGAAAGCATTGGGCTCCCGTCGCCGCACGTCACGAAAGATGGCCGCCTGCTGCTCTGCGATGGCTTCGCGTCCCTCCACGAGGTGGCGCCCCCCACTCGGGAAGACGAGAATGCGCAACGCGTTGTCGGCATAGAAGGAGGCAAACTCCTCCACGTTCATGGAGCGCATGGCCAGCTTCCACTCGTTCATGAGAGACTCCGCCTCTTCGGCCTTGTGGCCGGGTGGCTCCATCTCCAGGAGCATAGGAGGGCCCGCCGTCACCGAAGCGGCGAGGCCCAGCGAGAGCGCTGCGAGAACGAGGTACCGGTTCCGTCTCATGATTGTCTCCAGAAAACAGTATAGGTCGTCCATACCCGCATCTCAACCGAAGGAGCCCGTAATATGCTCGAGGCCGACGAGACGACCGGGGACCCGAACGATTGGCTCCAGGCCGTAGCGATGCGGATCGACTTCCGTTAGTCCCCTGTGTGAACATAGATGTCGCAAGGAATTCATAGGATTCACAAGGCGACATCGAGCTTCCTCCAGGCGATCGGCATCGCGGTCACCCTCGTTCTCTCGAGAAGCCGATCACCGGGTAGCTGCGACGGATCGAGCCTGCTCCGGCGCTCGCGAGGCCCGCGGTTCGGCGTTTTCTTCGAGTGAACGGGAAGGGTCTATGAGCCCTCTTCGAGCGGGTCGAATACCCGCTCGAATCCAAACCCGGTGAAGTCGGCTGTATTGCGGGTAGCAAGCTCGGTCACACCCGCTGCGCGAAGCGTGAACGCTAGCCGTGCGTCTATGATGCGCCTTCTGGCGAAGTCGGGTTGTCTGGCGACATCCCAGACGCGCTCCATGACGGGCCGGCAATCCACGATGCGCCAGTTGGGGTTCCCATGGAAGTCACGACAGACCCGGACGGCCTCGGTCGCGGGATACGGGTTCGGAAAGACCGTCGGATTTCGTATGAGGAGATAGAGCTCGACAAGCGCCTGTTCGGCGATAACCACGTCCGTGCTTACGGCTATCGACTCCAGGAAGGTGCGGGCCGACTCGTGGACGTCGCTGTTCCCGTTGAGTGCGTAGACGAAGATGTTCGTGTCCACCGAGATCGACATCAGGCGCCCGCCTCGTCGTCGGCGAGCGTGTTCCGCCATTGATCCGGCGCTACCTTGGGCTTGCCCATCTCGCGTGGCGCCGGCAATGCCCATCCGCCGCGTTCCGCGACTTCCGGGACCTCGGAGACATACTGTTCGACCGCCCGTCGGAACACTTCGGAAACGCTCCAGTCCCGGCGCTCGGCGATTCGCTTGACGTCCTTATAGAGCGGGTCCGGGATCTGAACTTGAGTACGCTTCATGACGCCAATCATACAGCGCTGTATGATTGATGTCAATTCGTTCGCCCTGCTGTCCTGAGGCGGCTGAGACGAACTCCGGATAGCGCGTCGTCGGTTCCCCGACCACCGTCGCGCAGCAGTCGGGCGACTATGCGGCCAAGATGGTCGCCACGGCGGAGATCAACGGATACAGCGACTGGTTCCTACCGTCACTCGGCGAAATCGACGAGATGTTGGAGAACCGAATCCGCCCCATCCGCGCGTTCTGAACCGCGGCCTCCCGGTTGGGGAGGGCGCACCCCGCGCGCTCGATGACGTACAAGGGCAACGAGCTCTTGCAGGTGCTTATGGGCAAGAGGCAAGTCGCGTACGGTGCGGTTGGCCGGATCGATACTACGCCCCCTCGCTGAGGACCCTCAGATACTCGTTGTACGCGTAGATCTTTCCGCGCTGCTTGCCTGTGACCTCCGTAAGGAGGCCCAGGTCACCAAGAGCCGAGAACGCCGCCTGCACCGTGGGAAACGTGAGGCCGGTTGCGTCTGCGGCACCGGAGACAGAACTGATTGGTCTACGCTGCAAGTACTCGTGGACTCGGAGTGCCGAGTTCGCCGAGCGTCCTAACCTACCGACCCGCTCATGATCCGTTGCGAACAGCGCCATGATACGTCGGGCAGTATCGGTAGCCGACGCCGACGTCTCTCGGACTCCCTCGAGAAAGAACCGTATCCACGACAGCCAGTCGCCCTGCTCCCGAACGGCTTGCAGCAACTGGTAATACCGGTCGCGATGCTGCTTCAGGTAGAGGCTCAGATAGAGAAGCGGCTCGCTCATCGCGCCCTCATGGACGAGGAGCAGCATCACGAGTAGTCTACCGAGCCTACCGTTGCCATCGAGGAAGGGATGGATCGACTCGAACTGAACGTGCACGAGTGCAGCCCGCACAAGGAGAGGCAGTGCCGGCTCACGACTATGGAGAAAGAGCTCGAGGTCCCCCAGACACGCGGCGAGCTCGGCAGGTGGGGGTGGCACGTACGTAGCGTTGCCCGGACGAGTGCCGCCGATCCAGTTCTGTGAGGAGCGGAACTCTCCAGGCTCCTTGTCGCTTCCCCGGCCCGCACCGAGCAGGACAGCGTGGATCTCCCGCAGGAGGCGCAGCGACAGCGGGAATCCATCTTCTCGCATGCGCTTGATGCCGTAGTTGAGCGCCGCAACGTACCGAGAGACCTCCTGCACGTCGTCCATCGGTACTCCGCCTGGCTGCGTCTCTTCGAAGAGCAGGAGCTCGGATAGGCTGCTTTGAGTGCCCTCGATCTGCGAAGAGAGCACAGCCTCTTTCCTTACGTAGAAGTAGATGAAAAGCGATGCGTCGGGCAGGAGAGCCGACAGTCCGTCGAGGCGACCAAGGGATCGGTTGGCTCGCTCGAGCAAATCGAGATGGTCATAATCCAGCGGTGGCAGATTGGGCGGAGGCAGCTTGTTGGGCACGAATGCGTGAACTGGCTCGCCGATCGTCGAGCTCGTGACGTATCGGCCTGACGGGGTAGTCATGTTCTCGTTCATGGAGCGGTTGCCTATTAAAGAATAGCCGCGAAATTTGAATAGCGCAACCGGGTATTCAAGTGCTTTGCATTGTCCGGACCGTTCTGGTTCCATACGCTTCACGTCGCGAGCGAGAGGAAGTAGTCGGCCTGGTGGATTGGCGGGGCTGAACCTGGTGTGTAACATCCCCCTGCAATCTCTGCGGCGGAGACGTTTCGTCTTACCCCGGATGCGATTCGAACGCATGACCTACTGCTTAGGAGGCAGTTGCTCTATCCCCTGAGCTACCGGGGCGGGTGGCGCTCCGCGGCAGGGGGCCCCGCGGGCGCGTGAGGGCGAGCCTCACGTAGCGTAGTGTAGCGATAATCGGCCCTCGTTTGAAGCCTCGCGATTACCGGTTGTGTCGAGGCCGCGCGGGGCGATGCCGCCCGGGTTTTCCGGCTCACGCCCGCGCCAAGCGGCTCGGCCGCAACCGGGCCGAGATCTCGTAGACCTGCTCGCGCCCGCGCTTGTCCACGAGGTCGAGCAGACCCATCTTGCGCAGCGCGCTCGTGATGGGCTGGGCGTCGCGGTAGCGCAGACCGCCGGCGGCGATGAGGTCGCCGTTGGTGAAGCGCCGGTCGAGTCCGGCCGGCAGTACGCCCAGGTAGTCCGCCGCCGAGCAGAACGATCGGGTCTCCACGACCGCGCCCAGTTGCCGCGCGACGATGCTCACGCCGCGCCGCCGCCAGCTCCCCCGCCCGTCGTCCACGCGCGTCTCCACCGCGCGTACGAGCACGACGTCCACGACGATGGCGGGGTGGGGAAGGAGGTCGGCGATGGAGGCGAGCTCGCGGAAGACCTCTTCGACGCGGCCTCTGCGCGGTGAACGGCGGCTGCTCACGAGCGCCCCCGTATCGCTCAGCTTGGTGATGAGCGTCTCCACCGCGACCGGGTGCACGATCCGGACCCGGTGCGATTCGGCGAGCGCGGAGATCTTGCGGCGGAGCTTGCCGAATCCCCGGCTCTGGATCTCGACGAGCTCGCCGCCGCCGCGCACCACGTCGACGACGAAACCGTCCACGTCTCGCTCGGTCGCGCCGTCCTCGCCCGCGTAGAGGTGCTTGAGCTGCTCGTGGAGCTCGGTTTCGTTGAGACCGCCAATGCCCGACACGGTCCGATCGTAGCAGATTTTCCTCGTTGTTGGACGCGCCGGGCCCATACTATACTCACAGGCAAAGCGAGGTTTGCATGACCCTTTCGATCAAGGCCCGACTCGCCGTTGTCGGCCTCGTCTCTATCGCGCTCGTCGCCGCCGTCGTGGTGGCGGTCTCGCTCGTCTTCTTCAGGCGCGAGATCGACAACCTCTACTACCAGGACTTCACGAGCCGAATCGACGGAATCGAGTTCGAGTATGCCGATGTGGACGCGGTGAGCGCCGCCTCCGACGAGGTGGCGCGCCTGCAGTCGGAGCTGCTCGCCCGCCTCGAACGCCGATTCGAGGGCTCCGACGACGCGCGCGCGCTCATCTTCAACGGAACCGGTGATCTGATCCTCTGGCCGGACGAGCTCGGCATCGAGGGGGGCGTCGCCGACGCGCTGCTTGCCCGGGCCGAACCGGGTACGCCGTTCGCGACGACGATGGACACGCAGACCGGCGCGTACTGGTTCGTGGTCGACTACTACGAACCGTGGGACTGGTACACCGGCTACCTCGTGTCGGAGGAGACGCGGTTCTCGGCGCTCGGCTCGTTCCTCCTCGTCGTCTCCGCCGCGGCCGCCGGGGTCGGCGTAGTCGCGCTTCTCGTCTACGTTCTGACGCTCCGCGTGTCGTTGCGACCGCTCGGCGCGGTGGAGTCGGCGCTCGGTTGCTACAGCGACGGCGATCTGCGCACGCGCATCTCGGTGCGCAGGCGCGACGAGGTGGGCCAGATTGCCGACGGCGTGAACCGGTTCGCGGATCGGCTCACCGAGATCGTGCGCAGCATCAAGAGCAGCTCGGACGTGAACGTCACGATCGAGGAGCGGCTCGGAGAGTCGAGCAGCCACGCTACCGAGCTGATGCAGAACATCACCGCCGCGACGAGGGACATCTCGCAGCGCGTCGAGCGGCTCAACGAGCTCATGGCGTCGTCCAGCGCGTCGGTGGAGCTCATCGACGCGGAGATGGGCAAGCTCAGCGAGCGCATCGAGGAGCAGTTCGCGGCGGTGACGCAGTCGACGGCGAGCATCGAGGAGATGAACGGGTCGCTCAATAACGTCGCGGCGATCACGCAGTCGAAGCGCGCGTCGAGCGAGCGCCTCATGCAGACCGCGCGCGACGGCGGCGCGCAGCTCGGCCGCACGATGGAGGCGGTCCAGACGCTGCTCGCGCGGGTCGACGCGATCAGCGAGTTCGTGTCGATCATCCAGAACGTCGCGAGCCAGACGAACCTGCTCGCGATGAACGCCGCGATCGAGGCGGCGCACGCCGGAGACGCGGGGCGTGGCTTCGCGGTCGTTGCCGACGAAATCCGTAAGCTCGCCGAAGAGGCGTCGACGAACTCGAGCGAGACGACCGCCAGCATCAAGGAGATCGTAGAGACGGTCCACGAGGCGGCGAGCTCGGGCACCGAGACGCAGCACGCATTCGAGGAGATCGAGCAGGAGGTCCAGACGGTGGTCAACTCGCTCGACGAGATCGCCGCGAGCGCCGCGGAGCTTTCCACCGGCAGCGGGGAGATCATGAACGCGATGCAGGTTCTCCAGGACGTCTCCACCGACGTGAAGTCCGGCTCGTCGACCGTGCGGACGGAGACGAAGACCGTTTCGCAGGCGATCGGCGACCTCAACGGGCTGACCGACGAGGTGCAGCGCGTCAGCGGCGACATCGCCGGGCAGGCCGAATCGGCATCCGGGGCGATCGAGTCGGTCTCGCTCGTGGCGAGCAATCTCCACGAGGCGACCGAGCGGTTGAAGGAGCAGATCGAAATCTTCCGGACCGACGGCGAGGAAACCGAGCAGGCATAAAAAGGCCCCGGGGGAAGGAGGAGGACCCCCGAGGCGCAGATGGGACTGCTTCGTGAAAGGGCTTTAGAGCTGGACGCGAGTCCCCAGCGTCACGCCAAAGTTATTCCCCAGGAAATCGTACATGCCGGTGATGTCGACCCTGACGATGAGCAAGTTGACGCTGAATCCGCCGAAGGCGCGGAACGACCAGCCGGCCGGCATGTCCGCGGTGACCGAGAAGCCGTTCTCGCCGAGCTCGGGAATGGTCTCGAGTCCCTGCGCTTCCGCGGCGGCGTTGATCGCGTCGTAATCGACCGGGTCGAGCCCCGGAGTCGTCGTGAGCTCCGAGTAGAGCCCGCCGCCCGCCTGGCCCAGGCCGATCGACGCCGCGGCGCCCAGGTAGGGCGTGAAGAGCAGCACCTTCTTGCTCGCCTGCACCTGCAGGTCGATCACGTTCGCGCGCCAGAAGTACTTCACCTCCGGATCGGTCAGCGTGAGCGTGTAGGTATCGCCGACGTCGGGCCGTGGGTCGCTGAAGTCGGTCAGTTCGACGTTGCCCCCGGCGAGCCCGGACAGTCCGATCGACGCGCGCAGGTAGTTGTACCCGCCCCCTACCGAAATCTCGGGCATGAGACCCTTTCCCTCGGTCAGCGGGACCCGCACGTTCGCGCCGGCGAGGAAGTAGTCGAAGTCGACTCCGTCGACGAGCGACGTCGTGTCGACGTCAGGAGGGATCGTGCCCAGCTTGACGCCCACGTCGAACGGCAGGATGAACCCGCCTATTCGGGCGTCAACCGCGTACGCGGGGAACGGCGCGCCGTACTGCTCAATATAACCGAAGACCTCGCTCGAGGTAAGCTGCGATTCGAGGCCGAGCGCCTGAATGACCGGCTGCACCGCGGAGTACGGTACGCTGCTGAACCCCACGGTCGCTCCCACACCCAGGTGGGGAAACTGGCCGATGTACGCGTCGGACCAGGTCAGACCGATCGCCGAATTGAGCGGAAGGCTGTTCGCGACGCCTTCCGCGAAGCCCTTGATACTTGTTTCGTATTTCTCGAATGTCTGCGTCTGCGCGCTCGCAAACGTCGCCGCGAGAAGCAGCGCGAGCAGCACGATGAGTAGTCTTCGCATGCAGAACCTCCGGTCATTATTGTACCACGCACGTCAGGAATTCCCATGCTCGGAGACGCTTTTTTCGGGCTTTTGGAGGAAAGCGGAATCTGAGCGCGCGCCGGACGCACCCGCCGGACGCTCCGGCGCCGGGACGAGCCGCGAAACGACCGCGCACGAAAAAGGGCCGCCGACGAATCGGCGGCCCCCGAGAGACGGTACGAGCGTCGCACGCCCTAGATGTCGTAGTAGAGCGCGAACTCCCACGGGTGCGGCCGCAGGTCGAGCGCCTTCACCTCGTTCTCCAGCTTGTAGTCGATCCACGTCTCGATTACGTCCGGCGTGAAGACGTCGCCCTTGAGCAGGAAGTCGTGGTCGGCGGCGAGCGCGCCGAGCGCTTCGCGCAGCGTTCCCGGTGTCGTGGGTACCTTCGCGAGCTCCTCCGGCGGGAGGTCGTAGATGTCCTTGTCCAGCGGTTCGCCCGGGTCGATCTTGTTCTGGATCCCGTCGAGCGCGGCCATCAGCATCGCGCTGAAGCCCAGGTACGGGTTGCCGCTCGCGTCCGGGCAGCGGAACTCGAATCGCTTCGCCTTCTCGCTCTTCGAGTACATGGGAATCCGGACGGAAGCCGATCGGTTTCGGCTCGAGTAGGCGAGGTTGACCGGCGCCTCGAATCCGGGTACGAGCCGCTTGTAGCTGTTCGTGGTGGGGTTCGTGAACGCAAGGATCGCCGGCGCGTGCTTCAGTATTCCGCCGATCGCGTACATCGCGGTCTCGCTGAGGCCCGAGTAGCCGTCGCCGAAGAAGAGGTTCTTGCCGCCCTTCCAGATGGACATGTGGACGTGCATGCCGCTTCCGTTGTCGTTCCACAGCGGCTTGGGCATGAACGTGACCGTCTTACTGTGCTGGCGCGCCACGTTCTTCACGATGTACTTGTACTTGAGCAGGTTGTCGGCCATCTGCACGAGTGGCTGAAAGCGCATGTCGATCTCGCACTGCCCGCCGGTGGCGACTTCGTGGTGTTGCGCCTCGACGGGGATGCCGATGTGCTCGAGCAGGAGCGTCATCTCGCTGCGGATGTCCTGCAGGCTGTCCGCCGGCGGCACGGGGAAGTAGCCTTCCTTATAGCGCGGCTTGTACCCCAGGTTCGGGTTCTCCTCGCGGCCGGTATTCCATCGGCCCTCCACCGAGTCGACGAAGTAGTAGCCGGAGTGCTCGTTCTGGTCGAAACGGATGTCGTCGAAGACGAAGAACTCCGCCTCCGGGCCGAAGAACACGGTGTCGCCGATGCCCGACGACTGCAGGTACGCCTCCGCCTTGCGCGCGATGTTGCGCGGGTCGCGCGTGTAATCCTCGCCGGTGATCGGGTCGGCGATGTTACACGTCAGGACGATCGTTTTGGCGGTCATGAACGGGTCGATGAAAGCCGTCTGCGCGACCGGCTTCACGAGCATGTCGGACTCGTTGATCGCCTGCCAGCCGCGGATGCTCGAGCCGTCGAAGCCGAGGCCCTCTTCGAAGACGTCCTCGTCGATCACGGTGGCCGGGACGCTGAAGTGCTGCCAGATCCCGGGAAAGTCCATGAACCGCAGGTCGACGATCTGTACGTTCTCTTCTCGCATCATCTTGAGAACATCAGCCGGTGTTTGTACGTCGCTCATTCGTAACTCCTTCTGCACATACGTACACCGGACCGTTCTGGTCCGGCGTGAGAATCTTGTCTTCCTCCTCTATAGCAAACCGCGTGCCAAATACGGCAAGTCGTCCAAAGCGCGACACGACAACGACTTGTCGGATTGGCCTGCGAGGCACCGCGGCAGAAAAACTACAGATATGTAGTATGACCGCCTTACAGGACACGAAAATGTAGGACTGCACCAACCTTCCTACCGTTCCGTGGTCGGGTGCCGATGCGGTTTGACCGACCGCCCGCCGCAGCGTAGTATGGCGTCATGCCAGATATCGCTCGCTCGCTCCACGACCTGGACACCGACCGCGCGTGGTTCGCCGACGACCTCCAAGACCGGTTTCTCCGGTACGTCCGGGTCCACACTACCTCGGATCCGCACAACCCCGCCACTCCTTCGACCGACCGCCAGTTCGATCTCGCCCGGATGCTCGAAGGCGAGCTCCGCGACCTGGGACTCGACGACGTCACCCTCGACGACCACTGCAACCTCGTCGCGCGGCTGCCCGGTACCGCGCCGGGAACGCCCATCGGCTTCATGGCGCACCTCGATACCGCGCCCGACTTCTCCGGCGAGGGGGTCGACCCGCAGGTCCACGAGGGCTACGACGGCGGCGTCATCGAGCTCGACGACGAACACGCGCTCGACCCGGAGGAATACCCCACGCTCGCGCGCTACGAAGGCGAGACGGTGATCACGACCGACGGCACGACGCTTCTCGGCGCCGACGACAAAGCGGGCATCGCCGAGATCATGACCGCCGTGAAGTACCTCCTCGCGCACCCCGAGGTGCCGCGGCCCGACCTCGAGGTCATCTTCACCCCGGACGAGGAGACCGGTCGCGGCATGGAGACCTTCCCGACCGACGAGCTGCGATCGAGGTTCTGCGTGACCGTCGACGGCACCGACGAGGGTGGGATCGAGGCCGAGTGCTTCACCGCGTTCAAGGCCACGGTGACCTTCACCGGCTACTCGATCCATCCCGGCAAGGCGCGCGGCAAGCTCGCGAACGCCGCGTCGATGGCCTCGCAGTTCGTCGCGATGCTGCCTCGCTCCGAGAGCCCCGAAGCGACCGACGAGCGTTACGGCTTCTACTGTCCCACCGAGATCACCGGCTCGATCGCGCGCGCGCAGGCGACCGTCATCGTGCGGGATTTCGACATGGCGATCGCCGAGCGACGGCTCGAGTACCTCGACTCGCTCGCGCAGACGATCGAAGGCGCCTTTCCCGGAGGGAGCGTGGAGGTCGAGACGGTGCGCCAGTACGTCAACATGGCCGAGCACATGCGCCCGCATCCGGAGCTGATCGAACGGTTGCAGGAGGCGATTCGCGCTACCGGGATGGAGCCCGCCGTCCATCGCATCCGGGGCGGTACCGACGGGGCCCGGCTGAGCGAGCAGGGTGTTCCCACGCCCAATCTCTTCACCGGCGGGCAGAACCTGCACGGTCGCTACGAGTGGATCGCGATCCCGGCGATGGTGCGCGCGGCGAAGAGCGTCGTGAACACGGCTCAACTGTTTACCGAGGGGTAGATGCACCGGTCGATTCCACGCCACCCGACCGGCGTGCAGGAACGGCCTCA
>CAYWJH010000053.1:6305-20626 GCA_964458555.1 uncultured Spirochaetaceae bacterium | reverse complement strand
CCATGTAGTCGACCGAGAAGTCGCAGATGACGTAGTCCCCCGGCTCGAGCACGCCCTTCCCGGGAGCCCGGTGCGCGATCTTGTGCTTCATGACGATGGGCGGGCTCAGGTCGCGCGAGATGCCGTTGACGACGTTGCGTTTCTTCATACCCTCGATGAAGAGCTCGCCCACCTCGACCTCGGTCATGCCGGAGCGTGCGGCGGCGAAGACCTCGTCGTAGATCTCGAGCGTGATCTCGATCGCCCGCCTGATGTAGGCGAGCTCCTGCGCCGACTTGATGCTGCGCAGCTTCTGGATGTAGTCCTCGCTCGAGACGATGCGCGAGGCGTAGGGCTCGCCGATCATATTCACGAGCGACCGGTACGCCCCTACGGCGAGCCCGTCGGCGAGGTGGTTCGCCTTCGAGATGTTGAGCGCGATCCTCCGCGGGTCCGCCGAGCGCACGAGCCCTCCGACGATCGCAGCCGGGCCGTCGTCGCCGTAGACGGTGACCTCGTCGAAGAGCCCCGCCTCGCGCACGCCGACCTCGTCGTCGGGGTGAACGACGACGGTCGTCCCCCGCGTCGTCGTGAGGTAGAACGTGTCGTTGCCCGTCGGCGTACCGAAGAGCAGCGGGACGCTCGGGTCGCCGGTTCCCCGGTCGCGGACGATCGCGAGGTCGATTCCGCGCTCGTCCATGTAGCGCCTGGCCTGGCCGATCTTCTCCTCGTGGAGCTGACGCTGTTCCTTCATGCTGATACCTTCCCAAGGTCGCGGATGAGCCGCTCGAGGATCGCCGCTCCCACACCGATCGACTCGCGCGAGATCCTCTCGTCGGTCTGGTGAACGAGCGTGAGCACCTCCGAAAACGGGACCGCGCGCGTCACCGGCCCGAAGCCGTAGACGTCGCAGCCGAGCGCGCCGAGAAAGCGCCCGTCGGTCTGCCCGAGCGCGAAGCCCGGCAGCAGGCGCGCGCCGCCAAGATGCTCGCGCGCTCCCCGCTCGAGCGAGGCGAACGCCTCGCCGTCTAGACGTGAGACGAAGCCGGGGCGGAACTCTGCGACCTCCCACTCGGCGTCGAGCCCTTCGAACACCTCCGCGAGCAGCGCCTCCGCGTACGCGCGGTCGCGCGAGGGAAGCAGCTGCAACTCGGCCTCGAAGGCGATCTCGTGCGCGAGGACGTTCGCCTGCGACCCGGCGTCGAAGCGCTTGAGGATGAAGGTGTCGCGCCGGTTGTACTCGCGAAAGGCGCGGAGAAACGGATGCTCCCACGAGCGCTCGAGCAGCTCCTCGTAGCGCGCGGATACGGGGTTGCTCTCGGGCGGGAACTCGCGCGCGGCCATGCGATCGAGGAGCGCGAGGAGCTTCGCCATCGCCGGGTCGGCGGCCGGGAACGATGCCGGGCCCGGCGTCCCGCGCAGCGTGACCGTGAATCGGCACCGTCCCTTCTCCCCGACGGTGCAGAGGTGAAAGGGTCCTGCGGGGTGCTCGACGTAGAAGCCGCCGCCCTCGTTGATCACCACGCCCCCGGCGAAGGCGTTCGCCCAGCGATCGGCGACGTGTGGCATGCCGAGCGAGCTCCCCTGCTCCTCGTCGGCGGTCGCGACGAGGTAGACCGGCCGGTCGAGCTCGTCTTCGCGCAGCGCGAGCAGCGCGCCCAGCTCGATCGCGGTGAGATACTTCGTGTCGAGCGTACCGCGGCCGTAGATGATCCCGTCGCGCTCGACCGCGTCGAAGGGTGGGTGCGTCCACTCGCCCGAGTCTGCGGCGACGACGTCGAGGTGCGAGATGAGAATCACCGGCGGAGGCCCGGACTCCGGCCCGATGCGCGCGACGATGCTCGCGCGCGACGGCTCGGGCTCGACGATCTCGCTCGCGATCCCGTGCGCGTCGAGGATCGAGGCGAGGTACTCCACGGCGATCATCTCGTTGCCGGGCGGATTGGTCGTGTCGAGCCGGACGAGGTCCTTGAAGATGTCGACGAGATCGACGGGTCGGGTCATTCGAGCACGGACCTCAGCAGATCGGCGCTCGAGACCTCCATCGCGTGCAGCCGTTCGGCACCCACGATGTCCTCGAGCTGCGCGTAGAGGCCCCAGCGCAGCCCGTCGTACGCCGCGTCGTCCTCGCAGATGTTGAGCGCGACCTTCGTCGGGGCGAGCTCGTCGAAGACGCGTTCGAACTCGACCGGGAAATCGTCCTCCATCGCGATGACACGGTCGAAGAACGAGTACCCCTCGTAGGCCATCGCGTCGGTCCGTCCGGTGAGAACGAGGTGCCGGCCGTCGGCGTTGAAGAAGATCGCCGTCTGCGCGACGACGTGGGTGTCGAGGATGCGCGCGAGCACCCCGTCGGAGTCCTCGCGGGAAAGCACGAGCAGGGTGTCGATCCCGCGCGAACGCAGCTCCGCCGCGATTCGTTCGACGATCTCCTCGCTTCTCGTCCGCTTCACTTTACTTTCGCACATGCGTGTCCTTCCTCGTAACGTAGCTTCGGCACAGATCGCGCATGACGTCGGTACAGAACGACACCGACTCGAGCGAGATCCGCTCGTCGACGCTGTGAATCGACGCGATCACCTCGCCGAACGGCTGCGAGGTCGAAAGCGGCGCGAAGCCGAGCACGTCGCAGCCGAGCGGCCGCAGGTACTTCCCGTCGTTCGCGCCGGGCGTGAGAAACGGCACGCACGCCTCGATCCGCGGATCGTGTCGTTTCAGCGCGGCTTCGGCCATCTCGATAATCGGGTTCGAGAACGCCGTCTCGTACCCGGCCGAGAACGAGAGGACCTCGAGCTCGACCGGAAAATCGGCGATCGCTGCCCGCACGGCGGCGACGAACGCCTCCTCGCCGACGCCCGGCAGGAGACGACAGTCGAAGGTCGCCTCGCCCTTCACCCCGCGTGGCAGCTCGGGGTTTCGCGACCCGCCGCGTACGATCGTGGGCGTGACCATCGACCGCGTCATCGCGTCGAGGAGCTTCGAGAAGAACGGGTCGCCGAGCAACGCTGCCCGCGCGGCGGCGTCGTTCGGGTCGGGCGAAGCGTCCGCTGTGGGCCCGCCCACGCGCTCGAGCAGACGGGTGACCGTTGCCGGGGTCTGGTCGGCGAGCTTCACCGACGACACCGCCGCCACCGCGCGCGCGAGGATCGACTCGTGTTCGAGCGTGGGGAAGTACGGGCTCGAACCGGCGAGCTCGGGTACGGTGACCTTCAACCTGCAGACGCTCTTCTGCCCCGTTTCCACGAGCGAGTACCAGCGTCCCTCGTGCTCCCAGGCAAACCCTCCGCCCTCGTTGAGGACGGTGCGGCCGTTCAGCTCGTCGCGGATCCCCGGATCCTCCAGGAGTCGCGGCAGCCCGTAGACGCTACCGTTCTCCTCGTCGGCGGCAAAGACGCAGGTGATGCCGCGCTCGAGTCGGTCCTCCTCGGGCTTCAGCTCGATCAGAACCGCGAGCGCGACCGCGACGAAGTATTTCATGTCGAGCGCGCCACGGCCGTAGAGGTAGCCGTCGGCTATCTCCGCGGCAAACGGCTCATGATCCCAGGCGGCGGGGTCCGCCTTCACCACGTCGAGGTGGCCCAGGATGATCAGCCGGTCGTCACGGTCCGGCGCGAGGCGCACGAGGATGTTCGAACGGTTCCCCTCGTAGGTTCGGATCTCGCAGTCGAGCCCGACGTCGCGGCAGAGCGCCGCGATGTACTCCACGGCGGGCGCCTCGTTGCCGGGCGGATTCTGCGTGTCGATTCGTATCAGGTCGCGGAGGATGTCCAGCGATTGCATGCGACAAAGATCGCCGGGGCGAGCCGAAGCCCGCCCCGGCGCAGCAGCTTACTCGATCGTCCAGAGGTGGGCGTTGAGCGTGTAGCCGCGAGTGTCGGGGTCGAAGCCGCCTATGTTCGCACCGGTGACGACGTTCTCGTTCGTACCGGCGTACGTGAACCACGGCAGGTCCTCGGTGATCTGCTCCGAAATGCGGTACAGGATCTCCTGCCGCTCGTCGGGGTCGACCGTCACGGCCTGCTCGGCGAACCAGCGCTGCACGTCCTCGTTATCGTAGTGGTAGAAGTTCCAGAACGGATCGTCCACGAAGTACTGCGCGTACTCGTCCGGGTCCGATTCCTGCGCGAAGCCGAGCAGGTACGCCTCGAACGGCGCGTCGGTCGCTGCAGTCTCCGGGTCGTACCCGTCGTCGCCCTCGAGGTTGCCGTTCGCATCGCTCTTGCGCAGCAGGACGTTGATGAGCGCGCCGAAGTCGAGCAGCCGCAGCTGGAGGTCGACGCCGGCCTGGCTCCACTGCTCCTTGAGGATCGCCGCCGCAGCGCCATCGGCCTCAGAGTAGATCAGCTCGATCTCGAGGGGCTCGCCGTCGAGCTCGTAGATACCGGTCTGCCCGTTCATCTCGTAGCCTTCGGCCTCGATCAGCGCCTTCGCGCGGTTGACGTCGTAGGTGTACGGATTGTCGTTCGGGCTGTCGGCGATCGTCCCGCGCGGGAAGATCGAGTCGTGCGGGTACCCGCCCACGCCGAAGGCCGCCTCGACGAGCGCTTCCTTGTTCGTCGCGTACGCGAGCGCCTGGCGGATGCTCTTCTCGTAGACCGGCAGCCAGTCGTCGGTGTCGTCCGCGCGTCCGGGGCCAACCCGGTAGCCGACGTAGTCGACGCTCAGCATGGGGTAGGTGTAGATGACGAAGTCCGAGTCACCCTCGAAGGTGGCGTAGCCGTCGAGATCGACCTCCAGGATGTCGATCGCACCGGTCTGCAGCTGGCTCGTCAGCGCGACGGTGTCGCCGAACTTGACGATGACGCTGTTCACCTTGGGAGTGCCGAGGTAGTAGTTCTCGTTGGCGGTGACGGTGATCGAGTCACCGACATCCCACTCCTCGAACACGAACGGGCCGGTCCCCACCGGGTTCGAGTTGAACGGCGCCTCTTCGAGGTTGGTCAGGTCGATGTCTGCGATTTCGTGCGCGGGCAGGATGGGGAAGTAGAGCCCGGGCAGGAAGGTCGCCGACGGCTCCTTGATCTCCACGACGACGGTGTAGTCGTCCTCGACCGTGATGCCGGGGATGTCGCCGGAGGGATCCGCCGCGAACTCCTCCACACCGACGATGTCTCCCACGCGGTTCATGCCGCCGTTGTAGTCCGGATGCCCGAGCATCTCGAAGGTGGCAACGACGTCTTCGGCGTCGAACGCTTCGCCGTCGTGCCAGGTTACGTCGTCACGGAGGTTAAACGTATAGGTCACGCCGTCCTCCGAGATGTCGAACGACTCGACGAGGCGGCCGACGATCTGACCTTCCTTGTCCGGTTGGACGAAGTTATCGAAGATCAGATTGGTGACCAGCGAGTCCTGCCTGCTCGGGAAGAACAGCGGGTTCAGCGTGCGCGGCGCGCTGTTGCTCCCCACGATGATGGGACCGGGCAGGGAACCCTCGCCCGACTCCTGCGTACCCGTGGCCATGACACCGGTCGCGCCCACTACGAGCAGCGCCAGCGCGATCGCCAGGGCCTTCATGGAACGATTCATACATGCTCCTTTGGTTGTTGTATCCAGTTCTCGATTCTGTCGAGACCCTCACTCAGAATAGTTCGCGACGTTGCGTAGCAGATCCGGATATGCCCGGCGCCGCCAGGCCCGAAGAAGGCCGGCGTCCCCGGTACGACCGCGACCCGCGCGTCGTGTAGTAATGTGTCCACGAGGTCGCCCGAAGACAAGCCCAACCGCGAGATATCCGGGAAGAGCACGTAGGTCCCCTCGGGTCGGTTGCACGAGATGCCGTCCATCCGCGCGAGCCGCTCGACCGCGTAGTCGCGCTGGACGCGCAGGTGATCGACGAACGCGTCGACCCACGGCCACGCGTCCCGGAACGCCGCAGCGGCTGCGACCTGGATGATCGGCGCGATGCCGCCCGCGGTCGACGGCATGTCCGACGCGTTCAGCATCAGCCGATAGGTGTCGTTGTCCGGGCAGAGCATGAACGCGGCGCGCAGACCGGCCATCGCAAAGGTCTTGGAGAACCCGTAGATGGTCACGGTCTTCGACGTGAGATCGGCCGTCAGCGCGTGCATGCTGTGGAACGCCACGTCCTCGTCTTCGTAGACGATGTCCGACCAGATCTCGTCGTTCATCACCCACAGGTCGTGCCGGGCGGCGAAATGCGCGAGCGCGGTGACTTCCGCCTCGCGGAGCACACGACCCACTGGATTGTGCGGATTGCACACGCCGATCATCCGGGTTCGGTCGGTCACGAGCTCTTCGAGGCGGCCCATATCAAAGGTCCCGGACAGCGTGTCGACCGGACAGTAACGAGGGACTCCTCCGGCCGCCTCCACGGCGCTCTTGAAGAGAAAGTCGACCGGGTCGAAGACGATCGCCTCGTCGCCCGGCTCGAGGACGGCGCGCGCCATGAGGAACATCGCCCGCGCCGCGCTGTCGATGGGCAGCACCCGCGCGGCGGGCACCTCGATCCCCTTGCGCTCGCGCACGACCCGCGAGACCGTCTCGCGGAACTCGGGCAGCCCGGTCGGCGGTCCGTAGGAGAAGTAGCCGGCCGAGGCGTACTCGACGATCGCCTCGCGCACCGGTTCGGGAGCGGGGAAATCGGGGTCCGCGGCGGTGAGCGGGATCACGTCGGCCGGCTGCTCTGCCCAGCGGTGGTTGTACGCCCGCTCGCGCAGCACCGCACGGTCTACGGAAGCGTCCGAGAACAAGTTTTGGTCGCGTGAGGCCTCGGTACGATCGGTCACCCGGCGTCCACCAGCGCGACGGCCTCGATCTCCACGAGCGCGTCCTTCGGCAGCGCGCCCACCTCGAAGGCAGCGCGCGCCGGCGCGCTCTCGGAGAAGACGCGGCCGTAGACCTCGTTCATCGCCGCGAAGTCGTCGATATGCTTGAGATAGACGGTCGCCTTGGCGACCGCCGCGAGCGAGGCGCCGCCGGCGACGAGAATCGCCTCGAGGTTCTTCAGGCATTGCGCGGTCTGCTCGGCGACGCCGCCGGGCACGAAGCTGCCGGTCGCCGGATCGATGGGCAGCTGGCCGGAGACGAAGAGCAGGTCACCGGCGCGGGTGGCCTGGGAGTAGGGGCCAATCGCCGCCGGGGCGCGATCGGTCGTAACGGTCTGCATCATATCGGGCTCCATTCACAAAATTGTTATGACGATAAATTATTGTTACGCGGGTGTCAACGGGCGCGCGGCGCTACTCGCGCAGCGTCCGCAGGTAGCGGTAGAGCGTGGGCTCGGAGATCTTCAGCACGCGCGAGACGCTCGCGATCGCGCCCTTGAGCAGGAAGATGCCGCGCCGGTCGAGCTCGCCGACGACTCTCAGCCGCTCGTCCTGACTGAGCCGGTCGGGGTGGACGTCCATCTCGCGCATCACCTCGAGCGCCGTCTCGACCGGGATATCGTTGACCGACTGCGAGAGCTTCTCGTCGATCGAGGCCGGCGGCCGCTCCCCCTGCCGCGAAGCAAACAGGTCCTCGGCCGCCTTCTTGAGCGCGTGCAGCGGCGTGAGGTCGGTGTTCGTGCAGAGCAGGCCGAGCAGCTCGCCCTCGTGCTTGATGAAGAAGGTCCCCGAGCTGAAGAACTTGCCCGTCGCCGAGGTGCTCGTATACGCCGGGGTGAAGTCGCGCTCGCGGTAGCTCTGCTCGCGCAGGATCCGCAGGACGAGGTCGGTCGACGACCCGCCTACCGCGCGGCCGCTGATGTGCGCGTTCTCGATCGCGATGATCGACCGGTCGAGGTCGCTCACGTCGTGGAGGACGATCTCGGTCTCCGGGCACTGCTGCGCGAAGAACTTCATCAGCGGGATGTAGGTTTCAAGGATCGCTCGTCGTTCTTCGGGGCTCATGGACTCATCGGCGCCTCATCGCGGCGCCCATCCTACCGTACGACCGCCGGCCTTGTCTTCCCGCCGTCGACGTGGCATCTTCACGGCGGCACGCAGGATCACCGGCACCGCCGGACTGGAAGGACACCATGGGCACGATTCCCACGACGACGATAGGCGACAACCTCACGATTCCCCGGATCGTCACCGGCCTCTGGCAGGTCGCCGGCGGTCACGGCGAGATCGACCCGGGCAAGGCGGTCGACCACATGGCGAGCCTCCACGCGGAGGGGCTCACCTCGTTCGACATGGCCGACCACTACGGCCCGGCGGAGGAGCTCACCGGCGACCTCATCAGGCGCCTCGGCGACGAACGCACGGTACAGGCCTCGACGAAGTGGTGCCCGGAACCCGGAGACATGACGCCGGAGGTGGTCAGGAAGGCGATCGACCGTTCGCGGAGGCGGCTCGCGAGCGAGACGATCGACCTCCTCCAGTTTCACTGGTGGGACTACCTCGACCCGCGCTACATCGACGCCATGCTCGAGCTCGCCTCGCTCCGTGAGGAGGGGCTCATCGCGAACCTGGGGCTGACCAACTTCGACAGCGCGCACCTGCGGATCCTGTTGAGCCTGGGCGTGCCCGTCGTGAGCAACCAGGTGCACTACTCGCTGCTCGACGCGCGGGCCGCCGGCGAGATGACCGAGGTGTGCGAGCCCGCCGGGATCAAGCTGCTCTGCTACGGGACGCTCGCCGGCGGATTCTTCAGCGAGCAGTGGCTCGACCGCCCCGAGCCCGGCGAAGAAGAGGTGGCGGGCAACTGGAGCAGGATGAAGTACCTGCGCTTCATCCGCGCGGCCGGTGGGTGGGACGTCTTCCAGCGGCTGCTGCACACCGTCGTGTCGGTGGCGCAGAAGCACTCGGTGAGCACCGCGAACGTCGCGGTGCGGTGGGTACTCCAGCAACCCGCGGTCGCGGCGGTGCTCGTGGGAACGCGCCTGGGGCTGAGCGACCACACCGACGACAACGAGCGGCTCTTCTCCTTCGAGCTCGACGCCGAGGACCTCGCGCGGATCGCCGAAGCGAGGTCGCACCTGCAGCCCATCCCCGGCGACTGCGGCGACGAGTACCGCAAGCCGCCCTACCTCACCGCCGCCGGCGACCTCTCGGACCACAAGACCCGCGCGTGGCGCCCGGTCTTCTGCGAGCGCCATCCCGACCAGTCGGTCGAGCACGCGCGCTACGCGAGCGGCACGCCGTGGGAATCGATCGCCTCGTTCTCGCGCGCGGCTCGTCGCGGCGACACCATCGCGGCAAGCGGCACCACGGCGACCTACGGCGACCGCCTCGTCGGCGCCGACGACTCCGCGGCGCAGGCCGACTTCTGCCTCGACAAGATCGAGGCGGCGATCGAGGCGCTGGGCGGGCGCATGGCGGACGTGATCCGCACGCGCGTCTACGTCCCGGAGCTCGCGCGCGACTGGGAGCCGGTGGCTCGCGTGCACGGCCGCCGGTTCACCGGCATCGAGCCGGCGAACACGCTCGTGGGCGCGCCGCTCGTCGGCGACGGGTACCTGGTTGAGATCGAGGCGGACGCGATCGTGCAGGGTCCGTAGACGCCGCAGTGACGAACCGCGGCGTCCGGTGTACGATGTGCCGGCGTGATCATCTGGTTCCTCTACGGACTGCTCGCGGTCACGATCGTCGCAGTCGGATCGATCCTCATCACCGCGAGCCGCGTCGACACGGTGCCCATGCCCAGCTCGCCGCAGGTTCATCGTGCGGTCGTCGAGGAGATCGCCCGGCTTCCGGACGTGCGGCGGATCGTGGAGGTCGGATCCGGGTGGGGCGGGCTGGCGCTGCGGATCGCTCGGGCACACCCGGAGAAGCGGGTGGTGGGGGTCGAGGCGAGCGCGGTGCCTTACCTCGTGTCACGAGCACGCCGGGCGGCCCCCGGCGCACCGGGAAACCTCGCGTTCCGGCATGCCGATTTCCGGTCGGTCGGGATCGAGCCGTACACCGCGTACGTCTGTTACCTCTCACCGTCGGCGATGCGATCGGTACGTGAGCGCGTCGAAGATGGCGACCGTGACGGGGTGATCGTCGTCTCGGCGCTCTTCGGCGTGCGGGAATGGGAACCGGTTCGCACGGGGATCGCGCGCGACGTGCACGGCACCAAGGTTTTCGTGTACCAGCCGTAGACGGGTCGCCGACCAGGAGCGCAGGAGGGCGAAGAATGGAGAATCGAGCGGAAGCACGACCGTACGGGAGCTGGAGCTCGCCGGTCGCGGCGCCCATGCTCGCCGAGCAGGTCGTGGGGATCGGCTCGCCGGGCGTCGACGGGCAGACGGTGACCTGGCTCGAGTCGCGGCCGTCCGAAGGCGGCCGGGCCGTCGTCGTCGGCGCCGCTCCGGGCGCGCAACCGAGCGACCTGACCCCGGCGTCGGCCAACGCGCGGACGCGCGTCCACGAGTACGGCGGCGACGCCTACGCCGTGCGCGACGGCCTCGTGCTCTACGTCGAGTTCACCGACCAGCAGCTCTACGCGTGCGACGACGGCGAGCACGCGCGCCGCGTCACCGACGACCCGGACACCCGCTTCGCCGCGCCGCAGTTCCTCCCCGGTCGCGACGCGCTCGTCGCCGTCGCCGAGCGGCACGAGGCGGGACACGAAGCGGAGAACAGCCTCGTCCTCGTCGACCTTGCCGACGGGACGGTGCGCACGCTCGCCTCCGGCGCCGACTTCTACGGCGTACCGGCGCTCGACCCCGCCGGGGAGCGGATAGCCTGGGTCGAGTGGGACCACCCGAACATGCCGTGGGACACGACGCGACTCGTGACCGCCCGGCTCGCGGACGATGCCCTCGCCGACCCGCGGCGCGTTGCGGTGCCCGACGACACCTCGTCGGTCTACCCGCGCTGGCTCGACTCGCGCTCCCTCCTCTTCCTCAACGACGCGGCGGACTACTGGCAGCCCTACCGCTGGGACGCCACCGACGGTGCGGTGGAGCGCGTCACCGACTTCGCCGCCGACTTCTGCGAAGCGGCGTGGACGCTCACGCCGGCACCGTACGACGTCGTCGACGACGCTTACTACGGGCCCGCGATGATCGAAGGCGAGAGCCACTGCGTGCGCGTCGATCTCACGACCGGCGAGACGCGCGTGGAGTTTCCCATCCTCACGCGCGGCGGCGTGCAGTCGTTCGCACCGTCGGGCGAAGCGGGGCTGCTCTACGTCGGCGGCGACCGTGGCGCGCCGACCGCGCTCGTCCACCGCGCCGCGGACGGAACGAGGCGTATCCTCAAGCGTACGAGCGACCTGGAGATCGACCCCGCCTACGTGAGCGAAGCGGAACCCATCTCGTTCCCCACGACCGGGGGCGAGACCGCGCACGCGCTCTACTACGCCCCGCGCAATCCGGTCTTCGACGGGCCGGAGGGCGAGCGTCCGCCGCTGCTCGTGCAGAGCCACGGCGGACCCACCGCGCACGTGCAGGGCTCGTTCCGCGCGAACATCCAGTACTGGACGTCACGGGGTATCGGGGTGCTCGACGTGAACTACCGCGGCAGTACCGGATACGGCAGGCGCTACCGGAACCTGCTGCGCGGACAGTGGGGCGTCTACGACATAGACGACTGTATCGCCGGCGCGCGCTTCCTCGTCGAGCGCGGCGATGTGGACGGCGAGCGCGTCGCGATCACCGGCGGGAGCGCCGGCGGGTTCACGACGATCGGGGCGTTGACGTTCCGCGACTTCTTCACCGCAGGGGTGAGCCTCTTCGGCGTCTCCGACCTCGAGGCGCTCGCGAAGGAGACGCACAAGTTCGAATCGCGCTACCTCGACAGCCTCCTCGGTCCCTACCCGCAGGCAGCGCAGATCTACCGCGACCGCTCGCCCATCCACCACACCGACCGGCTCTCGGCGCCCATGATTCTCTTCCAGGGCGAAGACGATAAGGTCGTACCGCCGGCGCAGGCGCAGACGATGGCGGAGAGCCTGCGCGCGAGGGGCATCCCGGTCGAGCTCGTGCTCTACCCGGGCGAGGGCCACGGCTTCCGTCGCGCGGAGAACATCATCCGTACCGTGGAAACGACGCTCGTGTTCTTGGGGCGCGTCTACGGGTTCACTCCGGCGCCGTAGCGGGGGCGTCGGAGGCAGCGGGTGGAGCAGGACCCGCCGCGGAGAGTCGGGTCGCGGCGATCGCGCCGGCGGCGGTGAGTCCGAGCGTGATCGCGAACAGCCCTCCGTACGTCCAGTGCTCGATGATGAGCCCGCCGGCGATCGGCGCGAGCGCCGCCGGCACGTAGCCCACGCCCATGAGACCCGCGTACATGGGGCGCTCGCGCTCGGTGACGATCGCGAGCATGTAGTTGATGAACGGCGGCCACCCCTCGAGCGACATCCCCAGCACGAAGAAGATCAGCGCGAAGGGAACGGCAACCGGAATGTCCGGACGCACGACCCCGAGCACGAGCGCGACGATCGCCGGTATCGCGGCGACCACGGTCACGCCCCGGATCGCGCGCTGGTGGCCCCATCGGTCCCCGAGCGTCCCCCACAGGATCGCGCCGGCGATGCGACCGGCGACCTGCACCGGAATGATGAACCCGAGCGCGCTGTCCTCGAGCCCGAAGACCGTGCGGCCGTAGACGATGTAGAACGGCATCGCCACGCGCGCCATGTTGAAGAGCACGAGCACGCCCATCGTCCGCGCGAAGCTGCGGTTGGTACGCAGGAAGTCGGGAAGCCGCCGAACGAGCACGGCGAGCGAGAGCCGCGGGGAGGTATCGCTCGGGCGTTCGACGAGGCCAACGAAGGTGCCCACGTTCGCAAGGTAGATCGTCGCGCCGATGAGCACGACCACGCCGTAGTTCACCGGGAAGCGAAGCGAATCGGCACCCAGCACCGCGGCGACCGCGGCTCCGGCGGCGAGCGAGAGCAGCCCGCCGACGACCTGCCGGGTCGCGAAGAACCGGCCCCGCCGGTCGTGCGGCACCGACTTGCCCACCATGTCCATCCACGCCGGATCGCCGGCCGAATCGCCGAACCAGAAGAGTACCTGGACGAGCAGCAGGACGGCCCCCCAGAAGAACGCCGGGGCCGACGGGATCCAGATCAGGCAGAGTCCGAGGATCCAGAGCGGCAGCCTGCCGACCGACATCGCGGCGACGAGGAAGCGCTTCTTGTACGCGATGGAGAGAATCCAGTTTCCCGCGAGAATGGGCAGGAAGCCCTTCGCGAGCGGCTGGATGGAGCTGACGACGCCCACGAGTACCGCCGATCCGGTGAGCCGCTCGGCGAGCAGCGGCACCACCGTGTTCGGATCGAAGAAGACGAGCCCTACCGTGAAGAGCACGCCCTCGGCGACGAGAAGCGCGTGATTCCTTCGGCGTTCGGCGGGCCGGTAGGAGCTCACTGGAAGAGCACGAGGCTCGTCGCCATCACGACCATGCCGGCGATGAGGCCGAAGATGGCCAGATGGTGCTGTCCGTACTCCTCCGCGGTGGGAAGGAGCTCGTCGAGCGAGATGTAGATCATGATCCCCGCGACCGCGGCGAAGGTGAAGCCGAACATCGACTCGCCAAAGATCTGGCGGAGCAGGAAGTAGCCCACGAGCGCGCCTACGGGCTCGGCGAAGCCGGAGAGCGAGGAGTAGACGAAGGCGCGCTTGCGGCTGCCGGTCGCGTAGTAGATAGGCATGGAGACGGCGATCCCCTCCGGGATGTTGTGGATCGCGATCGCGACGGTGATGCTGATGCCGAGCGCCGGATCGCTCAACGCGCCCATGAACGTCGCGAGGCCCTCCGGGAAGTTGTGGATGCCGATCGCGAGCGCAGAGAAGAGCCCCATCCGCATCAGCCCCGCCCGCGCAGCGCTCCCGTTGTCGTGGGGCGTACGCACCTCGTGCGGGTTCTCAGCCTCGGGAACGACCTGGTCGATCAACGCGATGAGACCGATGCCGATGAAGAACGCCACGGTGGTCCAGACGTACCCGAGCGACTCGCCGTAGACGAGCGCAAGCGAGTCGCGCGCCTTCACGAAGATCTCGATCATCGAGACGTAGATCATGACCCCCGCTGAGAACCCCAGCGCCGTCGCGAGCAACCGCGGGTTGAACGAGCGAGAGAGGAACGCGAGCACGCTCCCGATGCTCGTCGAGAGCCCCGCGACGACCGTCAGCGCAATGGCAAACCAGAAGTGTTCGGGCAGCATGCACGCAGTATCCACGAGATGGCGGTATCGCTCAATCGGGTCTTCCAGGCGCGCGTCGCTTCGTGTATCGTGGGCAGACAACGGAGGCCTTCATGAGCAGCAACACCGCGCCGGCCCGGCCGGATTCGAGCTCCACCCGCACCAGGCCGGTCGGCATCGGCGTGATCGGCACCGGGGGACGCGTCTCGAGCCTGGTGCGGCGGCTCCCCGGCCTGGGCACCGATGTCGCGGTCGTCGCGGTGACCGACCCCAACGAAGCGTCGCTCGCCGGGGCTCGCGAGGACTTCGCCGCAGAGGCC
>CAYWJH010000053.1:3113-6205 GCA_964458555.1 uncultured Spirochaetaceae bacterium | reverse complement strand
CGACCCCAACGAAGCGTCGCTCGCCGGGGCTCGCGAGGACTTCGCCGCAGAGGCCGGCGTCTACGACGACTACCGTGACCTCGTTCGCGATCCGAACGTCGAGTGGGTAATGATCGGCTCGTGGAACGCTCGACACCGCGAGCACGCGGTCGCGGCCTTCGAGGCGGGTAAGCACGTCTTCTGCGAGAAACCGCTCGCGACGACGCTCGAGGACGCGGTCGCGATGCGCGACGCGCAGGAGCGCGCCGGGACGCTCTTCTCGATCGGCTTCACGCTTCGCTACAGCCCGCACTACCAGAAGATCAAAGAGATCGTCGATTCCGGTGAGATCGGCACGATCGTCTCCTTCGAGTTCAACGAGACGCTCGACTTCAACCACGGCGGCTTCATCCACGGCGACTGGAGAAGGCGCACCGAATGGGCGGGCAGCCACCTCCTCGAGAAGTGCTCGCACGACCTGGACATCGCGAACTGGATGACCGACTCGCTCGCGAGCCGCGTCGCGAGCTTTGGCGGGCTCGACTTCTTCACGCCCGGCAACCTCGGCCATCAGCAGCGCATCGGCCCGAATCCGGAGACCGGCAAGCCCGCGTTCGAGACGTGGCGCAAGCGCCCGGAGAGCGACAATCCGTTCACCGCGGAGAAAGACATCATCGACAACCAAACCGCGATCATCGAGTACGCGAACGGCGCCCGTGCGACCTTCCACACGAACTGCGTCGCCGGCCTCCCCGAACGCCGCATGTACATCTGCGGGACCGAGGGAGCGATCCGGGCCGATGTAAGACCCGGCACGCTCGAGGTCTGCCGCTACGGCTGGAACAGCGAGATCGACCGGCGCGACACCGGCGTGAGCAGTGACCACGGCGGCGGCGACGAGTTTCTCACCGCGAGCCTCGTCGACTCGATGCTCGACGGCACCGCCCCGCCCACGTCGATCCGCGACGGCCTCACGAGCGCGGTGACCGCCTTCGCGATCGACGACGCGATGGAGCGCGGCGAGGTCGTCGACGTCGCGCCGTACTGGAAGCGCGCGGGGATCCCGTTTCCCGGATGACGGGGGGCCGAGGCCCGGGTCGCGAACAATTCCTTGACAGCACGCCGATTCGGGTCTACAGTGAGACCACGAAAACGTTTGCGCGGGGTGGATGCGCCGTTCGGACGACGAAGGAGGAAGGGAACAACGCGGACGCTATCGCGTCACCCGTAACTCACTATGAGTCTATCACGCGGCGAGGAGCAGAGTCACCCAGACAGCGCTACGACAGCGCGGCGTCCGCAGCTCACCCTGCACGACATCGCGCGCGAGGCAGGGACGTCGGTGTCGACGGTCTCCAGGGTGCTGAACGGTCGCGCAGGCGCGGGCGAACAGACGCGGGCGCGCGTCCTCGAAATCGTCGAGCGCACAAACTACACCGTCAACTACGCGGCGTCCAACCTGAAGAAGCGAACAGCCACCTTTCTCGCGATCTTCCAGGAACACGACGAGGTCGGGCGCCGGTACGCCGCGCACGTCGAAGAGGGGTACACCGCCTGCCTGCGTGAGCTCTCCACGTTCAAGGCGCATTTCGAGACGCGATACGCGCCGGTGGAGGAGGCGGCGATCTTCGAGCTGCTGAGCGAGATCTACGACGACGAGTCTCAGCGGATCGACGGGTTGCTCCTCACGCCGTTCCGGTCGCAGCGCATCATCGAGCTTCTGAATCGCTTCGTCGAGGAGGGCGTGCCCGTCGTCTTCGCGGACAAGGACCTGCCGTCCGTGGGCCGGATTACCTGCGTCAAGCCGAACAACGCGGTCGCCGGGCAACTCGCGGCGGAGCTCATGTATCGCTTCCTGCGACGAGACGGCACGGTGCTGATAACCGACGCCGACGCGCGAACCGTCTACCCGATCGGAAGGGCCGACCGCCTCGGCACCGACAACTTCGTCGAGACCATGCAATCGTACACCTCCGCCATCAGGGTCGAGCCGATCCGCGAGCCGTACCTCGACGACCGCCTGTACGACGAGGTACGGACGCGACTCGAGACGGATCCGGACATCGTGGGTATCTTCTCCGCCTCCGCGCGCCACACGGCAGCGGCGGGACCGGCGCTCCGCGACTCCGGCCGAGAGGACGAGGTCCAGATGATCGGCAGCGAAGTCTTCGCGGAGAGCTTTGCGCTCCTGCGGGAGGGGGTGATCGATGCGCTCATCTACAAGAACCCGTTCCGGGTGGGCTACAAGGCACTCGACAGCCTCTTCGGCTACGTCGTCCGCGGAGTGCGGCCGCCGTCGGAGATTCTCGTCGTGCCGCGCGTCGTGCTGAGCAGCGGTTTCACGAACGAAAACGAAGGCTACTCGAGCCTCCTCGAGGCGTGAGGTAGCGATTCGGGGCGCGGCCTTCAGCGCCACCAGATTCCCTCACGAGGGGAGACACACTACCGTGGACGTGTGATAGAGTAGGCGCGTTATGAGCTCGGTGCTCTCGACACACGTTCTGGTCCTCAACCGCGGGTACGTGCCCATCCACACGACGACCGTGCGCGACGCGTTCGTGAAACTCTTCACCGCCGTCGCGGAGGCGGTCTCCGTCGAGGACGGGTCGTACGTGGGTCACAGCTTTCACTCGTGGGCGGAGATCTCCGACCTCAAGCGGCAGTACGACGACCTCCCGCCCGACGCCGACTGGGTTCACACGCCCACGCTCTCGCTGCTCGTGCCGCGGGTGATCAGGCTCCTGAGCTACGACAAGCTCCCGGTCCACAACGTGAAGCTCACGCGGAAGAACATCTACGAGCGCGACAACTACACGTGCCAGTACACCGGCCGGCGGCTCAAGTCGTCGGACCTCAATATTGACCACGTCGTCCCGCGCTCGCGCGGCGGGAAGAACACGTGGGAGAACCTCGTCACCTGCAGCGTCGAGGCGAACAGCCGGAAGGGCAACCGCACGCCGGCAGAGGCGGGCATGAAGCTCATCCGTCGGCCGCGCCAACCCGGCCCCCCCCACTACCTCCAGATCCCGCGTACCGCGCGTCGCTACCGCAGCTGGGACCACTTCGTCAGCGACCTCTACTGGAACACCGAGCTCGAGGAGTAGCGGGCGCGC
>CAYWJH010000053.1:0-3013 GCA_964458555.1 uncultured Spirochaetaceae bacterium | reverse complement strand
GGCGCGCGCCGCGCTTGACGCCACTCCCGCGCCGACCCACAATACCTCCATGACACGTACCTGCCACCGCCGGCGCTCCCTTGTCGTCCCGGCGGCGCTCTTCCTCGTCGCCGCCGTCCTGCTCTTCGCGACGGCCTCTCCCGCGCTCGCGACCGGCACCGTCGAGATTCCGCCCACGAGGACCGTCACCGACGCGCTCGACCGCGCCGTGGAGGTGCCGCTCGAGCCGCGGCGCATCGTCACCGCCGGACGCGCGGTCCTCATGATCGCCGACGCGCTCTACCTCTTCCCCGGCGTCTCCGAGCGCGTCGTGGGCGTAGGCCGCATCGATCAGGGCAAGGGCAACTTCCTCGCCGCGATCGACCCGGACTACGACGAGAAGACGGTGCTCGAGCGCAACGTGGGTCCCGAGCAGATCGCCGCCCTCGCGCCCGACCTCGTGATCCTCAAGTCGTTCATGCGCGAGCGGCTCGGCGACGGCGTCGAGCGGCTGGGGATCCCGGTCGTCTACGTCGACCTCGAGACGCCGGAGCAGTACGAGCGCGACCTGCGGCTGCTCGGCGAGGTGCTCGGCGAGCCCGCGCGGGGCCGCGAGCTCGCCGCCTACTACGAGCGCACCTCCGCGTCGATCGAGCGCGCAGTGGGCAACGCGATCGACGCCGGGGCGAGCCGGCCGCGCACGCTCTTCCTCTACGCCGACCTCGCCGGCGGCGAGACGGTCTTCAACGTACCGCCACACGGGTGGATCCAGACGACGCTCGTCGAGCTCGCCGGCGGCGAGCCTGTCTGGACCGATTCGGTGACCGGCGGCGGGTGGAGCCGGGTAGGCCTCGAGCAGATCGCCGCGTGGAACCCGGAGGTCATCACGCTCGTCGCCTACCGCCAGGACGCGACGGCCGTGCGCGACCGGATCCTCGCGAACCCCGCCGCATCCCAGCTCGCCGCCGTCGCCAACGACCAGTTCCACCTCGTTCCGCTCGACTTCTACAGCTGGGACCAGCCCGACGCGCGCTGGATCCTCGGCCTCGCGTGGCTCGCGGAGACGCTGCACCCCGGCGTCCTCGATGAAGGACTCGGCGAGACCTTCTACGGGTTCTTCGAGTTTGCCTACCGGATGAGCCGCGAGGAGGTGGACGAGGTTATCGTCCCGCGGCTCGAGGGGTTCACGCCCTGAACAACCGACGACGACCGGCCGCGCTCACCGGCGGGCTCGCCGCGGCGCTCGCGCTCCTCGTCGCGGTGGCGGCGCTCACCGGGCGGTATCCGCGTCCGGGGCTCCTCGACCCGGCGCTCCTGTGGACCGATCCGCTCGCGCTGCGGCTCGTCGTGGACCTGCGCCTGCCCCGGATCGTCGCCGCGGTGCTCCTGGGCGCCGGGCTGGGAATCGCGGGGCTCGTGCTGCAGATGCTCTTCGGCAACCCGCTCGTAGAGCCCGGTCTCATCGGCGTGTCGCAGGGAGCGGCCTTCGGCGCCGCGCTCGCGATCGTCGTCTTTGCGCCGCCGCTGTGGGTCATCCAGATCGTCTCCGCGGTCGCCGGGGGCGCCGGGCTCGTGCTGAGCTACCGCGTCGCGCGGCGTTTCCGGTTCGGCGGCTGGATCCTGCGCCTCGTGCTCGCCGGGGTCGCCGTGAGCGCTCTCTTCTCGGCAGGCGTGGGGCTCGTCAAGTTCGTCGCCGATCCCATGAGCGAGCTTCCCGCGATTACCTTCTGGCTGCTTGGCGGCCTGTCGGCGACGACGTGGGGGCGGCTCGTGCAGATCGCCCCGCTCGTCCTCGCGGGAGGCATCTACCTCGCCGTTCGGCGATGGCGGCTCAACGTGCTCTCGCTCGAGGATCGGGTCTCGTTCTCGCTCGGCGCCGCGCCCGGGCGCGAGCGCCTCGCGCTACTCACCGCCGCCACGGTCGTCACCGCTTCGCTCGTCGCGATCGCCGGGATCGTCGGCTGGGTGGGCCTCCTCGTCCCGCACGCCGCGCGCAGGCTGGTCGGCGCGGACGCCGCGCGCGTGCTTCCGGTGTCCGCGCTGCTCGGAGCGATCTTCGTACTCGCGAGCGACACCGTCGCGCGCACGATGATCGCGGGGGAGATCCCGCTGGGCGTGCTGACGTCGCTGCTCGGAGCCGGCGGGTTCATCTGGCTGCTCGCGCGTAACCGGGTGAGGGTCGTACGATGAGCCTGCTCGAGGTCCGGGAGGTCGTGGCCGGCTACGACGAGTCGGGCGACGCGCGACACGAGGTACTGCACGGCGTCTCGCTATCGGTCGAACGAGGATCGGTCACCGCGGTCCTCGGCCCGAACGGCGTGGGCAAGACCACGCTCGTCAACGTCGTGCTCGGCTGGATGTCGCCGTGGTCCGGTGGAGTCGTAATCTCCGGGGCGCCGCTCGCCTCGCTCTCCGGGGCCGAGCGCGGTCGCCTGATTTCGCTCGTCCCGCAGGGCGACCATATTCCCTTCGAGTATTCGATCCTCGACTACGTGCTCCTCGGCCGCGCGCCGTATATCGGTCGGCTGCAGGCGCCGGGGCGGGAGGATGTCGATGTCGCTCTCGCGGCGATCGAGCGCGCCGGCCTCGCCGGTCGCGCCGAGCACGGCGTGCTCGAGACGAGCGCCGGCGAACGCCAGCTCGTGCTGCTCGCCCGCTCGCTCGCGCAGGATCCCGAGCTCCTCCTGCTCGACGAGCCGTCGGCGCACCTCGACCTCGCGAACAAGCGGCGGCTCGTCGGCCTGCTGCGGCGCGAGGCCGAAGGGGGACGGACGGTCGTGCTCACGGTGCACGAGCCCGAGTTCGCCGCGGCGGTCGCCGACGTCGTCGTCTTGATGCGGCGTGGCCGCATCCTGGCCTCGGGCGCTGCAGACGAGGTCATGACGGCCGGGCTGTTGAGCGAGACGTACGGCGTGCCGATCGAGGTGCATCGCGTCGGAGATCGGCGCGTGTTTCTCTGGTAGGCTGGTCAACCGCCGAGAGCTTCCCCCGCCCGACGCTTCCGGTCCAGAATGACGGGGCGCCGCGCGGCGCG
>CAYWJH010000052.1:0-20741 GCA_964458555.1 uncultured Spirochaetaceae bacterium | reverse complement strand
CAGCCCGCCGGACAGCCCGCCGGACAGCCCGCCGGACAGCCCGCCGGACAGCCCGGCGAGGCTCAGGCTGCGGTGCCGCCGGTGATCTCCTCGCCGTTCGACGCGGAGCTCTTTGGTCACTGGTGGTTCGAGGGGCCGCAGTGGCTCGAACAGGTGATACGCCGCGTCGCCGAATCGGAGGAGCTCACGCTCGTGACTCCCAGCGAGTACCTGAAGGAGTACCCGGAGCACGAGGTGAGCACTCCCGCCTTTTCGAGCTGGGGGAGCAAGGGCTACGCGGAGGTGTGGCTCGACGGCAGCAACGACTGGATGTACCGCCATGTACACAAGGCGATCGATCGCATGAGGGAGCTTGTCGAGCGGTTCCCGGACGAGAGCGGGTTGAAGCGTCGCGCGCTGAACCAGGCGGCCCGTGAGGTGCTGCTCAGCCAGGCCTCCGACTGGCCGTTCATCATGCACGCCGGTACCGCGGTTCCCTACGCGGTGCGCCGCGTCAAGGACCACGTCGCCAACGTCGCGCACGTCTACGAGGCGCTCAGCCGCGGGACGATCGGGACGGAGTGGCTGACCCGAGTTGAGCGCCAGCACAACATCTTTCCCGACATAGACTATCGCGTGCTCGGGCCGGCTGCGGGCTCCGGGTCAGGCTCCCAACCGCTGCCGAGCGTACGCCGCTAACCTCGCGCGCGTGCCGACGCCCGCCGCACACCCCGTTTACTTAACAGGCATATAGCTTCTCGCCGCAATCCGATAAATCGGCACGGATTATTCTGTCTACCTTCGTTGACAGGACCCCGATCCGTCATACAATGTGTGGGTGAGTGGGAAAAAGTGGGGAAAAGAGTAAAGGCGTGGTGAGACGGGCATGATTACGGGCGAATTCCACATCGCGCTCGACGAGAAGGGGCGGCTGCTCATTCCGGCGCGCGTCCGCAACGAGGTTCGCGGAAACTCGCTCGTGGTCACCCGCGGCATCGATCGGTGTCTGTGGCTCTTTGCCCCCGAAGAGTGGCGCGAGTTTTCGGCCAAGCTCCTCAGCGCGTCGTCGCCGCTTTCCAAACGGGGGCGCCTCCTGCAGCGGCGGATCATCGCGCCGGCGCAGGAGATCGAGCTGGACAAGGCCGGGAGGCTGAACGTGCCGAAGGCGCTCCAGGAGTCGGCAGACCTCACGAAGGAAACCCGGCTGCTCGTGATGGAGCGCTACATGGAGATCTGGGACGCGGAGGCGTACCGGCAGTACGAGCAGGAGAGCGAGGCGGAGCTGCAGGAAGCGGCCGAGGAACTGGGAGGGCTCGTCTCCTTCTGACGGGGGTTGCATGGAACCGATACACCGTTCGGTCCTGGTCGACGAGGTGCTCGACTACCTGGAACCGACAACGACCGACGCGGTGCTCGTGGATGCGACTCTTGGAGAAGGCGGGCATTCGGCATGCTTCCTGCAGCGTTTCCCCTCGCTGCGGGTGATCGGCGTCGACGTAGACGCCACGATGATGGCGCGGGCGGCCGAGCGGCTGTCCGCATTCGGGGGGCGGGTGGAACTGGTGAACGCCTGGTTCGATGAGTACTTCGAGCGCACGTCGATCTCGCCCGACCGGGTGCTCCTGGATCTGGGGGTGTCGATGTTCCACTTTTCGCTCGCCGGCCGCGGATTCTCGTTTCGCGCCGATGAGCCGCTCGACATGCGCCTCGACGCCGACGCCGAGCGGTCGGCGGCGGACCTGGTCAACGAGCTCGGCGAGGAGGACCTCGCCAACCTGATTTTCCGCTACGGCGAGGAGCGCCTCAGTCGCCGGATCGCGGCGAAGATCGTCGACGAGCGCGTCCACACCCCCATTACCACGACGAAGGAGCTCGCCGATCTCATTTGGCGAAGCGTCCCACCGAGCTACCGGCACGGAAGACTCCACCCCGCGACGAGAACCTTCCAGGCGCTGCGCATCGCCGTGAACGGAGAGCTCGATCGGCTCGAACGGGTCATCCCGCTCGCGCTCGAACGGCTTGCCGCCGGTGGGCGCCTTGGCATCATCTCGTTCCATTCGCTCGAGGATCGGATCGTGAAGCATCGCTTCCGGGAGGTCTCCGCCGACGGCGCCTACCGTGTGCTCACGAAGAAGCCGATCGTCCCGAGCGAAGCCGAGACGGGCCTCAACCCCGCCGCCCGCAGCGCGAAGCTGCGCGTGATCGAACGCGAGGAGGCCGCGTGAAGCGCCCTCTCGTCGTCCTGCTGATCATCCTCGTGCCCGTGCTTCTGTTCGCGAACGTCGTGCAGGCGTTCCGCTACGGACGACTCGAACGGGAGATCGCATCGCTCGAGCGCGAGCAGCTCGCGCTCCTCGAAGAGAACAAGCGCGCGATTCTCGCGATCACGGTGCTGACGAGCCCGCGACGCGTGGGCGACCTCGCCGAGGGCGTTCTCGACCTTCGGCGCATCTCCAACGAAGGTATCATCCGTCTCGAGACGCCCCTCGAACGCGAGCGCGACCGGGGGGGCGAGTGAGCGGGATCCTCTTCGACACGATCGTCGAGTGGCTTACGCAGGATGGGCACCTCGTAGACCGCATCGCCGTCGTCGGCACGCCGACGAGGCGCGAAGTCGGCGGCGCGTGTGTCGATTCGCGGCTCGCCCGACCGGGGTGCCTCTTCGTCGCGCTTCCCGGCGAGCGTACCGACGGCCACGAATTCGTCGATCACGCCGTGCAGAGCGGGGCAGCGTGCGCGCTCGTCGCCGCCGACCGGCTCGCGCAGGTGCGTCGGTCGGTGTTCGGGAGCGTCCGGCTCCTGCCGGTCGACGATACGCTCGCTGCGCTTCAGTCGCTCGCGCTGCGTTGGCGGCGTCGCTTCAGCGGATTGCAGCGCATCGGCATTACCGGAAGCAACGGGAAGACCACGACCAAGGAGCTGCTCGCTTCGATCCTCTGCGGCGTTGCCCCCACGATCTACAGCCACGGTAACTACAATTCGGACATCGGGTTGCCGGTGGAGCTGCTGCGCATCCGCGACGAGCACCGCTACGGCGTGTTCGAAATGGGCATGAACCGCGTGGGCGAGATCGGACTGCTCGCCGAGCTCGTCGAGCCGGATGTCGCGCTCGTGACGAACATTGGACGGGCGCACATCGGCATGGTCGGGTCGCAGGACGGGATCGCACGCGAGAAGCGCGCCGTGTTCTCCTTGTTCGACGGGCGTCAGGTCGCGGTTGTCCCCGCGGAGGACCGATACGCGGACTATCTTGCAGAAGGCGTAGACGGTCGCGTCGTACGCTCGAGCATGGAGACCGCCGGGGTCGAACGGGTCGTTTCCCGGGGGATCGACGGTTCCAGGCTCGAGTGCCCGGAGGGTCCGGTAGAGCTTCGGCTGCCCGGCGCCCACATGGTCTCGAACGCGCTCGCGGTCATGACGGTGGCGCGGCTACTCGACGTTCCCTTCGCGGAGATCAGAAACGGTATCGAGCGGGTGGAGCCGGTCTTCGGGCGCGCGGAGGTCCTCCGCGGCGAGCTTACCGTCATCCAGGACTGCTACAACGCGAATCCGGAGTCGATGCGCTCGGCGATCGAGGTGCTCGCGCAGAGCGAGACGACCGGTGGCCGCGTAGCGATACTCGGGGCGATGAAGGAGCTCGGCGACGACGCTCCGGCGAGCCACCGCGAGGTCGTGGAGTTCGCTCGCGCGCAGCCGATCGACGAGGTGTGGTTCGTGGGCGACGAGTTCGCCGACGCCGTCGCCGACTCGCTCGACGACGACGAACCCGGAGGTGGCGGGGCGGCCGGTGGTCCCTCCGTACGCCTCTTCCGCTACGACGAGTGGGAGCGCCTCGTCGAGGCCGCCGGGCAGCTCTCATCCGGGGCCACGGTCCTTCTGAAGGGCTCGCGAGCCCTCGCACTCGAGCGGCTGACCCCCGTCGTCATGCAGCGGGGAGGCGCCGCATGAGCGAACGGTTCGCGATCGAGCGCGCTCCGCAGCGCAGCGACACGGCACTGCTCGTCGTACTCTTCCTGCTGATCGGGTTCGGGCTCTCGGCGCTCTTTTCCGCTTCGTACAACTGGGCCGAGCAGCTCTACGGGGATCCGTTCCGGCTCATTCGGCGCCAGGCGATCTGGGTCGTCCTTGGCGCCGGAGTTGCGCTGGTCGCCTACCATATTCCGCTGTCGTTCCTGCGGTCGATCGTCCCGGTCATGATCGTAGCCTCGTTGGGGTTGATGGCGCTGACCTTCGTGCCCGGTCTCGGCGAGGAATACCTTGGCGGGCGTCGTTGGATCCTCCTGTTCGGCTTCAGCTTCCAGCCGTCGGAGCTCGTGAAGGTGGTGCTCGTCTTCTACCTCGCGCATATGCTCGACCGCAAGCAGGACCGTCTCGACGACACGATGAACAGCGTTGTGCCGCCGCTCATCGTGTCGGGCGTGTTCGCCGCGCTGATCTACCTGCAGAACGACTTCTCTACGTCGCTGTTCGTCATGCTGCTCGCGTTGCTCGTGCTCTTCGTCGCGCGCGTCCGGCTGCGTTTCTTCGTCGGGCTCGCGACCGTGACCATTCCGCTCGGCGTGATCCTGCTTCTGACCCGCGAGCACCGCGTGGTCCGTATCCTCGCCTTCATCGATCCGAATATCGACCGGTTCGGCGCGGGGTACCAGGTCCTGCAGGCTCAGCGTGCGCTCGAGTTCGGAGGGCTGTGGGGTCGCGGAATCGGACAGAGCGTCCAGAAGTACGGTACGCTGCCGGAGCCGCACTCGGACTTCGTCTTCGCCGTGCTCGGCGAGGAGGTCGGGTTCCTCGGCGTCGTGATCGTGCTCGCGCTGTTCGTAGCGTTCGCGGTGAAGGGGTATAGGCTCGCGTTTGCCGCGACAAGCGTGTTCAGGTCGCTCCTCGCCTTCGGGCTGACGAGCGTCATCGCGCTGCAGGCGCTGCTCAACATGGCCGTGGTGGCAGGGCTCGTCCCGGCGACCGGGATCCCCCTGCCGTTCTTCTCGCACGGGGGCTCGGCGATTCTGATGACGCTGCTCATGAGCGGGCTGCTGCTCAACGTCGCGCGCGAGGAGTCCGCCGCTCGCCGAACGAACGCCCGGCAATCGGAGGAGATCGATGGCTGACGTGCTCGCGGGAGAGAACTACGTCGCACGCGCTCCTCGCCCCGAGCGCACCGGTGCGACGCAGCGCGTACTCGTCGTCGCGATCGTGCTTCTCTCGCTCGTCCTCGCCGGGGAGCTCGTCTACCATTTGCTCGTGGCGCCGCGGCTCGCGATCGAGGAAATTCGCATCGAGAGTAACCTGCCCATCCTCGACGAGGAGCTCCTCGCGATCGCCGGCGTGCGCATAGGCGTTCCCTACTTCGCCGTGGACGCCGCAGCGGTCGAGACGAACATCGAGCGCCACCCGGTGGTCCTCGACGCTCAGGTTGACGTTACCTTCCCGAACCGTATGACCATCTCCGCGAGCCGAAGGCAGCCGCTCGCGGCGGCGCTCGCGGAAACGCCGGACGGGAGCGTGCCGCTCGTATTCGACGAAGAGGGGGTGGTGTTCCAGATTGGTCTCGGCGAGGTGGCCGGGGAGCTACCCATCGTCTCCGGCCTGCGGTTCGAGTCGGTCGACCTCGGGCTCGAGTTGCCGGCGCTCGTCGTCGATTTCCTCGTGCAACTGCGCCGGATCAGGATGCAGAGCCCGGAACTCTACCGGCTGTTCAGCGAGTACCGCATCGTGCGGAAGAACGACTACGCCTACGAGGTCGTCCTCTACCCGATGCACTACGCGCTTCCGGTGCGCATCGGTACCAGCATCGACGAGGACATGATACAGTACGTGATGATGATGCTGGACGTGTTGCACCGGGAGGGGAGGCTCTCATCTCTGGTCGAGCTCGACTTCCGTAACGGCGAAGGAGTGCTTCGCCCTCGCGAAGGCAGCGTCGCGACGGAGGCGCTCGATGGCTGACGATCGGCTCATCGCCGCGCTCGACATCGGCACGACGACCGTCTCGGCGGCCATCGCAGAGTATAACGACGACGGCGAGCTCGAGATCATCGGGCTCGGCACCGCACCCTCGCACGGGCTGCGTCGAGGCGTGGTCATCAATATCGAGGCGACGCTGCGAAGCGTCGCCCTCGCCGTGGAGGCCGCCGAGCAGATGGCCGGGCGCGAGGTCGCGGAGGTCGTGACCGGAATCGCCGGCGGGCACATTGAAGGGCTCAACTCGCGGGGCGTGGTCGCGGTGACCGGCAAGGGACGCGAGATCACGCCGGAAGACGTGGACCGCGTCATCGACGCGGCCAAGGCCGTGGTCATCCCCATGGATCGCGAGGTCATCCACGTGATCCCGCAGGAGTTCATCGTCGACGAGCAGGGCGGCATCCGGAACCCGCTCGACATGATCGGCGTGCGGCTCGAGGCGGAGGTGCACATCATCACCGGCTCGGTCACCTCCGCGCAGAACCTCGTGAAGTGCGTCAACCGTGCGGGCTTCAAGGTGTCCGACATCGTGCTCGAGTCGCTTGCGTCGGCGCGTTCGGTGCTGACCGAGGACGAGCGGGAGCTCGGCGCGATGCTGATCGACCTCGGTGGCGGTACGACGGACATCCTCATCTACCGCGAGGGTGCGCCGTACTACACGAGCGTGCTGCCGGTGGGCGGTGCGCAGGTCACCGGCGATCTGTCGATCATGCTCAAGACGCCCACCGAATCGGCGGAGCAGATCAAGCACGAGGCCGGCTGCTGCTACATGCCGCTCGTGGAGGTCGGCGAGCCGGTGATCATCCCGGGTGTCGGCGGGCGTCCGCCGGCGTCCATCCCGCGCGACGAGATCTGCCGGATCATCCAGCCGCGCATGGGAGAGATCTTTTCCATGGTCCGCGAGAAGATCGAACCGAAGGGTTACCTGCGCCATCTGGGCGCGGGAATCGTGCTCACCGGCGGCGGGGCGCTGCTGCCCGGCGCGGTGGAGCTCGCGCAGGAGGTCCTTGGCACGTCGGTACGGATCGGGCAGCCGGGCAATCTGGGGGGGATCGGATCGGTCTACCAGACGCCGGAGTTCTCGACCGTGGTGGGGCTGGTTCTGCACGCGGCGGCCAAGGGGCAACCCGAGGCGGTCGCCGCCTCAGATAACGATACAGGAGGATTCCTCAAAGGAGTCAGGGCTTGGCTCCGGAACTTCTTTGAGTAGAAGCCGGAGTACAGCGATTCGATCATCTACTGGGAGGGGATATGAGGATCGAGATTCAGGACGAAGAACGGGTACTCGGCGAAGCGTACGGGAGCCCGACCGTCATTAAGGTAATCGGCATCGGAGGCGGCGGTAGCAACGCGGTCAACCGGATGATCGCCGCCGGCGTTCAGAACGTCGAGTTCTGCGCGGTCAACACCGATCTGCAGGCGCTCCAGCGGTCGAACGCGGAGGTCCGCCTTCCGCTCGGTAGCGAGCTGACCGGCGGGCTCGGCGCGGGCGGGAAGCCCGAGGTCGGCGAGAAGGCCGCGCTCGAGGACAAGAGCGAGATCCAGCGGGTGGTGCAGGGCGCCGACATGGTGTTCATCACCGCCGGCATGGGCGGCGGTACGGGTACCGGCGCAGCACCGATCATCGCGCAGGTCGCGCGCGACATGGGCATCCTCACCGTCGCGGTGGTCACCAAGCCGTTCGACTTCGAGCGCAAGCACAAGATGCAGCTCGCCGACGACGGCCTCGGGAAGCTGCGCGAAGCGGTCGATACGCTCATCATCATCCCCAACCAGCACCTGCTGAAGATCGTCGACAAGAAGACGCCCATCACGCAGGCCTTCCTCGTCGCCGACGACGTGTTGCGCCAGGCGGTACAGGGGATCAGCGACCTCATCACGAGGCCCGGCGAGATCAACATAGACTTCGCCGACGTCCGTACGATCATGAGCGGTCAGGGCGACGCGCTGATGGGGATCGGCACCGGCGACGGCGACAACCGTGCCGTCGACGCGGCGACCGCCGCGATCAATAACCCGCTGCTCGAGGACGCGAGCATCGAGGGCGCGAAGGGCATCCTCGTCAACGTCTCCGGCGGGCTCGACTTCACGCTCACCGAGTACGAGGAGATCCTCACGATCATCACCGCCAACGCGGACGAAGACGCGCTCATCATCGCCGGCACGGCGGTCGACGAGCTGATGGAGAACGAAGTCAAGGTCAGCGTGATCGCGACCGGCTTCAACCGCGATCCCGGCGAGACGAAGCCGGCGGCGAAGACCGAGGAGCAGAACGAGGAGTACATCTCGCTCAACCAATGGTCGGAGATGACGCGCACCAAGCTCAACCGAAGCCGCGAGCAGGTGCTCGGCTCGGAGAGCGGTGATATGGACGAGCTGGGGATCCCGGCCGTGCTCCGATACCAGCAGGTCGGTGGCGAGCATGGAGCCTGAGCGGCTGCTGCGGCGATTCGAGGACTACCTGACGGCGGGGCTCCGCCTTTCCCGCGGGAGCGTCTCGACGTACGTCCGCGACTGCCGGGGCTTTCTCGCCTGGCTCGAGGAGAACGGAGCGAGCGCGCAGGAGGTGACGGCGACGCGGATCATCGACTTTCTCATCGTCCGGCAGCAGGACGACGGAATCGACCAGCGCACGATCGCGAAGACGATCAGCGCGCTGCGAAGCCTGTTCCACTTCCTGGTCCTCGAAGGCGTGCGCGAGGACAACCCGGCCACGCTCGTGGAGGTGCCGCGCATGGCGCATCGGGTGCCCGGCGTGCTCCACGTGGAGGAGGTCGAGCGCCTGCTCGCGGCGATCGAGATCGACGGTCCGCTCGGGCTGCGTGATCGCGCGCTCTTCGAGCTGATCTACTCGTGCGGGCTGCGGATCTCCGAGGCGGTGGAGCTCACCGTCGACCGGGTCTACCTCGCGGAACGGCTGATCAGGGTTCACGGGAAGGGGGACAAGGAGCGTCTCGTGCCCATGGGCGAGCACGCGAGGACCTGGCTCGGCCGCTACCTCGACGAGGCGCGGGTGAAGCTGGCACGGCGGCCGGTGAACGCGCTCTTCCTCAACAACCGGGGGCAGCAGCTCTCGCGAAAGGGCATGTGGAAGCGCTTCCGCGAGATCGCCGCGAAGGCCGGTGTCGACGCGAAGGTCCACACGCTTCGCCACTCGTTTGCGACGCACCTCCTCGAGGGCGGCGCGGACCTCCGTGCGGTGCAGGAGCTCCTCGGCCACGCCGATATCTCCACGACCCAGATCTATACCCACGTCGACCGCGACGAGCTCGCGACCTACCACGCGGATTTTCATCCGAGGGGCCGGTAGTGATGCACGATGCACGTTTCGGCGGTAGAGGAGGAGGAGAGCGATGATGCCGCGCCGCGCGGGCGGAACGCTCGCGCTGGTCACAACGCTGATGCTCGCCCTGGCGCTCGCTTCGTGCGGCCGCGACGATGCGCGCCTGACGAGCATGCGGAACCTCGAGCCGGAGCCGCCGAGCGAGGACCGCATCGAGGAGCTCCGGCGCACGATCGAAGAGTATGAGGAGATCGTGGCGGACGCGATCGAGGCGGCGATTCGCGAGGCCGACGCGCTCAAGCTGCTCGGCCAGGAGTACATGCGGCAGGAGCTCTACGGGCCGGCGCTCGACGCGTTCGAGGAGGCGATCCGGATCGAGCCGCGCAACCAGGTTCTCCACTATCTCGCCGCCGTCGCGGCGGGGTTGGTGGGCAAGGCGCAGGCGCGACCCGACGTGCGCGCGGAGTACCTGCGTCTCGCCGAGCGGTCGTACCTGCAGGCGATCGAAGTGGCACCCGACTACCTCGACGCGCGCTACGGGCTCGGCATTCTCTACGTGTTCGAGCTCGGCGAACCGGTGAAGGCGATCCCGCACCTCGAGCGCGCGCTCGAGATCAGCGAGAATCACGCGCCGTCGCTCTTCGTGCTCGCGCGCGCGCACGTCGCGCTCGGCAACGTGGACGAGGCGGTGGACGCCTACGATCGGATCATCCGTACGGCCCCCGGCGACGAGATGCGACGCCGGGCAGAGCGCAACCGGCAGCTGCTCCTTGGAGGTGAATCGTGATCCCGGAACCCCTGCTACGGCTCGCGATCAACCGATTCGACGTACTGCGCCCCAACGAGAAGTGTCTCGTGGAGGACCTCGTGGACAGCGAGGAGCTCTTCCGCGCGCTCACGCCGGCGCTGCTCTCGCAGATGGTCGGTCGACAGGTGGGTGCCCGCCGCGCCGACCGCGACGCGGCCTCAGCGTCGGGCCGCGCGCATCCGGCTGCGGACGAGCTGCTCCGTCTCGCCGAGAAGGATCTCGCCTTCCTCCGCTCGCACGGCATCCACGCGATCTCGCAGGCCGATCGCCGCTACCCGGCGACGCTGCGCGAGATCTACGACCCGCCGTACCTGCTCTACGTACGCGGCGAGCTTCCCGGCGGCGATACTCCGTCGGTGGCCGTCGTGGGGACGCGCCGCCCGACCGCCACGGCCGCGATCGCCGCCGAGCGACTAGGTGCCGATCTCGCGGCCGCCGGGGTGACCGTCGTATCCGGTCTGGCGCTCGGGATCGACGTGGCGGCGCACCGTGGCGCGCTTGCCCACGGTACGACGGGGGCGATCCTCGCCTCCGGCGTCGACGTGGTCTCGCCGTCCTCGCACCGCGGTGTGGCTCGGGCGATCCTCGACGCCGGCGGGTACCTCGCGACCGAGTACGCCCCCGGCGTTCCGCCGGTGAAGTACCACTTCCCGGCGCGCAACCGGATCATCAGCGGACTCTCCCGCGGCGTGGTGATCGTCCAGGCTCCGGCGCGTAGCGGCGCGCTCATCACCGCCGACTACGCGCTCGATCACGGTCGCGATCTGTTCGTCCACCGCGCCGGGCTCGAGCCGCCGGAGGGTGCCGGCAGCGCGGATCTCGCCGCCGACGGCGCGCTGATCGTGGACGGGGCGCCGGACGTGCTCGGCGAGTGGGGCGTCTTTCTGCCGGCGCGGGCCGGGGAGGCCGCTCGGGCCGACGGAGCGACCGAACCGCGATCGGCTGGCGACGCCGCGGCCGCTCGCGTGGCGGCGATGCGGGCGACCGTCCTCGGGGAGGCAGCCGTATGAGCGACCGTCGTCCTCTCTCCAAAGACGGCCCGGTGTTCGTCGCTCTGCTCGCCGCACGCGAGTACCTCGACTACCTGAGAAGCGTGCGCAACCTCAGCGAGGCGAGCGTCCGCGCGTACCGCGGAGACGTGGCCGCCTTCGACGAGTGGCTCGCCGCAAACGGGCTCGACGAAGCCGACGTGGACGCCGCGCTCGTGCGCCGCTACGTCGCGCACCTCTCGCGGCAGAACGCGGCGGTGAGCACCGTCAACCGGGCGCTCTCCTCGCTGAAGGGCTACTTTCGGTTCCTCGTCCTCACCGGGCGCGCGCAGGCGTCACCGCTCGAGGGTGTTCGCGGCCTCAGACGCCAGCGCCATCTGCCCGGTTTCCTGTTCGAGGACGAGATGGCGAGGCTGCTCGAGCTCGAAGGCGACGACTTCACCACGCTCCGCGATCGGCTTATCTTGGAATTGCTGTACTCGACCGGATGCCGAATCAGCGAGCTCGTCACGATCAACCTGGACGAGATCGACTACAAGCGGGGTCGGATCACGGTGCACGGGAAGGGTCGGAAGGACCGGATCGTGTTTCTCGGGACCACCGCACAGAAGGCGCTGACCGACTACCTCCCGTCCCGTTCGGCCCGCGTGGCGCGGTTGGGAGGCCACGACGAGAAGGCGCTCGTCATCAACGCCAACGGAGAACGGATCACTCAGCGCGGGGTCGCCGGGATCATCCAGAAGCGTGTTACGGAAAAGGGGATCGCCAAGAAGGTGAGCCCGCATACCTTCCGGCACAGCTTTGCGACGCACATCCTCGACCACGGCGCCGACATCCGCGTCGTCCAGGAACTGCTCGGTCACAGCTCGCTGTCGACCACGCAGGTGTACACGCACCTCGGTCTCGGCGCGTTGAAGCGGATTTACGAGCAGGCGCATCCGCACGCGGGGCAGACCGATGGTACAGCGAAGGGAGTCACAGAATGAGCACGATGCACGGGACCACTATTCTCTGCGTGCGCAAGGACGGCAACGTCGCGATGGCAGGCGACGGCCAGGTCACGATGGGCGAGACGGTGATGAAGGCGAACGCGCGCAAGGTCCGCCGGCTCTACGGCGACCGCATCCTCGTCGGTTTCGCCGGGGCGACGGCGGACGCGTTCACGCTGTTCGAGCGCTTCGAGGGCAAGCTGAACGAGTACTCGGGCGATCTGATGCGCGCGGCGGTCGAGCTCGCCAAAGAGTGGCGCACCGACCGAATGCTGCGGCGCCTGGAGGCGCTGCTCCTCGTCGCCGACCTGGAGAAGACCTTTCTCATCTCGGGTACCGGTGACGTCGTGGAGCCGGAAAAGGGCGCCATCGCGATCGGAAGCGGCGGTAACTACGCGCTCGCAGCGGCGCTCGCCTACCTGGACGAGTCGAGTCTGACCGCGCGCGAGATCGCCGAGCGGAGCCTGGCGGTCGCCGGCAGCATCTGCATCTACACAAACGGTGAGCTCACGCTCGAAGAGCTCACGGCGGAGACAGCCTCATGAAACGCGACCTGAGCGAACTGACACCGAAGGAAATCGTCGCCGAGCTCGACCGGTACATCATCGGGCAGCAGCGCGCCAAGAAGGCCGTCGCGATCGCGCTGCGAAACCGCGTGCGGCGTCAGCGCCTTCCGGAGGAGCTGCGCGACGAGGTCGCGCCGAAAAACATCATCATGATCGGGCCCACCGGCGTGGGGAAGACCGAGATCGCGCGGCGGCTCAGCAAGCTCACCGGCGCGCCCTTCGTCAAGGTCGAGGCGACGAAGTACACCGAAGTCGGCTACGTCGGTCGAGACGTGGAGAGCATGGTCCGCGACCTCGTCTCGGTCGCCGTCGCGATGGTCAAGGAAGAGCTCCAGGAGGGCGTGCGCGAGGAGGCCGAACAGCGCACCGAGGAGCAGCTCCTCGACCTCCTGCTGCCCGGTGTGCCGGCCCAGCAGGAAGAGCGTTCCCACGGCGAGTCTGCGTCGTCCTCGTCTCCTGCAACGCCGGGAGGCGGCGAGACAGCGGGTGCCGCAGGCGGCGTGCAGAGCGCGGCCTCCTCGACCCGCGAAAAGTTCCGGCAGCGGCTCCGTGACGGAAAGCTCGAGGACAAGGAAGTCGAGATCCAGGTCAGCGGCGGCCAGTCGCCGGCGATCGAGATCTTCTCCGGCAGCAGCTTCGAAGAGATGGACCTCAACCTGGGCAATCTGGGCAATCTCTTCGGAGGGCGGAAGAAACGCAAGCGGACGACGGTGCACAACGCGCGCGAAATCATCATGCAGGAGGAGATGGACAAGCTCGTCGATCAGGACCGCGTCAGCGAGCTCGCCCGCGAGCGGGCAGAGCAGTCGGGCATCATCTTCATCGACGAGATCGATAAAATCGCGGCGAAGGAGCAGCGCGGAGGCGTGGACGTGAGCCGCGAGGGCGTGCAGCGCGACATCCTGCCCATCGTCGAGGGCAGCCGGGTAAACACGAAGTACGGCATGGTCGATACGTCGCACATCCTCTTCATCGCCGCCGGTGCCTTCCACATGAGCAAGCCCAGCGACCTCATCCCGGAGCTGCAGGGCCGCTTCCCGCTGCGCGTCGAGCTCGAGGCGCTCGACGCGGACGACTTCCGGCAGATCCTCACCCAGCCGCAGAACGCGCTCATCCGGCAGTATACCGAGCTGCTCGCCACCGAGGGCGTCACCCTCGAGTTCAAGGACGAGGCGCTCGTCGAGCTCAGTCGGATCGCCGCGGAGGTCAACACGAAGACCGAGAACATCGGCGCGCGTCGGCTGCATACGATTCTCGAGCTCCTGCTCGAGGAGGTGAGCTTCACGGCGACCGAGCTCACGGGGCAATCGATTCCGATTACGCCCGAGTACGTGAAGGAGCGACTCGGAGAGGTCGTGCAGGACCAGGACCTGAGCCGGTACATCCTGTGACCCGGGCGCGGAGAGGCGACCGATGCGCTGCGGCGGCGGGCGGCCCTCAAGTGCCGGCGCGTTCGGTCGATCATGATAGAGAGGGGAAAGCATGTTTTTGAACAACAGCTTCGGCAAGACACTCGATATCCTCCACCGCAGCATGGACGTCTCCATGCTGCGTCAGGACGTCATCGCCGACAACATTGCGAACGCAGACACGCCGAACTTCAAGCGGAGCACCATCAACTTCGAGAGCCAGCTCGCCGCGGCGCTCGAGAGCGAGAATCGGCCGCAGCCGCTTCAGGCGCGGACGTCGCGCGAGCGGCATATCCCGTTCCAGCGGCCGGTCGACTACCGCACCGTGGAGCCTCAGCGGCGGCTCGACTATCTCACGACCGCGGACAACAACGGGAACAACGTCGACATTGAGGTGGAGAGCATGAACTTCCTGAACAATCAGCTTCTCTACTCGATGATGACGAATTCGGTGAACCAGCAGTTCCAGCGCGTCAACCTGGTGGTGAGGGGGTAATGCATGGGCATGTTTTCGAGCATTAACACCGCTGCAAGCGGCCTGACGGCGCAGCGGATGCGCCAGGACGTCATCTCGAACAACATCGCGAATGCCTCCACGACCCGGACCTCGGAGGGTGGACCGTTTCGCCGAAGCCGGGTCATTCTCCGGCCTCGCGTCGATCAGCCGTACTGGAAGAGCCCGTTTACCCCGGCGCGCCTGGACAACGGCGTCGGAGAGGGCGTACGCGTCGTGGAAATCCAGAAGGATATGGACTCCGAGCCGCGGCTCGTGTGGGATCCCGAGCATCCGGATGCGATCAAGAGCGGCCCGCGCGCCGGGTACGTCGAGATGCCGAACGTCAACGTCGTCAACGAAATGGTGGACATGATATCGGCGTCCCGTAGCTACGAGGCGAACATCGCGGTCGTCAACGGGGCGAAGACGATGTTCCAGCAGGCCATCAACATAGGCCGATAGGGAGGGGATAGATGACGTACCTGAATACACACCAGGTGACCGGGCACGAGCTCGTGCTCGCGCGCACCGACCCGCGACATATGGCCGGTCGGCTCGATCCCCGTCAGAGCGCGTCCGTCGCTGGTGAATCGGGTTCGCAGAACGGCGCCTTCGCCTCGCTGTTGCTCGAAAGCCTCAACACGGTCAATGCCCAGCAGCAGACCGCCGACCAGCTTTCCGTGCAGGCGGTCGCCGACCCGGACAGCGTCAACCCGCACGACGTGTCGATCGCGGCGGCGAAGGCGAATCTGAGCTTGAATATCACGAAGAGCGTCGTGGATCGGGTGATCCAGGCGTACCGGGAGATTCAGAACGTGAGATAGATCGGTCGCCCCGGAAACGGGGCCGAACGATGGCCGGGCCGGCTGACCGTTAGCAGGCGGTTCGGCGCCCTTGGGAGGGGACATGGAGTGGTTTCGTAAACTCGTCGGACAAGTCAAGAATCTCTGGGGGCAGTGGAAGCCCGTCCAGAAGGTCGTCCTCCTGTCGATCGTGGGGGTGGTCGTCGTGGGCATCGTGCTGCTCGTTGCGTTCAGCGCCCAGCCGTCGCGCGTCGAGCTCTTCTCGCGTCCGATCACGGATCCGGAGGACCTGGACCGCATCGGCATTCGGCTCGACGAGGAAGGCATCCCCTATACGGTGACGTCCGACGCCCGGATCCTCGTCGAGGACCCGGCGGCCGCGCGACGCGCGCGCAGCATCCTCGTCCGCGAGGACCTCGTCCCGCCGAACACCGACCCGTGGCAGCTGTTCGACGTGGAGCGGTGGACGCAGACCGATTTCGAGCGCAATGTGAACCTCCAGCGCGCGCTGACGCGCCAACTCGAGATGCACATCGAGGCGATCGAGGACGTGGACAACGCGAGCGTGACGATTGCCTTTCCGGAGGATCGGCTCTTTCTCGAGGAGCAGAACCCGGTCACCGCGAGCGTGATCCTGATGCCCAAACCGGGGAGCGACATCCGGGAGAACCGGGCGAAGATCGAGGGCATCGAGAAGCTCATCGAGTTCGCGATCGAGGGGCTCGATCCGGAGAACATCACGATCACCGATACGTCCGGCGTCGTGCTGAACGACTTCGAGAACCTCACCGCCTTCGACCGGATCCAGCAGACTCGCCAGGAGCTCGAGCTGAAGGCGAGCGAGGAGCGCCGAATCCGGGCGGAGATCCTCGAAGGGATCGCCGGGATGCTCACGGCCGACCGCGTGCGCATCCCGCGCCTCGAGGTCGAAATCGACATGAGCCAGCAGGAGATCAGCACGCACGAGGTGCTGCCCACGGTGATCCGCGAAGACAACCCGCTTACGCCCTACGACGACTCGCAGCTCGAGCTCTACGTGCCGCTCTCCATCGAGAGTACCGAAGAACAGTTCCGGGGGACGGGCTTCAATCCCGAAGGCCCCCCCGGGCAGGAGGGGCAGACGCCCCCGGCGTACCAGGACCTCCAGGACCAGGTCGGCGAGTGGAGCAATACCGTTCGCAGGCAGAACAACGAGGTCTCCACGCGCGAGACGCAGGAAGTGAAGAGCCCGACGCTCGGGCGTCGCACCGTGGGCGTGGCGATCGACGGAATCTGGCGGAAGGAGTATGATGATAACGGTCAGCTGATCATGAATCCGGACGGGTCGATCAAGCGGACCTACACTGCTCCCTCGCCGGAGCTTCTGTCGTCGGTCGAGCAGATCGTCGAGCACGCGGTTGGCTTCAGCGCGTCCCGCGGAGACGCGGTAACGGTGCAGCACGTCCAGTTCGACCGTACCGCGGAGCACCTCGAGGAGGATGCGGCGGCACGACGCGAGCGCCAGGTGCAACAGATCGTGCTGTACAGTCTGATCGGCGTCGCGGTCCTTCTCGTGGCGTTTATCGCCTTCCGGCTCATCAGCCGTGAGGTCGAGCGCCGACGCCGGCTGCGCGAAGAGGAGCTCGCGCGGCAGCACCAGGCGATGCGCGAGGCCGCACTCAGAAGCGCCGAGGAAGAGGGAACCGAGGTCGAGATGTCGGTCGAGGAACGTGCTAGATTGGAGATGCAGGAGAATGCCATCAACATGGCGCGTGAGCATCCCGAGGACGTTGCGCAGCTCATCCGCACCTGGCTGATGGAGGAATAGTATGGCAAAGCAGACAGCCGGCTCCGTCGCGGGTGGCGGCGGCAAGAAGAGCGGCCTGAAGAAGGAACTGACCGGGCGTCAGAAGGCGGCCATCTTCCTCGTAACGGTTGGCAGCGAGATTTCCTCCGAGATCTTCAAGCACCTGCGCGAGGACGAGATCGAGGCGCTGACATTCGAGATCGCCCGGCTCGAGAGCGTCGACAGCGAGGAACGCGACAGCGTGCTGATGGAGTTCCAGGAGCTTATGATGGCTCAGGACTTCATCACCACCGGCGGGATCGAATACGCGCGCGAGCTGCTCGAGAAGAGCCTGGGCAGCCAGAAGGCGGTCGACATCATCAACCGGCTCACCTCGAGCCTGCAGGTGCGCCCGTTCGACTTCGTTCGCCGGACCGACCCCATGCACCTGCTCAACTTCATCCAGACCGAGCACCCGCAGACGATCGCGCTCATCCTCGCGTATCTCGAGCCGCAGAAGGCGTCGATCATTCTCTCCAGCCTGCCGCACGAGATCCAGAGCGACGTTGCCAAGCGCATCGCGACCATGGACCGTACTTCGCCGGAGACGCTGCGCGAAGTCGAGCGCGTGCTCGAGAAGAAGCTCTCCACGCTCAGTAGCGAGGACTACACCGCGGCCGGAGGCGTCGAGAGCATCGTGGAGATCCTCAACCTCGTCGACCGTTCGACGGAGAAGGTGATCATCGAGAGCCTCGAGGAGGAGGACCCCGAGCTCGCAGAGGACATCAAGAAGCGCATGTTCGTCTTCGAGGACATCGTCATGCTCGACGACCGGGCGATCCAGAAGGTGCTGCGTGAGGTGGACGTCAGCGAGATGGCGAAGGCGCTCAAGAGCGTGGATACCGAGGTCCAGGACAAGATCTTCCGCAATATGAGTAAGCGCGCCGCGACGCTGCTCAAGGAAGACATGGAGTACATGGGTCCGATCCGTATGAAGGACGTGGAAGAGTCGCAGCAGAAGATCGTTTCGATCATCCGCAAGCTCGAAGAGCAAGGCGAGATCGTCGTCGCCCGTGCCGGGGAAGACGAGTTGGTGGTATAGCCGATGGCAAAGAACGTGTTTCGCGCGCAGGAGATCAAGAATACCTTCCGGAAGGTCTACGTGCAGCCGCCGGAGGAGTTTGCTCCGCAACTCGTTCCCGAAGAGGCCGCGGAGGTCGAGGAGTACACCGGGCCAACCGCCGACGATCTGCGTCGCGAGGCCGAGGAGTTCCAGGCGCAGTGGGAGCAGGAGAAAGAGGCCATGCTCCAGCGCGCGCGCGACGAGGCCGACCGGATCGTGAAGGACGCCGAGCGCGTCGCGTTCCAGGAGGTCAAGAGCAAGCAGGACGAGGCGCAGACGATCCACGACGACGCGGAGGCGGAGGCGGGGCGCATCGTCTCGGAGGCCGAGCAGAAGGCCTCCGACATCACGCGCGAGGCCGAGCGCAAGGCGCAGGACGCCGAGGAGGACGCGCGCCGCGCAGGGTTCGAGGAAGGTCGTGAGAAGGGCTTCGAAGAGGGGCAGGCCGAGCACGAGCGGCTCGTCGAACGGCTGCACGTGATCATCAACAAGGCGATCGATCGGCGCAACGAGATCATCGAGGAGTCGGAGACGCAGATCGTGAACCTCGTGGTCCAGATCGCGAAGAAAGTGGTCAAGGTCATCAGCGAGAACCAGCGCAACGTCGTGGTGAACAACGTCGTGCAGGCGCTGCGGAAGCTGAAGGAGAGGACCGACGTGATCATCCGGGTGAACATCGAGGACCTCGAGATGGTTACGAACCACGTGCAGGACATCATCGAGCGGGTCGAGCGCGAGCACCACATCACCGTCGCCGAAGACAGCACAGTCGATCCCGGCGGCGCCATCATCGAGACCGACTTCGGAGAGATCGACGCGCGAATCGCGAGCCAGCTGCAGGAGATCGAGGACCGTATTCTCGAGCTGGTGCCCGTGAAGGCGAAGAAGAAATAGCATCGCGCCGGGAGGAGGGGCCCGTGGGCGTATTTGACAAGTACACCGCCGTCGTCGAACGGACGGAGACGATCCGCTACATCGGGCGCGTCGACCGCGTGCAGGGGCTGCTCATCGAGAGCACCGGCCCGCAGGCGGTCGTCGGTGAGGTGTGCCAGATCGAGCTCTCGCCGGACGGTCCCATGGTCTGGGGCGAGGTCGTCGGTCTCAATGGGCGCACCGTCCAGCTCATGCCGTTCACCGACATCGAGGGGATCCAGATCGGCTCGCGGGTGATCGCGAGCGGCAGTACGCTCAGCGTTCCGGTGGGCGACGACCTTCTCGGCCGCGTCGTGGGCCCGTTGGGCAAGGCGATCGACGGGCGGGGAGACATCAACACGCGCACGCTCTACCCGGTCGTCTCGACGCCGCCCGACCCGCTCGAGCGACGTACGATCAGGGAGCAGCTCGTGACCGGCGTCCGTGCGATCGACGGCCTCGTCGCCACCGGCAAGGGCCAGCGGCTCGGCATCTTCAGCGGCAGCGGAATCGGCAAGAGCACGGTCATCGGCATGATCGCGCGAAACACGCGCGCGGACGTCAACGTGATCGCGCTCATCGGCGAGCGAGGTCGTGAGGTGCGCGAGTTCCTCGAGAACGACCTTGGTCGCGAGGGCCTCGCGCGCAGCGTCGTGGTCGTGTCCACGTCGAACACCCCGCCGCTTGCGCGGCTGCGCGGCGCCTTCGTGGCGACGGCGATCGCAGAGTACTTCCGCGACCAGGGCAACGACGTGATGCTCCTCTTTGATTCGGTGACGCGGTTTGCGCGCGCGCAGCGCGAAATCGGCCTCGCGACCGGCGAGGCGCCGGCGACGCGCGGATTCCCGCCGAGCGTCTTCAGCACGCTCCCGCGGCTGCTCGAGCGCTCGGGAACGAGCGCGAACGGGTCGATCACCGGGTTCTACTCGATCCTCGTCGAGGGCGACGACATGGACGAACCGGTCTCCGATACCGTGCGCGGTATCCTCGACGGACACCTCGTGCTCAGTCGCAGGCTCGCGCAGCGCTATCACTATCCGGCGATCGACGTCCTCGACTCGGTATCGCGGCTTGCGAACAAGGTGACCTCGCCGCAGGTCCAGGAGGCCGCCGGATACGTCAGACGGATGCTCGCGACCTACCGCGAATCCGAAGACCTTATCAACGTGGGCGCCTACGCGAAGGGTACGAACGCGGAAATCGACGAGGCGATCGACAAGCAGCCCGAGATCAACGACTTTCTGCGCCAGCAGATCAACGAGCGCGCGCCCATCGAAGACACGCGCACGCGCCTGCTCGAGATCGCCGGGCAGGGCGCCGCGGCGCCGGCCGAACCGGAGGCCGAGCCGACTCGCTCGGCTCCCGAGCGTCCCGATTCGGTGAGCGGGCTGCTCTCGCAGCAGGCCGGCACGGGCGGAGAGGCACCGCCTGATGCGTAGGTTCTCGTTCGAGCTGGAGAAGGTGCTCGAGCTCCGCCGCTATCACGAGCAGGAGTGGGAGCTGAAGCTCGCTGAGGTCACCGGCAGGGTGCTCGCGGTGGAGAACGAGCTCACCGAGTGGGCCGAGCGCAGGCACGCGACCACGCGCGCGGGCGACCACGCCGGCGCGGTGGACCTCGAGTATCTCCGCAGCCGCGAAGATTACGTGACGCTGATCGACGA
>CAYWJH010000051.1:0-20887 GCA_964458555.1 uncultured Spirochaetaceae bacterium | reverse complement strand
ATGGGGCGAGGAGCGGGCCGCCGAGCTCCTCGGCATCGACTCCGACCGCCTGCTCCTGATCGTGGGCCTCGACAGCGACGACGAGGCGGTCTACCGCGCAGCCCGGGGGGAAGGCTTCGCGCAGGCCCACCGGTTCGCCGAGCGCGCGATCGCAGCGATGGGCCCACGCGCGTACGTCCAGGCGGTTCGATCGCAAATAACCGAACCGGCGCTCGACGCCTTCTACCGGAACTGGCGGGAGAAGACCCCGAACGTCATCGTCGAGAAGTACGATCACTTCAGCCGCAGGCTCCCCGAGCTCAAGATCGGGGACATCTCTCCCATCGAGCGGTTTCCCTGCTGGCATCTGCAGCGCGATCTCTACGTACTCGTAGACGGGGAGGTGCCCCTGTGCCGCGAGGCCATCGGAGTCGGCGAACGGATGGGTAACGTCTTCGACGATGGTCTCGAGCCGTGCTGGAACGCCGGGACCCGGCGCTTCGCCGACCACGTCGCGGGGCGTTACGCGGGAATTTGCGAGGCGTGCGATGAGTACTACACCTTCACCTTCTGAGCTCCCGTACACCGTCGTCGGCGAGTCGAGCGGCCAGCTCCGCGAGGCGCGGACGGGTGTGACCGCTCTGGTGCTGAACCGGGGAGGCAGACCGATTCGGCTCGAGACTATTCAGCCGTTCGCCGAGTGCGGGGTGGACGAGCTCGTCGTGGTGCTCGGACCGCACCCGCACTACGAGATCGAGCAACTCGCCTCGCGGCTGCCGAGGACCCGCTTCGTGCTTCTCAGCCGCGACGTCACCGTCGGCGAGCGGATCAACATCGGGATTCGCGAGGCGAAGTCTCCGCTCGTGTTCACCGTGTGGTCGGACATGGAACCCCCGACATTCACCGCCCGTCTTGCCGAGCGGTGCGCCGCGCTCGACGCGGTCTGCAGCGTCCCGCTCATCAGATCCGAGCGCAACGAGACCGTGCCTTCGCAGATCGCACCTGCGTTCTACCGCTCGCTGTTCCGTACGATTCCCACCCAGCCGGGCGCGGAGGGATCGCCGTCGCTCTACGTGTACGCCGACACCGGAGTCTTCGACCGGGGTCGATTCGATGGGCTCGGCGGGTACGACCCGCGGATCGAGAATCCATACTGGCAGCGGCTGGACTTCGGGTTCCGCGCCTACCTCTGGGGCGACCGTATACTCGCGCTGCCGTCGCTGCGCGTGCAGGCGAGCAGGCCGCTGCCGGCCGACGACACCACCGCCGACGCGTCGTACGCGCGCTTCCACCTGAAGAACCTCGCGATCCGGTTCGTGCGCGACCAGGGACGTCTCCCGCTGCGGCAGCTCGTCCCGTTTCTGCTGCGTAGTGGCCTCGGTATCACCGAAGGAGTGAGGCAGTTCGTCGACGTACGCCGGTGGGTCGGCCGCAACCGGTACCGGTTCGCGCAGGACGCGCGGCGCGTGACCGAGCTGTGGGAGGTCGACGCGTGACGGGCGTGTTCCTCCAGGCGCGCCTCGGGTCGAGCAGGCTCGCGAACAAGGCGTTGCTCGAGCTCGGCGGGTACGCGGTCGTCGAGCTCGCGATGCGCGCGCTACGGCGGGTTCCCGCCGCCTGCCACCTCCTGCTGACCGACGAGCCGAGCTCGCAGCTGCTCGGCATGCGCGCCGAGCGGTGCGGGTTCGATCTCTTCGTCGGGCCGCAGGAGAACGTTCTCGAGCGGTACGTCCTCGCCGCGAGGGAGCGGGGCGTGGACGAGATCGTCAGGGCCACCGGCGACAATCCGCTCGTGAGCTGGGAGCTCGCGCGACAGGCGGTCGCGCTTCGCCGCCGTGAGCGTGCCGATTACGTCGGATTCGACGGGCCGCCGTTGGGAACCGGGGTGGAGGTCGTCCGCGCCGACGCGCTCGAGCGCGCGCTCGCGGAGAGCAGGGACCCCTACGATCTCGAGCACGTCAGTCCCTACCTCTACCGCAACCCCGACCGCTTCACCGTCGTGCGCGTCGCAGCCCCTCCGGCCTACCGCCTCCCCGAATCGAGCGTAACGCTCGACACCCGGGAGGACTACGTCTTTCTCATGCGGCTGTTCGCGGAGGTGTACGACGGCGCGCCGGTCGCTGTTCTCCGCCTCGTTCGCGCGCTGCGCGACCGAACGGTGCGAATGGAGCACGTCCATGCGGATTCTGCTGGCGCCTGAAGTCGCCCCCGGTCGAGGCTCGGGGCACCTCCGACGCGCGCTGCGCCTGTTCCACGAGATACCCGATGCGTGGATCCTCCTCCCGCGCGAGCGCGAGCACGTGCGCGATCTGCTTGCCGGTGTCGATGCTTCGCGGATCGTCAGCGAAGCCGACCGAGCGTGGGACCGGGTCGTGGTGGATCGCTTCCATGTGAGCGAGGCGGACGCGCGCGAGCTCACCGCGCTCGGCGCTACGATCGGCCTCGACGCGGGCGGGCCCGGCCGCGAGCTGCTCGACTACCTCGTCGACACCTTTCCGCGGCTCGACGATTCGCCGGCGAACCTCCGCGACGAGCGACTGCTCGAGCTGCCTTCGCCCGCGCCGGCCGGCGGTCGGCGTGCGGGCATCCTCGTCACCTTCGGCGGGGAGGACCCCGCGCGGCTCACCGAGGCGACCGCTCGGTTGCTCGCGCGCGAGCGGCTTGCCGATCCGATCACCGTGGTTCGTCCGTCCATGCGCCGGCTCGGCCCGCTCCCGCCCGGAGTCACGGTTCTCGATCCGCAGCCCGCGCTTGATCGTCTCCTGCAGGAGGCCGATGCGGTCGTGACGAGCTTCGGCCTCACCGCCTACGAAGCGCGCGCGGCGGGCGCTCGGGTCGTCACGGTCGCGCCTTCGCGCTACCACGATCGCCTCGCCGCGCGCGCCGGTTTTGCCCGCGCCGGTGTTCGTCGTCCCCGGCGGCGGGCGCTGCTCGCCGGGCTGCGCGCGGTCGCCAGAAATCTGCGCGACGACAGCGGCGACCCGGCGCCGTCGTACGCACAGCTGGTCGTAGATCTGGCCGTCCCGCCGCGACGAGGGTGCCCGGCGCACCCGGGCGCCTTCGGGCCGGCGGTGTGGCGCAATCGTGAGAAGAGCTACTTCACCTGCCCGGTGTGCGGCGTTCGGTACCTCGAACGTTTCCGCCGCGACGAGGAGCGCTACGACGAATCGTATTTCATGGCCGAGTACGAGGCCCAGTACGGCCGGACCTACCTCGAAGACTTCGAGCACATCTTCCGGATGGGCGCGCGGCGGTTGGAGACCGCTCTCGGTACCGGCGCCGCAGCCGGCGGCTCGGTGCTCGACATAGGCTGCGCCTACGGTCCGTTTCTCAAGGCGGCCGCCGACCGGGGGCTCGCGCCTCACGGCGTCGACGTGGCCGCGAGCGCAGTCGACTACGTACGCGAGGAGCTCGGCTACCCTGCCGTCTGCGACAGCGTCGTCTCGCTCGATCCGCTGGCGGCGTTCGGGGTCGAGCGCTTCGAGCTCGTCACGCTGTGGTACGTGATCGAGCACTTCGATCGGCTCGACCTCGTTCTCGACAAGGTGGGTCGGCTCGTCCGCCCGGGAGGAGTCCTCGCGCTGAGCACGCCCCACGGACGCGGCGTGTCGGCCCGCCGTGCCCAGGACCGCTTCTACCGGGAGAGCCCGCGCGACCACTTCACGATCTGGGATCGGCCGTCGGCACGCAGGTTGCTTGGCGAGTACGGTTTCTCGGTCTCTCGGTTCGTCGTGACCGGCCACCACCCCGAGCGCTATCCGGCGGTGGCGCGAGGGTCGATTCCGGTGCGGTTTGCCCGGCTGCACTCGCGGCTCGCCGGATGGGGTGACACCTTCGAGATCTACGCGATCAAGGAGCGGACGTGAAGCGTACCATCCTCATCCTCGGCGCCGGGGTGATGCAGCTGCCACCCATCCGCGCCGCGCGCAGGCTCGGGCTTCACGTGATCGTGGCCGACGGAAACCGCTCGGCGGTGGGCATCGACGAGGCCGACGAGTTCCTGCCGGTCGATCTGAAGAACGAGGTCGAGATGGCGAGCGCAGCGGCCGAGATCCGTGCGCGCCGCGGCCTCGACGGCGTATGTACCGCGGGCACCGACTTTTCGAGCACGGTGGCGTACGTCTGCGACCGGCTCGGCCTGCCGGGTACGACGTACGAGGCCGCGCAGAACGCGACCGACAAGTTCCTCATGCGCCGCGTGCTCAGGCAGGCCGGCGTACGCGTGCCCGATTTCGCCGTGCTCACCGCCGAAGAAATCGAGGCGGGCCGGTTGGAGTCGACGCGCGAGGCCGTGTCGGTTCCGGTGGTGGTCAAACCGGCCGACAGCATGGGCGGGCGGGGTGTCGTGCGCGCGGACACGTGGGAGGACGCCCGGCGATTCGCCCGTGACGCGGTCGGGTTCAGCCGCAGCGGCAGAGTCGTCGTCGAAGGGTACATCGACGGGCCCGAGTTCAGCCTGGACGCGATCGTCTACGGCGACGATATCCAGATTACGGGGTTCGCGGATCGGCACATCCGGTTCCCGCCGTACTTCATCGAGGTGGGGCACACGATCCCCACGACGGCCGCCGAGGACGATCGGCGGGCAATCGTGGGCGAGTTCACCCGCGCGATCCGAGCGCTCGGAATCGGTCCGGGAGCGGCGAAGGGCGACGTGAAGCTCTCTCCTTCCGGCCCGGTGATCGGCGAGGTAGCCGCGCGTCTGTCCGGCGGCTACATGTCGGGCTGGACGTACCCCCTCTCGTCGGGCGTGCCCCTGAGCGAGATTGCGATCCGGGTGGCGCTCGGCGACGTCCCACCGCGTGCGACCCCGCGATGGGATCGCACGAGCGCCGAGCGAGCGATCGTGTCGATCCCGGGCGTCCTGCGCGAGCTGCGCGGAGTCGAGGCAGCCCGGTCGACGGAAGGGGTCGAAGAAGTGTTCGCCGCGCGGGCGCCGGGCGACGAGCTGCGATTCCCGCGGAATAACGTAGAGAAGGCCGGGAACGCGATCGCCGTCGCGTCGAGCCGCGATCAGGCCGCGGCCGCCGCCGAGCGAGCGGTATCGCTGGTCGAGGCGGTGCTCGAACCCCGCAACGAGCGCACCGAGGCGTTCCTCTTCCCGCCCGCCGGCGAGCGCACCGCGCCCGAGCACGGACACGCCGCCTTCGAAGCGGAGGTGTCGCCGGCCGGGTTCGCGCCACGATCGGCGCTTCGCGCGCCGTCGGGACGCTCACCGACCGTTATCGTGCCCGAGGCGCTCGCCGCGCACGCCGGGCGTGACTGGTCGTACCGGACGATCCGCGAGTCGTTCGACCGTCTCCACGCCTCCGGGGCGTGCCGGGTACGCTACACACCCTCGCCGTCGCAGGCATCCGATCCACTCTCCCGAATCGTGGTCGCGGCGGTCGTACGAGGCGGGCTGCAGGGAGCACGGTACGTGCTCGACTCGCTCGGTCGCCGGTAGCGGCCTGCGCGTCGACCTCGCCGGGGTGACACGCCCTTGAGTCTTGGTAGGCGCTCGTCTATACTCCCGGGTCGTGACCACCGATTCGGCGCTCCGTCTTCACATCCCGGGCTTCCTGCTCGTGTTCACCTTCGTCGTCGCGCTCGGATTCTTCCTGATCTGGCCGCCCGAGCGCGTCTCGCGCACGCTGCTGTTCCCCGGAACGACCGCCACCGAGCTGTCCGGCGAACGACGGCTCGTTCCGCGGACGCCCGAAGACGAGCGGGCGATCGAGCTGCTCGTGGAGGAAATTCTCCTCGGCCCGGCGCGGATATCGCACAGCAGAGCGATGCCGCGGGGCACACGGCTGCGGAGTCTGATCCTCGAGGCCGGTACGGTCTACCTGGATCTGGACGAGAGCGCCATGTTCGGTGGGCCGGACGTACGCGTGGACCCGCGGACCGGGCTGCGGGCCATCTCGGAATCGATCTCGTACAACTTCCGATGGATCGAGCGAGTCGTGCTCACGATCGACGGAAATGTCCCGTTTGCGCCGGCGTATCGCCCCGTCGGCCGTTAAGGTCGCTCGGTTAAGGAATAAAGTCGTTGACAAAGAAAAACACGACGCTATACTTTGGGGTACATCGAGTCTTGTCACTACTGCTGATATAGCAAAGGAGAGCAGGATGAAACGGATTTTCATTCTACTAGTTATCGCGATGGTAGCGGTCGGCGCCTTCGCTGCGGAAAACACCCTCATTGACTTCACGCTGCTCACGCAGGACGTCACGGTCGGTGAGGGCGACGCGGCACGAGACGAGCACGAGCGCACCTTGGTCGACTTTGCCGAGGTGGCCGGCGCGAGCTTCACGGAAGAAGAGCGCGGCCTCATGAAGTCGTCACTGTTCATCGAGAACTGGGAAGTAGATCTGAACTCTTCAGCCCAGTCCGCGATGACGCAGGCAAACTCGCAGATCAGGCTCGCGCGTGTGCGGGAAGACGCCGATCGCTTCGGCGGCGACCCGGTTCTCGGCGCGCGCGTCAGCTTCCCGACCGAGCCGTGGAACGCGTGGGCGGTCATCCGACCGCCGTTTGAGATCCAGGCGTACGCCAATCGCACGCAGCTCGACGGCGACGGCGAACTCGTAGAGACGCAGGGCGACGACATCGAGGACGGCGACAAGTTCGAGGCCGGGCACGGTGTCCTCAAGAACGTCGGCGTGCTGAAGCAGGTGGGCCTGAACGTCTACGGCCTGAACTTCCCGCACAGCATCAGCGTCATCCTGCAGGACGAGAACAACGAGCGGCACGAGGTCTTCATGGGTTACCTCGAGTTCGACGGCTGGCGACAGCTCATCTGGGACAACCCGAATTACATCGTGGACGTACGGGATCGTGAACTGCGAACCTATCCGCTCTACCCGAACCTGCAGCCCATGATGAAGCTCGTCGGATTCCGCGTGTACCGCGACGGCTCGACCGTGGGCGGTGACTTCATCACCTACATTCGCGACGTGACGCTCGTCTACGACGAGGCGCGCCTCCAGCTCCAGGAAGCGATTCCGCACGACGACCTGTGGGGCATCCTCGATCAACGCGAGGACGAGCGCCGGCGCGCAGAGCTCCGTCGTCTCGGCAACCAACAGGTTCTGCGGTTCATCGAACAGCAGCTCCAGGCGACCGAGAACCTCCGCGATACCGCCGAGGAGCAGGAGCAGTAAGTCCGGTCGTAGGATAGCGGCATAGACCGCGCGTGAAAGGGTCACCCGCTTCGGTGGGTGGCCCTCTTTTTTTGCGCTGCTCTGATTTTCGCTGCTCTGATTAGAAAGAGTAGGTCATCCCGGTTCGCAGGCGGAACAGGAAACGATCGGCGACCGTCTGGCCCACCAACGCGTCTCGGCCGAACGCGTACATGCTGCTCTCCAGATTCGCCTCGATTGTCAAACGGTCGAAGAGCTCGGCGGTGATATCGGTTCCAACGACGAGCGCTCCGAATCGATGCGTGGTCGTCTCCGCGTCGACGAAGGCGCGAGAGGTGTCCTGGTACGCGAAATCGAGCACGACGCGGTAGGGTATGTTCTTCTGGAATAGGTCGGTCTCGAGGCCGTAGGCGGAGAACGAGTCGACCGCTTCGCCGGAATCGGTCTTCCAGGTGTAGCGTTTCGTTCGAATGTACGCGCGTGGAATCGCGTTGCGGACGAAGAAGCCAAGAGACAGTTCGCTCTGCTCCTGGATGTAGTCACCGGTGACGACGAGGCGTCCGCTGAGACTGTTGTCCGACCGCAGCGTGAGCACCGCAACTCCTGGCACGAAAAGCTCGACCGTGGTCGAGAGCCCCGACTGCAGGATCGTACCCGGCGAGTTGAGCAGCCCGAAGAACGGACCGAGGCGCAGCCGAAAGAAGCGATCGGTGTAGCTCAGCAGGGTATACCCGACGTTGCGCAGGATCGGGTCCGACCTGAACTCCAGGTCGAGGCTCAGGGCGTCTGCGAGCTCCTGCCTGCCGGTAACCGCGACGCCCCACAGGTATGAGTCTCCAGGGAGCGTTGGCGCGGTTACCGGTCGGGTCCGCGCGAAATCGAGGTTGCTGAGATCGAAGTAGGCGCCAAGCTCGAATGCCGGAGCGGTGACCGAGGCGAGCACGAGCATTGCGAGCGTTGCGACAAACCGGGAGGGTCTCATGGGTGCTCCTAGAATTGCGTGCGTACGCCCACGTACGCCTCGAACAGTCCGACCGGCTCGAACGGGAAGACGTTGAACGCCGCCTTGAAGTCCCAGATCACCCCGGATGAGTTCAGCGTGACGAAGGGCGAGACGCTCACCTTGAGCTGATCGTCCGTACTCGTCGGTCTGAGCCGAATCGCGTTCTCGAGCCCGCCCGAGATCGTGTTCTCCTGGACATCGCCGGCGATGAGCTTCACCGCGATGTCGGTTGCACCGCGTTCGTTCGTCGGTGACTGGAGGTAGTACTCGGGATGTGAGAAGAGCGTCAACACGATCGAGACGATGCCAATGTGCACACGAGGTTCGAACAGGAAGTAAAAGTCGTCGATATTCAGCGCTCCATCGGTGATCGGAGCCCACCGCGGTACGCCGATCTGCGAGAAGAACTCCCCACCCTCGCCCGTGTCGTAGAAGAGCAGCACGCCGCCCCGATACGTCCCGTACGCCGCCTGCGGAAAGCTCGAACCGACGAACGCTTCCACCTTGAGGCCCGGCGTGTTGAACGCGGCGCGCGCGTCGGCGGAGTAGTAGCCGGGGCCCAGATGCGTGTCCTGGTAGAATGCGCCTTCGAGATAGAGCCAGGGAGCGAGCGAGGGCACCACGACCGACACCCCGGTACCGTCGAACACGTGCACGCCGTCGTAGACGACGCCGTCGGGAAAAGCCAGCAAACCCCGAAAGTCGCTCGCGACAAGTTGAGTGCCAAACCGCAAAGGGAAGACATCACCGGTCAGTACGCGGTCGTACCCGCCGATGAAGTACCGCAGACTCACCGCCGAACCGAAAATATGGCGGATCACGACGTTCGCGGTGCTGAGGCCGAGGCGTTCTCGCAACGCCGCGCTGATCACGTCCTGGTCGTAGGTCGCGTCGGGGGAGGTCGGCTCTTCGAGATTGTCGGTGTCGATCGAGAACCCGAGCTCGCCGCCGAACTTGTAGCCGCCGCCGAACTGGATATCGATGTCGGCCTGCGTTTGCAGGACGAAGAGCCCGCTGTCGAGCGATCCTCTCGTCAGCAGCTGAAAGGTGGGTACGGTTACGTTCGCGGCCTGGGCTCCGAGCGCGACGATGAGCAGCAGTACCAGGACGATCGCTCGTGTACGCATGCTAGCCTCCGTGAGTAGTGTAGCGTAGAAGGCAGTCAATGGCAGCCATCCCTTCTAGTATCGAACGAGAGGGCGCGCGAGTGAAGGTGAGGTTTTTGGAAGTAGTGTAAGTACTTGACAGTGGGGCGTGTAGCGATACTATAGTGGAGAGCGATGAGCGACTACCTCGATCCCAACAACGAGGAGCTGCTTCAGGATTTCTTCGCCGAAGCGGAGACTCAGGTCGAGCTGCTCGAAAGCAACATCCTCGTACTCGAAAACGACCCCGCGAATCGCGACGCGGTCGACGAGATTTTCCGCGCCGCGCACACGCTCAAGGGGGCATCGGCGACGGTCCAGATGGACGAGCTGAGCGAGTTCACGCACCTCGTCGAGGATGTATTCGACTCGGTTCGCGAGGCGAACTCCGCCGTCGACGGGGGCCTTGTGGACACGCTGCTCGCCGCCGTGGACGTCATCAAGGCGATGCTCGAGGCTCGTTCGCAGGGTGCGGTGTACGGGGAAGACTATCGCCAGATCGTGGAGAGTCTGCGGCACTCGATCGAGGGGGCACCGCCGGAAGCGAGCTCCACCGAACGCCCGACTACGACGCCGGAGCCCGCGGCTGCACCCCCGCCGAGGAATGCGGCAATGGGGTCGACGAGCGCTGTGAGCGACGACGAGCTCCGCGACCTTCTCGAGGCGGCCGGTGAGGCCGGCACGCTGTACGAGGTCAGCGTGGAGTTCGACGAGTCGAATCCCATGAACTCCGTCGGCGGCATTCAGGCTTTCGCCGCTCTCAAACAGGTGTCGAGCGTCCTGCGCACCGATCCCGATTTTGACGCGCTCTACAGCGACGAATACCATCCGGTGGTGGTCTACTACGTGGCATCCACCGAGACACCCGAGTCTATCCGCGAGAACGTGACCATTCCGGACGTCACGACGACGGTGACCGTCGACGAGGTAGCGACACCTTCCGAGGGCGCGACGCCGCAGCTGGCCGAACCTCCGCGGGAAGAGACGCCCGAAGCGAGCGAGGCCGACGAGAGCGGCGCACCCGGCGACGACGAGGAGAAGGAGCGCGAGGATGCCGAGGCGCGCGCACGCGGAACGGCGAAACGACGGTCGACGCCGAGCGCCTCGGTTCTGCGGGTCGACAGCAGGCGCGTCGACGATCTGCTCAACCTCGTCAGCGAGACGGTAATCAACAAGGCTGCGTTCAACCAGGTCAGCGCCGAGTTTGCCGACGCCATGGGCCGGTTCGTAGCCGGCGAGGAGTCGTACCGGTCGGACCTGCGGGATCTGTTCGACTCGCTGCCGGAGTACCTCGAGCGGATGCAGGATGGCGCGTCGGCCAAGGATATCAAGCGCGAGATCGCCGAGCGGTTCGGCGGACTCTACGGTGTGTTCGACGAGTTCGGCTCGTCGTTCCGCCAGAGCGTCGCGAAGTTCCGTAGCACGGCCCAGAACCTCGGACGCATCACCGGGGAGCTTCAGGAAGGGGTGATGCGCATCCGCATGGTTCCCATCTCGCAGATCTTCTCGAGATTCCCCCGGCTCGTCCGCGACCTTACGCGATCGCTCAACAAGCAGGTCGACTTGCGGATCGAAGGCGAGGACACCGAGCTCGACAAATCGGTCATCGAAGACCTCCTCGATCCGCTCATCCACTGCGTTCGCAACTCGATCGATCACGGGATCGAGAGCGCGGAGGTGCGCGCGGAGAAAGGGAAGCCCGAGGTCGGTGATCTCCTGCTGCGCGCGAGCAACGAAGGAAACATGATCATCATCGAGATCGCCGACGACGGAGGCGGCATCGACGTCGACGCCGTCCGACAGAAGGCAATCGACCGCGGAGTCATCCACCCGAGCAAGGCGCTGAGCGATCTTGAGGCGTTCAACCTCATCTTCGAGCCGGGCTTCTCGACGGCGAAGCAGGTCTCCAATATCTCCGGCCGAGGCGTCGGCCTCGACGTCGTCAAGAAACAGATCGAGAAACTGAACGGTTCGGTCACGGTCCGATCTGCGCTCGACGAGGGGACGAGATTCACGGTGAAGATCCCGCTCACGCTCGCGATCATTCAGGGTCTCATGGTACGCGTGGGCGAAGAGACGTACGCGATCCCCATCACCGCGGTGCAGGAGAGCCACCGGATCGAGCCCTCGGATATTCGCATGCTCGACAACCACGAGGTACTGAACGTCCGCGAGGACGTGGTCAGTCTTCTTCGTTTGAGCCGAATCTTCCGCATCGACACGGACGCCGATCGCGATCACGTCTTCGTCGTCATCGTCGGCAGCGGGGACAAGAAGGTCGGACTGATCGTCGACAGTCTCATCGGGGAGGAAGACGTCGTCATCAAACCGCTTCGCGACAGGTACACGAACGCCCCCGGTATCGCCGGCGCGAACATCACCGGCGACGGGCGCGTATCGCTGATCATCGACGTGACCCAGCTGCTCGAGCTCGGTCTCGCACACGAGCGGGACGCCCGCCGCGAGCGGGAAGCGGTCATCGGCAGGCAGGCATGATTACCGGACAGACCGAAGCAGGAACGACCGACGCCCGTCGGCAGAGCACGCTCTTCGCCTCGCAACAACTCGACGGCGAGGAGCAGGCAGAGGACATCGATTTCAAGATGGTCACCTTCTCGCTCGGCGGGAAGGACTACGGCGTCGACATCATGAAGGTGAAGGAGATCGCCAAGTTCGAAATCTTCACCTACGTACCCAACACCCAGCCCTTTGTCGTGGGCGTGTACAATCTCCGAGGCGACATCATCTCCGTAATCGACATGCGGATCATGTTCAACCTGCCGGCTCCGCAGCACGCCGACGGCGACCCTCGGGACGGGCTGATCCTGCGCCTCGACAACGGGCTGATCGGCGTCGTGGTAGATAAGATCGACCGCGTGGTGGGTATCTCTTCGGAGACGATCCAGCCCCCGCATCCGATCTTCGCGGACGTGAACATCAAGTACATCAGCGGCGTCGTCGAGCACGACGAGCGGCTGTACATCGTGCTCGACGTGGAGCGCATCCTCGGGGAAGAGGCCGATGAGCAGGCAGGGCTGTCTGCGGGCCCGTCTGCGGGCCCGTCCGCGGGCCCGTCTGCCGCTCCTGCCGAAGGGGGCGCACCCGTCGCCGAACCGGCCGAGCCGGCCGCGGCCGCCCCCGCCGAGACTGCGGAGATGGTGGCGTCTACGCTGCGGACGCTCAGCGGCTTCACGATGACCGATCTCAACCGCGAATGGGTCGGCCGGCGGCTGCGCTCGTGGACCGAGGAACACCGCGCGGCGGTTTCCACGCCCGAGGAAGTCGAAGAGTTCCTCGCGCCCTTCTATTCGCCGTTCTCCGGACGGTTCTGGGAGGAGCGCTATCTCGACGATCTGCGGGAGCTCCTGCCCGAGGACCCCGGCGGAATCGTCAACGTGTGGAACCCCGGCTGCGGTATCGGCTACGAGACGTACTCGCTCGCAGCGCTCCTGCGTTCGGCGTGGCCCGATGCGAGAATCAAGATCTGGGCGGGAGACAACGATCTCCTCGCGATCTCGAACGCTCCAAACCTGGTATTCGACCGTCGCGGTGTTCCCGACTACTACGAGCCGTTTATCGTGGAAGGATCGAACGGGTACAGCTTCAACGCCGACATCAAACAGATCGTTCTGTTCGAGTTCAGCGACGTGACACACGGGTCGGCCGTTCCGCCGTGCGACCTCATCGTGATTCGCGACGTCCTGTCGTTCTTGTCGGAGCGAGACCAGCGCCGCGTCGTCGAATTGATCGAGGAAAAGGCGAAGGAAGGCACGATCGTCGTACCCGGTGCCAACGAGAATCTGAGCGCGATGGGGCCGTTCGTGGACGCGTCTCACGGTAGCGTGCGCGCGTACCGATTACAGTAGGGAGGATTGACATGCGCGTTGAGTACATCAACCCATTCGTGGAATCGGCATACAGCGTGCTCACCGAGGTGCTCCAGGTAGAGGTGAAGCGAGGCGAGCTCTACCTCAAGTCCAGCGCTGCACCGGTCCTCGGCGTGGCTGCGATCATCGGCCTCGCCGGAGACGTGGAGGGCCGGGTACTGCTCGACATGGACAAGCCGACCGCGATCGCCGTCGCGTCGGGGATGCTGCAGAGCATGGACATGGAGCCGATCGAGGCATTGAACGAAATGGGCCGTGCCACGATCTCCGAGCTCGCCAACATGATCACCGGCCAGGCGGTCACGAAGCTCCATAACCTCGGGTTCAAGTTCGACCTCACGCCGCCGGCGCTCGTCACCGGCGACAACATGGAGATCTCCAACACCAACGTCGAGGCCTTGATCGTCCCTATGGAAATGCCACAAGGCAAGATAGAGATCAACGTTGCAATACGGGAGCGTGGCTGATGAAAGCGAAACAGGATTTTCCGAGCATCAACGAGCGCGCGGCCGACGGGCTGAAGGAAGACGGCACGCCGTACCGGGTTCTCATCGTCGACGACAGCATGTTCGTGGCCAAGCAACTGAGCCAGATTCTCACCTCGGAGGGATTCGAGGTCGCTGGAACCGCAGCCGACGGCGAGGAAGGAGTGGACAAGTACAAGGAGCTCTACCCCAAGGTCGACCTCGTGACCATGGACATCACGATGCCCAAGATGGACGGTGTCACGGCGCTCGAGAAGATCATCGAGTTCGACAAGGGCGCCCGCGTGATCATGGTGAGCGCGCTGGGCAAGCAGGACCTCGTGAAGAAGTCGCTCCTGATGGGCGCGAAGAACTACATCGTGAAGCCACTCGACCGCAAAAAAGTTCTCGAGCGGATCTTGATGTCGCTCAAGTAATTCTGTACCTTGAAGCGACTTGGGCGGTTAGCTCAGTTGGTTAGAGCACTTGCTCGACACGCAAGGGGTCGATGGTTCGAATCCATTACCGCCCACGAAGGGAGCCTTCCGGCTCCCTTTTTTTGGGCCCGGATTGTTTCGGGCCCGGGGTCGCCAGCGCAGTCAGCTCGTCACCGCGCCCCGGCTCGCCGATGACACCAGCTGTGCGAACTTCCACAGCGCACCGCGGTCGTAGCGCACCGCCGGAGCTTCCCACGCGTCGCGCCGGGCCTTCAGCTCGGCATCCGTGAGCTCGACGTCGATCGACTTCTCATGGCTGTTGATACTCACGACGTCTCCGTCCTGCAGCAGAGCGACCGTCCCGCCCACCTGCGCCTCCGGCGCGACGTGCCCGACGACCATGCCGTGGCTGCCGCCGGAGAACCGACCGTCGGTGATGAGCGCGACGTCGTTGAGCAGCCCGGCACCCGCGATCGCAGAGGTGGGGCCGAGCATCTCTCGCATGCCGGGTCCCCCTTTGGGACCCTCGTAGCGGATGACGACAACGTCGCCTTTGGAGACCTTCCCTTCGAGGATCGCCTGCATCGCTTCTTCCTCGGCGTCGAACACGCGCGCGGGCCCGCGATGCACGACCTCCTGAAGCCCGCACGTCTTGAGCACCGCTCCTTCCTCGGCGAGGTTGCCCGTGAGGATCACGATGGGCCCGGTCGCCTTCTCGGGCGTGGCGAGCGGCTTCACGACGTCCTGGCCCTCGAGGCTCACCGTTACGCTGGCGAGATTCTCGGCGATCGTCCGGCCGGTCACCGTTAGGCAATCTCCGTGGAGCATCCCGGCGTCGAGGAGCATTTTCATGATCATCTGTACACCACCGACAGCGTACAGATGCTCCATCACGTAGCGCCCCGCGGGCTTCATGTCGCAGACGATGGGCGTGGTGTCGCTGAACGCGTTGAACTCGTCGATCGTGAGGTCTACGCCCACCTCCCGCGCGAGCGCGAGCAGGTGCAGGACCGCGTTCGTCGAGCCGCCGAGCGCCATGACGACCCGGATCGCGTTTTCGAACGCCTTGCGGGTCATGATCTGCCGCGGCGTCACGTTCCGCCGAATCATCTCGACGAGCGCCTCGCAGCTGCGGCGAATGACCTCGGGACGCTCGTCGGATACGGCGGGCACCGAAGCGGAACCGGTCACGCTCATACCGATCGCCTCCATCGCGCTCGCCATCGTATTCGCCGTGTACATGCCGCCGCAGGCACCCGCGCCGGGGCAGGCTGCGCACTCGATCGCGTGACGTTCCTCTTCGTCGATCCTTCCCGCGCTGTACGCGCCGACCGCTTCGAAGGCGCTGACGATGTCGACCGGCTTCCCGCGGTGCACACCGGCACGAATGGAGCCGCCGTACACGAAGACGCCGGGGACGTCCATCCGCGCCATCCCCATGACGGTGCCGGGGATGGTCTTGTCGCACCCGCCGAGGCCGAGCAGCGCGTCCATCGCATGGCCGCGCGCGTCGAGCTCGATGACGTCCGCGATCGTGTCGCGGCTGATGAGCGAGGCCTTCATCCCCTCGTGTCCCATCGCCTCGCCGTCGGTCACGACGAAGGTGTGGAAGGTCAGCGGCATCGCGTCGAGGCCGCGGAGACAGCGGGTCGCCTGCTGCGCGAGCCCTCCGATGTGCACGTTGCACGGGCTGACGTTACTGTCGGCGCTCGCGATTCCGACGATCGGCTTGCTGAAGTCGTCGTCGGTGAACCCGACCGCGCGAAGCATCGCGCGGTTAGCGGTACGGGACACCCCCTCGGTCATTGCCCGACTACGTCGATTCAGCTGTTTTGCCATCGTCTCCTCGCTCGTGTCCAAAAAATCGTCGCTCAGGAGGCGAACCCGTTGAGGTAGGGCAGGCGAGCCGCCGTCTCCTCGATGGTCGCCCGGTTGGAGAGCAGGACCGCGGTGGAGTCCCAGGTTCCGCTGATCAGGGACTGCCGGTACGTCTCCGGAACGTCAATCGGATAGGTCTGGTCGCCGCAACGGACCTCGGCGGCGTCGAGGTCGATCTCGACCCTCGTCTCGGGCGCGGCTTCGGCGCACGTCATGAGCTCGTCGATTGCGTCCTCGCCGACGGTGACCGCCGGAACGCCGAGCGCGTTGCAGTTGCCGGCAAAGATCTCGGCGAAGCTCTCGCCGACGATCGCCTTGATGCCCCAGCGCATGAGCGCCTGCGGGGCGTGCTCGCGGCTCGACCCGCACCCGAAGTTCTTGTTGACCAGGAGAATCTCCGCGCTCTGATATTGTGGATCGTTGAACGGGTGGTCGGTGGCGGTCCCATCCTCGTCGAAGCGCACGTCGCGGAACGCGTACTCGCCGAGCCCGTCGAAGGTGACGACCTTCATGTAGCGCGCCGGGATGACCCGGTCGGTATCTATGTCGTTTCCCCGCACGGGTACCGCCGTACCGGCTACCGACCGAACTCTTTTCTCTTCTGCCATCACTCCTCCTACGCGACGGGAACCGCGCCGGCCGATCCTGCCGTGGCCAGGCTGCGAACGTCGACGACCCTGCCGTTGATCGCGGCTGCGGCCACCATCGCGGGGCTCATCAGCAACGTTCGTCCGGTAGGCGAGCCCTGCCGTCCTATGAAATTCCGATTCGAGCTCGACGCGCAGATCTCGCGCCCCTGGAGCTTGTCCGCGTTCATCGCGAGGCACATGGAACAGCCGGCGCCGCGCCACTGGAAACCGGCGCGCTCGAAGACCTGCGGTAAACCCTCGGCCTCCGCCTGCGCGGCGACCTGCTTGCTCCCCGGCACGACGAAGGCGCGAACACCTGAAGCGACCGTGTTACCCTCGACGAGGCGAGCAGCCTCGCGGAGGTCGGAGATACGCGAGTTCGTGCACGAGCCGACGAAGGCGACGTTGATGGGCGTTCCCTCCATGGGGCTTCCCTCTTCGAAGGCCATGTGCCTGTACGCGGCTTCGGCAACTTCCCGTTGGTCGGCTGGCATCTCGGCGACCTTCGGCATCGCCGTGGTCACGCCAACGGCCTGGCCCGGGTTGATGCCCCACGTAACCATGGGCTCGAGCTCGGAGACGTCGAGCTCGTACACGTCGTCGTATTCGGCGTCGGGCCCGCTCGCGATGCTCCGCCACCACTCGACGGCACGGTCGAACGCTTCGCCCTTCGGTGCGTAGGCGCGTCCGCGGAGCCACTCGAAGGTCTTCTCGTCCGGGTTCACGTATCCGACCCGGGCCCCACCCTCGATGCTCATGTTGCAGATCGTCATCCGACCTTCCATAGAGAGCGCTTCGATCGCCGGCCCGCCGTACTCGTACGCGTAGCCGAGCCCGCCATTGACGCCGAGATCGGCGATGATCTTGAGAATGATGTCCTTGGCGTAGACGCCCGGCGGGAGCGAACCGTTGACCTGGATGCGGCGCACCCTGGGCCTGCTTATCGCGAGGCACTGGGTCGCGAGGATGTCGCGGATCTGGCTCGTGCCGATGCCGAAGGCGATCGCTCCGAACGCGCCGTGCGTCGAGGTATGCGAGTCGCCGCACGCGATCGTCATCCCCGGCTGAGTCGCGCCGAGCTCGGGTCCGACGACGTGGACGATGCCCTGGTGCTCGGTGCCCAGGTCGTAGAACTCGATGCCGTGCTTCGCTGTGTTCCGCTCGAGCGCCTGCATCATCTCTTCGGCGAGCGAATCGGCGAAGGGACGCTGCTGGTCGGCGGTGGGCACGATGTGGTCGACGGTGGCGATCGTCCGCTCAGGGTGGAGGACGCTCAGCCCGCGTTCCTCTATCATCTGGAACGCCTGTGGCGAGGTCACTTCGTGGATCAGGTGCAGCCCGATGAACAGTTGGTCCTGTCCGGTGGGCAGCGTGTCGACCTTGTGGAGGTCCCACACCCTGTCGAGAAGGTTCTGTGACATGCGAGCTCCTATGGGGTTATCGTTTCGCCGCGGGCGATGAGCACCTTACCGGTTCGAATCAGCTCGAGCACGCCGTAGCGCTCGAAGACGCGTCCCACGGCGTCGAGCTTCTCGCTCGTGCCCGTCGCCTCCACGGTGACGCTGCTTTCGCCGAGGTCGACCGTATCACAATCGAGTGCCTTGGCCAACTGAAGCACCTCGCCCCGCATATCCGGCTCGCAGTGGACCTTGATCAGCGCGAGCTCGCGGTGGATGACGTCGTCGTTGGTTCGGTCGGTCGCGTGCACGACGTCGACGAGCTTGTTCAGCTGTTTGATGATCTGGTGAAGCGTCTTGCGGTCGCCGGAGGCGACGATGTTCATCGTCGAAAAGTCGGGGTCCGGCGAGGGGGATACCACGAGGCTGTCGATATTGTAGCCGCGGCGGGCGAACACGAGCGCGATGCGGATCAGCACGCCCGGTTTGTTCGCCACGTAGAGGCTGATGGTGTGCTTCTCGAGCACCTCGGTCGGTTCCTGGGCCTCTCGCTTGGCTCTGATCTCGGTTGCTGTAGACATCACGTACTCCCTTCCGGCTTGGCCATCTTCTTCTTCGGCGGCTCGAGGATCATCTCGGACAGGCTCGCGCCCGCCGGGATCATGGGGAAGACATTGTCTTCCTTCTCGACCTCCACGTCGATCACGCACGGTCCGTCGTTGTACTCGAGCGCGTTCCCGATGATGCGCCGTACGTCGGCGCTGCGACGAATGCGGAATCCCTTCACCCCGTAGCTCTGCGCAAGCTTCACGAAGTCGGGGTTCCCCTCCATCTCGACCCCGCTCAGCCGGTTGTCGTAGAAGAGGTTCTGCCACTGGCGGACCATGCCCAGGTAATGATTGTTGATGATCATGATCTTGATGGGCAGCTTGTGCGTCGCCGCGGTCGAGAGCTCGCTCAGCGTCATCTGGAACCCGCCGTCGCCCACCACGGTGACGACCGTCTTGTCAGGATGCGCAAACTGCGCGCCCACCGCCGCCGGGAACCCGAACCCCATCGTCCCGGCGCCACCGGAGGTGATCCATTGGAAGCGGTGGTCGACGAGGTAGTACTGCGCCGCCCACATCTGGTGCTGCCCGACGTCGGTCGTGACGATCGCGTCGCCTCTGGTCTGCTTGTAGATCTCGTCGATCGCGTGCTCCGCCCGCAGCTTGCCCGACTTCTTGAATTTCAGCGGGAAGTCGCGCTTCCAGCGTTGCACCTGCTTCAGCCAGTCGCCGGTGTCGCCGGGACTCGCGATCTCCGCGAGCTCTTCGACGACCATACGCGCGTCACCGTGGATCGTGCAGTCCATCGAGAGGGTCTTCTCGAACTCGGCCTCGTCGATGTCTACGTGGATCTTCGTGGCATCCGGGCAGAACGTCGCGTACTTGCCGACGATCCGGTCGTCCCATCGGCTGCCGATAGACATGACGAGGTCGCAGTCGACCAATGCCTTGTTCGCGTACGCGGTGCCGTGCATGCCGAGCATCCCGAGGCTCAGCGGATGCGTCTCCGGGAAACAGCCCTTGCCGAGCAGGGTATTGGTGACGGGAATCTGGAGCCGTTCGACAAGCTCGGCGATCGCCTTCTCGGCGCCGGAGATGACCGCACCGTGTCCGACGAGCAGCACGGGCTTGCGCGCGCGACGCAGCAGACGCGCGGCGTCCTCGATCGCCTCGCGCTCCCCGCGCCCGGGGACCGTGTAACCGGGCAGGTGGAACTCCTCGGTGAAGTCCGGCTCGATCAGCGCGCTCGACACGTCCTTGGGCACGTCTACGAGGACGGGGCCCGGTCTGCCGGTGCGGCTGATGTGAAACGCCTCGCGCAGGATGCGGGGAAGGTCCGCCGCGTCCTTCACGAGGTAGCTGTGCTTGACGACCGGGTAGGAGATACCCGAGACATCGGCCTCCTGGAAGGCGTCGAGCCCGAGGTTGCCGGTCGTCTGCTGTCCGCAGATGATCACCATGGGGACCGAGTCCATGTTCGCGGTAAGAATGCCGGTGATCGTATTGGTCGCCCCGGGTCCGGAGGTGACGAGGACGACCGCCGGTTTCCCGGTCGCGCGCGCGTAACCGTCCGCCATGTGCGTCGCCCCCTGCTCGTGCCTGGTCAGGACGAGTCGCACCGACGAGTCGACGAGCGCGTCGAAGATGGGTATCGCCGCCCCGCCGGGAAGGCCGAAGATGTACTCGACGCCCTCGCGCTCGACCACGTCGACGATCGCCTGGGCTCCGGTTCGTTTCGTTGCCGTCATCTAACCTCCAGAATCGTATGAAAATCGCTGCGATCCGTATCTGCGGTCCAAAGTACGCTGAAAATTAGAATGGATGGAAAGCTGTGTCAAGCAAATTGGCCAAACTTTGGCTTCTTTTCGTGTAACTTTGGACGCTTTGCGGAAGATTGAGCCGTACTTTGGTCTCTCGACGTAAATTTCGTGGTCTTCGGGTCGCGAGGTGGCGTGGTCCGGAGTAGTCGGGCACAGACCCGGTTCGAGTTGCCGAGTCGGTGCGCGAGTACTATCCTACCCACGAGGAGCCGCCATGCGATCGACCGACCTGCACCGAGAGGTCTTCAGATCCGGGAGCAAGACCTATTTCAACAGCAGTCTGTTCTTCCCCCGCGATGTCCGCGACGACGTTTTCGTCCTCTACGGCTTCGTCCGCGTCGCCGACAACTACGTGGACACCGTTCCGCAGCAACCGGACGAGTTCCACGCCTTCGTCGATCGCTACCACCGCGCGCTCGCCGGCGATGCGACCGGCGACGTCATCGTAGATTCGTTCGTCGACCTCGCCGAACGGAAGGCGTTCGATCCGCAGTGGACCGAGGCGTTTCTCCACTCGATGGAGCTCGATCTTTCCAAGCGCGTCCACGCCACGCTCGACGAGATGCTCGAGTACG
>CAYWJH010000050.1:0-21383 GCA_964458555.1 uncultured Spirochaetaceae bacterium | reverse complement strand
GCATGCTACCGCGACGGCGCTGCGGTCGCAAGCCGGCTGTTGACCCGCCGCGCGCCCGGTGCGATCATCGAGTTATGAAGCACCGGTTGAAAGTCTCCTGTATACCCAGGCAGGAGGACACCGTGGTACTCGAACAGGACGTCACGCTGATCGGGTCGCGTGGTCGCCGCCGGTGCCTCGCGCTCTTCGATTCGGGGGCGAGCTACTCGCTCATCCGGCCCGACATCGCGGAGACGATCGAACCACCGGTCGAGCTCCCCGATCCCGAGAACTGGGTCTTCGAGACCGCGCGAGAGGGCGAGCTCATGCCCGCGACGCACGCAGTCCGGCTCAACTTCCGCTTCGACGACTCCGAGCAGAACTTCACCGACGAGTTCATCATCCTGCCCGGCTGCGCCGAGGAGCTGATCGTCGGCGCGACGACGATGCAGAAGTGGCAGATCAAGCTCGACTTCGAGGCGGAGACGATCACCTACCGCAAGACCGCGAGCCGCCTGCGGGTGTAGGCGGCGCCCGCCGCGAGCGCCCGTCGACGCGGACGCGATCATCCGAGTCGCGGCAGCGCGAACGAGTCCCCGGTCTCCTCCACCCACGCGGCGAGCCGGTCGTGCAGCCGCGTCCGCTCGGCGGCAAACTTCGTATTGTACGCGAGGTTCACCTGCTCGTACGGGTCGGTATTCAGGTCGTACAGAAGCCACGGTTGGTGCTCGAGGCAGACGTACTTCCACCCGTCGCGCGTGACGACGCCCCGCCACGGCCGGTCGATGCTGTTGCCGTGCCCGGTTGGTTGGACGAGCTGGATGTAGGCCGAGTCGGGGTAGTCGGGCGCGCCGCCCCCGCCGCCGGGTAGGCGGGCAGCCGAGTAGTCGGTGCCGGCCATCCAGTCGGGCACCGGGACACCGGCGAGTCCGAGCGAGGTCGGCGCGAGGTCGACGTGGTTGACGAGCAGGTCGCTTCGGCCGCGGAGCGTCCCGTAGTACGGCGTCGTGCCTCCCACGATCATCGGCACGCGGATCGCCTCCTCGTACGGGTTGGTCTTGCGGAAGAGGCCGTGCGACCCGTGCATCTCGCCGTGGTCGGAGAAGAAGATGATGTGCGTGTTGTCGGTGAGCCCGGCGTCCTCGAGCGCGTCGCGGATGCGCCCCATGTTCCAGTCGAGGTTCTCGATCATCGCGTAGTAGCCGGCGAGCTCGCGCGCGGCGGTCTCGCGGACCCAGCCTACGTTCGGCACGTTCTCGCGGAACTCGATCGAGCCGGCGTTGTGCTGCGCCATGAACTCGGGCGGCGCGGTGTACGGGTCGTGCGGCGGCTGGACGCTCAGCCCGGCGAAGAACGGCTCGCCGTCGCCGCCGGATTGCCCGTGGTCGCGGATGAAGTCGATGAGCAGATCGGTGAGCGCGTCGGTCTCGTAGCCGGGGAGTTTCCCGTGGGCGACCTCGGTGCCGTCCCCCTCGTGGCCGTGCACCGGGCAGTCGTACTGGCTGTTGTTGTTGTCGTAGCCGATCCACGTGCGGAAGCCGCCGCGAAGCTCCTTCGCTACCGTGCGCAGCGCCGATCGGCCCTCGGCCTCCGCGATGCCTCCCACGTGCCACTTGCCGAACCACGCGGTGTCGTAGCCGGCTTCGTTGAACGCCGTGGCGACGGTCGGCAGCTTTGCCGGAAGCGCGCCTTCGTGGCCCGGCACCGCGTCGTGCGGATAGCGGCTCGTCAGGAGCGACCCGCGGTACGGGCTGCAGAGGGGGCATCCGCCTATTCCCGACGGCAGCAGCGACTCGTTGGCGAGCCGGTCGAGGTGCGGGGTGAAGACGTTGGGGTCGCCCTCGTAGCCGAGGGCCTGCGCGCGATGCTGGTCGCCGAAGACCCAGATGACGTTCGATCGAGTATCCGTTGCCATGCGACGACCCTACCACACGGTGGGCGGGCCCGGCCAGCCCGAACGGGCGGCTCGCGCCCCGGCGGGTGCCCTCGCGTGCGGCGGTCGTCGTCGGTCCCGTCGGCTTGACCTGGCGAGCGGGGAGGCTCTATCTTTACGTCATCGGGGTGCTTCTCCTTGAGAGGCTGAGATCACACCCGCGAACCTGATCCGGGTAATGCCGGCGGAGGGAGTCGTGAACCATTCCGTACAGAAGAATCTCGTTCGCTCGATCGCCCCGAAGTATTCTTCGGGAGGAATCTCCATGACATTCGTATACCCTGCTTCATCGCAGACGACTACCGGCGGCGTGCGCCGCCGGTTCGCCGGCACGGCCCTGACGCTCGCCGTCGCGCTCCTGGTCGCAGCCCCGCTGTTCGCGAGCGGTTCGGCAGAATCGACCGACGAGCTCGTCATCTACAGCTACGACGCCTTCCCCCAGTCGCTCGAGACGATCATCGTCGAGCACTTCGAGCAGGCGTACGGCGTGACGGCCACGCTCGAACGCTTCCAGGACACCGGCGGGCTCTACAACCAGGTCTGGCTCGAGCGGTCGGACCCGGGTTCGGACGTCGTCATCGGTTTGGATAACACCTACGTGGGGCGCGCACTCGAGGCGAATCTCTTCCAGGCGTATCGCCCCGAAGGTGCGGACCGGCTGCGCGAGGACGTCGTCATCGACCCGGAGTATCGGCTCACCCCCTTCGACTGGGGGCACATCGTCCTGAACTACGACAGCGAGCAGCTGCCCGACCCGCCGCGAACGTGGGAGGAGCTCCTCGACCCGCGCCTGCGCGAATCGATCATCCTCATGAACCCGGCCACCTCCTCGCCCGGGCGCAACTTCCTCCTGCTCACGATCGCCGTGCACGGCGAGGACGGCTACCTCGACTACTGGCGCGAGCTCGAGCCAAACATCCTCACGGTCACCTCCGGCTGGTCGGAAGGGTACGGGCTCTACACCCAGGGCGAGGCGCCTATCGTGCTCTCCTACGAGTCGAGCCCGCCGTACCATATCGAGTACGAGGATACCGACCGCTACCGTAACCTCGTCATCGACGATCAGGGCTACCTGCAGGTCGAGGTGGCCGGCATTACGAACGGCGCTGAGAACCCCGGGAATGCTCGGCGCCTCATAGATTTCCTGATGACCGACGCGTTCCAGCGCGAGCTTCCGCTCAACCAGTTCATGTACCCGGTGGCGCAGGACATCGGCCTGCCCGACTCGTTCGAGCGGGTGGAGAAGGCCTCCGAATCGGTGTTCATTCCCGTCGACCGCGTGGATGCGAGCTTCGAGCGCTGGCTCGAAGAGTGGCGGGAAGTGATGCAGTGAGAACGCGCCTGCTCTACGCGAGCGTCCTCGTCTTCTTTCTCCTTTTCTTCTTCGTGCCGATCGCGAGCGTCTACGTAGAGGCGTTCCGCGGCACGGGGCCGGCGGAGGCGCTCGCGAGCGTGGGCCGCGTCCTCTCCTCTTCGCGCACGGCGAGCATCGTCGCCTTCACGACCGGTCAGGCAGCGGTGTCGGCGCTCATCGGGGTGCTCGTCGCGCTGCCGATCGCCTACGCCGTCTCGCACTACGACTTCCCCGGCCGGCGCTTCGTCTACTCGCTCTCGCTCGTTCCTTTCGTCCTGCCGAGCATCATCGTCGTGGTGTGCATGATCAGCTTCTACGGCAAGAGCGGGCTTCTCAACGCGGTCCTCGGCACCGACTACAACCTCGTGTACAACTTCCGCGGCATCGTGCTCGCGCACGTCTTCTACGACTTCTCGCTCGCGATCCGGGTGATCGCGAGCGCGTGGCGGTCTATCGACAAGCGCTACCGCGAGGCGGCAGAGAGCCTCGGCGAGCACACGACCGGGCTCTTCTTCCGAGTGACGGTGCCGCTGCTCGCCCCGGCGGTGATCAGCGGCTTCGTCCTCATCTTCATCTACACGTTCCTCAGCTTTGGAATCATCCTCGTCTTCGGCGGGGTGAAGTTCGCCACGCTCGAGGTCGCCATCTACCAGGAGGTGTTCATCGATCTCGACCTCGTCTCCGCGGCGGTCTACTCGCTGGTGCAGCTCGTGCTTTCCGGCGCGTTCATCGCGCTCAGTACGAGGCTCATCAATCAAAGCCGCGTGGCGCGGGTCGGCTCGGAGGCCGATCTGCCACGCCTCTCGAGCGCGCGCCCCGCCTCGAGGGTCGCGCTCGGCGCCTACCTCGTGCTCGCCGTCGTCTTCGTGCTCGGGCCCATCCTCACGATGGTCGCCCGCGCCTTCGTCGAGACCGGCGGTTCGATCGGACTCGAGAACTTCCGGCAGCTCCTCGTCCCGGGAGCCGCCGACCGCAACGTCGAGAGCATCCTGCGAAGCAGCGTCGCAGGCGTCGTCTGGCGCAGCATCGGCATCGCCGCGGCGAGCGGGACGCTGACCTTCCTCGCGGCAGGAGCGCTCGCGCTCGCGCTGCGGGGCCGGCGGAACACCGCGTGGGAGACGTTTCTGCAGATCCCCATAGGCATGTCGCTCGTGACCGTGGGGCTGGGGCTCCGCTTCGTGTGGGACGGAATCATCCCGCCGGTCGCGCTGATCGTCGCCGGTCAGTTCTTCATCGCCTTTCCGCTGGTCTTTCGTATCGTGCGTACGGGGGTTGAGGAGCTGGGCGCCGGGCCGGCGCGCGCGGCGGAGATGCTCGGCGCGAGCCGATGGGAGGTGCTGCGCGACGTGGAGCTGCCGCTCCTGCGTCGGCCGCTTCTCAACGGCTACGCGTACGCGCTCGCGCTGCCGTTTGCGGACCTGACGGTCGTGCTCTCGGCGGGCCGGGGGAACATCGCGACCTTTCCCGTCGCGATCTACCGGCTGATCGGTTTTCGAAGCTTCGACCTCGCGCTCGCGCTCGCGGTCATCTACATCGCGATCTGCCTCGTGCTGTTCCTCATCATCGACGCCACGTCGCTCAGAACACGGGAGGTCTCCGGTGGTACGGCTTGAAACCCTGGGCAAGAGCTACCCCGAGTTCGACATGGAGCTCGATCTCACCGTCGAATCGGGCGAGCTCGTCTCCATCCTCGGTCCGAGCGGGAGCGGCAAGACGACCACGCTCCGCCTGATCGCCGGCTTCGAGGCGCCCGATCGCGGGCGGATCCTCGTCAACGACCGTGACGTGACGGCGCTGCGCCCGGCGCAGCGGAAGTTCGGCTACGTCTTCCAGGACTACACGCTGTTCCCCCACATGGACGTCGCCGGCAACATAGGCTACGCGCTGAGGATCCGCCGCTGGGATGCCGATGCGATCGAACGGCGCGTCGACGAGCTGCTCGAGCTCATGGAGCTTCCCGGCTACGGGCGACGACGCGTCGACACGCTCTCCGGCGGCGAGCGGCAGCGGGTGGCGATCGCGCGCGCGCTCGCGGTCGACCCGGTGCTCCTCATGCTCGACGAGCCGTTCAGCTCGATCGACGAGGTGCTTCGCAGGGATCTGCGCCGCGAGATCGTCCGGCTCCAGAAGGAGCTGGGGATTACGGTGCTGTTCGTCACGCACAGCCGACGCGAGGCGCTCTCCATCTCAGACCGCGTCGCGGTCCTGCGGCAGGGGAGGCTGATCCAGTACGGCGCGCCGGTCGACCTCTATCGTCGACCGGTGGACGAGTTCGTCGCCGGCTTCGTGGGCGAGATCGCGTACGTAAAGGTCGACGGCAGGCGCGTGGCGGCGCGTCCCGAAGAGGTGCGGCTTCTCGCCGGCGACGATGCGGGCGGACTCGACGGGAGCGCGCGCGCGTTCGAGGTCACCGTGCGCGGTCGCGAGTTCGTCGGCTTCGCGTGGCTCTACGACCTCGCGAGCGAGCACGGATCGCTCCTCGCGTACGACGCGCGCCGCTTCGACGAAGGCGAGAAGCTCTTCGCACGGCTCGATACGGAGGCCCCATGAGCGTCTATCACGAGTTCTACGCGCCCTTCGCGCACCTGCCGGGACGCTACGAGTGGGCGCGCATCCATTCGACGACGCACGGCTCGTTCGACTGCTTCATCGTGATCCACGGTTCGACCGCCGAGCCGGTGACGGTCTACGTCTCACACGAGGCGGGCGAACGATTCATGGCAGACCGCTTTCCCGAGAGCGAGGCGATTGTCCTCGCCGAACGCGACCTCTCGCTGCGCGCCGAAGAGTCGGGTGTGGCGCGCGTCGTGCTCGGCACCATGCGTTCTTCCACCGGACCGGTTCGCGAGGCGCGGATGCGGTTCACCGCCGGGGTGGATGCGGTCGCGCGCGCCGCGCCGTACGGCGGCCGCGACTTCCCCGTCTGGGGCAGCCGCTGGACGTGCGAGGGCGTGGATCTCGAGCTCGACGCGCTGGTCGAAGGCTACGCGAACGGCGAGTCGGGGCGCGAGGAGCTCACCGGCGAGCCGTCGATCGTGACTCTGGGCAGCTACGGGCGGCTGTGGGAACGGTAGCCGCCCGCTACCCCAGCGCCGCGCGCGTCATGGCGAAGAACGCCTCCTGCGGCACGTACTCGGGGATGCTGTTCCCCGACCCGAGCGCGTAGCCGCCTCGGGTCGCGGTGCGCTCGATCATCGCGCGGCTGCGCGCGGTGATCTCGTCCTCGCTCGCCGAGCAGAGCATATCGACATCGATCCCGCCGAGGATCGCGATACGGTCGCCCCACCGTTCGTACACGTCCTCGACCGGCAGGATCACGTCTTCGAAGGAGTGCTTCGCGTCGAAGCCCATGCCGTCGATCACGTCGTCCATGACCTCCTGCAGCTGACCGCACGAGTGCAACAGAATCGGCTTACCGGCGGCGTGGGCGATTTCGACCATCCGCCGGTGGTACGGGAAGACGAACTCGCGCATGTCGGCCGGGGAGATCATCGTCTGCGTCTTGAACCCCCAGTCGTCGTTCGCGATGAGCGCGCCGATTCCCGGGTGCGTCGCGATCGCCTCGTAGATCGTCACCAGCGAAGAGCCCATCCGGTCCGCGACCGAAGCGACGAGCTCACGGTCGTCGACGAGTGCGAAGCAGAGGTTGTCGTAGCCCATCACATCCACGATGTTTTCGAGCACGCCGCCGGGCGTGAATACGAGCGCCCCCATGCCGTTCGGGACCGAGCTCGCGAGCGCGTCGATGATCTCGAGGTCGATCTCATCGGCCGACGGCCACGCGAAACGCTCGAGGCTCTCCCGGTTCGCTATGTGGCTGCCCTCGTTGAGCGAGTGCGACTTCTCTTTCTTGTGGGCGTCCTCGCGGAACCGAAAGCGCGGCAACGCCACCCCCGGCGCGAAATTGACGTAGTCGTACCCGGCCGCCCGAAAGGCGTCGGCGTACCACCGACCGAGCTCTCGGTACCACGCGAGGACGTCCGCTCGATCGTCGGCCGCCATCGCTTCGATGGGCTCTCGCCGCGTTGCGGCTGCCGGGGCATCGGGCTCCGGACGACCGGCGAGACGCTCGTACAGCGGTCCGTTGAGGTAGAACTCGAACAGCGTGGGCCGATCGGGGGCCTCGCCGCGCAGGACCTTGAGCAGCTGCGTGAAGTCTGGTTCTCTCGGCGATGTAGCCGGCACGTGGCGCCTCCGTTCGTAGTCTCGTCTTCTCCAACTATACCGGAGACCCGGACTCGTGTCTCCCCGTGAATCGGGTGTCTTTGCGTGTCCGCCGCGTCCGTCGTATCCTGAGAGAATGAGCGATACCGGCTTTCTCGACCCTGACTCCACGTCGCCGGAGCAATCGGTCCCCCTCGACTTTCGAATCCGACGTCGCGATCGTTACTCGATCGAGGTGAAATTTCGCCACCTCCTCGACCCGAATCGGGAGAGCTATCCACGTCGCCGCAAGACGCGCATCCGGCTCGTTTTCTTCCTTCCCTATTCGTTCAACATCCGTCCGGAGACGCTCGACGCCACCGAGTTCTACGACGACGTCAAGCTCTACGTCCGGTTCAACACGCCGACCATTCCGCTCGAAGAGTTGCTCGACCCTGTCTCGCGGGATTCCCCGCTCGCACGGCTCGGGCGTATGCTCGGTGACCCGACAACCGTCGACCCTGATCGGCTTGGCTACGAGGCGAGGCTCCTCGGGGCGGTCCTCAAGACGGTTCTGCGCGATACGGTGGTCAGGCTCATCACAGACCGTGACGTCATTACGCAGGCCGAGGTCGACGAGTTCTGCGATACGGTCGCGCGCCTCGATTCCGGGTTCGCGGCGTTCCGCTCCGCGCTCGACGACGAGCGGCTGAGCGGTCGAGCGAGGACGAACCTCAGTCTCATCGACGAGCACCTCTCGCTCACGCTGGAGAACTACCTCGTTCGCCTCCTTACCCATCCGGAGGTGCGGTCTGCGAACGCGTCGACCGATCCGCTTCGCGAGGCGATCGCGGTGCAGCAGGAGTACCGCAGGTCCCGTGCGTACCGCAGCGTCGTCGAGGTCCGTGAGGACTCCGCGAGACGAGAGGAGTACATCTACCGGTACAAGATGCTCAAGCACTACGCGTCGTCGGTGCTCTTCTTCGAGATCCACCGCGGCAATCAGGCGAAACGGGTCGAGCACCTGCTCTACGCGTTCGCCGCTGGACTCGCGATGGCGATCGCGACGGGGATATCGTTCATCGGGCAGATCCGATTCGGGACGCTCTCCACGACGCTCTTCCTCGTTCTCGTGGGCGCGTACATGATCAAGGACCGGATCAAGGACGCGTTTCGCTCGGCGTTCCAACAGACGCTCGGTCGTCTCTTCTACGACACGCGGACGGTGTTCAAGGACCAGACCACGCGCCGCGCGATGGGCGTCGTGAAGGAACGGACTATGTTCGTCCGGCCGTCGCGCCTGGATACCGATCTGCTCGAGGCGCGGGCACGCGGCGGGTTCGAGTCGGCCCTCGCCGAGGCGAGGCCAGAGAGGACGCTCGAGTACACGAAGCTGCTGCATCTGAACGAGCGAAGGCTGCATCGCACCCACCGCCGGATTACCGGTCTCGCGGACATCAACATCATCGACCTGAAGGATCTGCTGCGCTACCTCGTCCGGCAACGAGAGGAGGTGCCGGTCGTCTCGGAGGCGGGAGTGGAGCTCGAACAGACGCGCCGCATCTACCACCTGAACCTGCTGATATCCGCAGACACCGGCGAAGGAGACCGATGGCATAAGGTCCGGCTCATCGTCGACGCCGGCGGTATCCGGCGGATCGAACGCCCCGACGCGGACACCGCGGAGTAGCCGGCGACTATCGGCTGCGCAGCGCGAGCTCGGCGCGGCGCTCCCAGACCGCGGCGATCGCGAGGACGAGCCGCGGCACGACGACCCAGACCGCCGGCACACCGAGCGCGACGAAGAGCAGCGTGTCCTCCAGAAGCGAATGCGAGATCGCGATGTGGTGGTTCAGAAGATCGCCGTGGCGCCGCGAGAGGTTGCCCTCGGTGACCTCACGGCGCAGCACGCCCGATCCGTAGGCGAGCCCGAGCGTGTTCGACACGACCCAGAGGAAGGCGGTCTCCTCCGGCAGGCCGAACACCTTCATGAGCGGCCCCAGCCGCTTTCCGAGCCACCTGACCACCCCGAGCTCCTGGAGCAGACGCTCGCCGACCATGAGCGCGAGCAGGATGAGCGCAATCCGCACGACGAGTAGCAGGCTCGAGATCGCCCAGCTGCCGAGCGCGTCGAGAAAGCCGTCGCTCGCCGTCGCCCCCATCCCTTCACGCGCGAGCGCGCCGAATGCCGCGGAGCGCTGCGCGAGCTCCTCGGGTACGAGCAGGCTCAGCACGTATCCCGCGGCGAGCGCGGCGAGGAGTCGCAGCACGATCATGCGTGCGGGAGGGCTGCCGGTGGTACCGAGGACCGCGATCTCGACGAGGAAGTTATGGGCGATCAGTCCCATGACCGCGAGCAGCGTGACCTCGCGCAGCGAGAGCGCGAGCTCGCCCATGACCGCGATCGCCGAATAGAGATTGATGAACAGCGACGAGAGAAAGACGAGCGCCGAAGAGCCCGGCAAATCGATCGCCCGGAAGAGCGGCGACAGGAGATCGCCGAGCAGCGAGAGCGCGCCGGTCCACCGGAGCAGGAGAACGGCGAACGAGACCGGCAGCATGATCGACAACAGCCAGAGCGCGGTCTTGAGTCCGGAGCGCGCGCCTTCGCCGACGGCGTTCGCGAGTCGTCGACCACGTCTTCCTGCGGTTTTCTTCGCCGGTCCTGCTCCGTTCGCCATGACGTTCATGATACCGACTCTCCGCCGCCGCGAAAACGATCGGCACGGACGATCATGACGTGTATACTGTGCGCGGAGGTCCTGCCGATGAACACGACCAAGCGCAATCTGCTCTACCTTCTGGCGCTCGTACTGCTTGCCATCCCCGTGATCGAGTGGGCGCGCGTGTCCTACCTCGCCCTGCAGTGGCCTACGATTCTCTACGACGCGAGCCGTCTGCTCGCCGTGCTCGGCTTCGTCGTGCTCTTTTTCCAGTACGTGCTCGCGTCGCGGGTCCGCGCCTTCGAAAGCAGCCTGGGTCTCGACCGGCTCATTCAGGCGCACCGGAAGACCGGCATTGCCGCGCTCGCGCTGCTTCTTCTCCACGGCGTGCTCTACACCTCCTACGAGCTCGCCCTCGGATTCCCCTCGCTCGGCTGGCAGAAGCTGCTCGGGATCGGGGCGCTCGTCCTGCTCATCGTCGTCGCCGGCGCGGCGTTGCTGTGGAAGTCGCTCGGGTGGCGCTACGAAACCTGGAAGCGCGTGCACTACGCGAGCTACGTCATCCTGCCCCTCGGTTTCCTCCACGCGCTCCTGTTGGGCACGACGGTGAACTCTTCGCCCGTGATCCGGGTCTACTTCATCGTTCTCCTCGCGCTCTACGTGCTCGTCGTCGCGAGCCGGGTCGTCAAGCGGCTTCGCGTGCGCGCCAGCCCGTATACCGTGTCCGATGTGCGCCGCGAGTCTCACGACATCGTCTCGTTGCGCTTCGCCGGGCCGGTGCCGTCGTTCGCCCCCGGACAGTTCATGATCCTGAACCTCTTCCGCGGTTCCGGCTACAGCGAATCGCACCCGTACACGATCTCCTCCGGTCCGGACGAGGAGCAGCTCCGCGTCTCGGCCAAGGGAATCGGGGACTTCAGCCGCTCGCTCGCGGAGGTCGCGCCCGGCACGCGAGCGCTGATCGAGGCGCCCTACGGCGTGTTCAGCTACGACAACGCGGCGAGCGACAGCCTCGTCTTCATAGCGGGAGGAATCGGCATCACTCCTTTCCTGAGCCAACTCAGCGCCTTGCGCTCCCGGCAAGAGCAGCGAAAGGTTCGTCTCCTCTGGGGCAACAAGACTCGAGAGGACATCGCCTTTACCGACGAGCTCGAGGCAACCGAACGGCACCTGGACGACTTCGCGGTCGTCCACGTCCTCTCCAACGAGGAGTGGGAGGGCGAGACCGGTTTCGTGGACGAGAGAATCGTGCGCACGTACGTGGACGACGTCGACCGGGCACAGTTCTTCGTCTGCGGACCGCCGGTCATGATGCAGAAGCTCATCCCGACGCTCCGCGAGATGGGCGTCCCGAACGCGCGTATCCACTACGAGCGTTTCGCACTCGGGTGAGCCCATGCGGACGCTGACCATAGAACGTCCCGGGTCGGTGAGCGTAGATCGGGTGCCGGACCCCGTCCCCGGCGCCGGCGAATTGCTCATCCGGGTCGCCGCCTGCGGAGTCTGCGGGACGGACCTCCACATCTACGAGGGTTCGTACATGGGTTCGTACCCCGTGGTCCCCGGGCACGAGTTCGCCGGGACGGTAGAGGCTGTCGGCGAGGGGGTCTCGCGCATCTCGCCGGGTGACCGGGTCGCCGTGGAGCCGAACCTCCCCTGCAACAACTGCACCGCCTGTCTCAACAACCGGCAGAACTTCTGCGAGAACTGGCGCGCGATCGGGGTGACGCTGCCAGGAGCGATGGCGGAGCTCGTGCTCGTGCCCGAGAGCGCAGCGTTCCCGGTGGGCGACCTGGGCTTCGAGGCGGCGACGTTCGTGGAGCCGCTCTCGTGCGTGCTCCACGGGGTAGGTAAGCTCGCGATCGCGCCGGGCGCGTCCGCCGCGATCATCGGAGCCGGGCCGATCGGTCTGCTCCTCGCCCGGACGTTACTCGCGCGCGGGGTTACGCGGATCGATGTCGCCGAGCGTTCGCCGTCGCGCCGGGAGTTCGCCGGGTCCTCGCTTGCCGGCGCGGATCAGCGCGAGGCTCCGCACCGCCGAACCAGCCCGGTGCCGGGACGAGCCGTGGCGGACGCGCGGGAGCTCGACGCGGAGAGCTACGACCTGGTCGTTGACGCCACCGGCGCCCCAACGGCGATGGCCGCGTGCCTCGCTCTCGCGCGTCCGGGAGGCGAGGTGCTGTGGTTCGGCGTTCCCGATGTGTCGGCGCGCGTGGAGCTCGAGCCGTTCGAGGTATTTCGCAAGGGGTTATCCATCCACGGGTCGTTTACGAGCGTGCGAAACAGCACCCAGGCGGTCGAGATGCTCGCGAGCGCGACGGTGCCGGTAGACGACCTGGTGACGCACCGGGTAGGTCTCGACGGGGTCGAACGGTCGCTGCAGGCTCTTGGCGACGGCACGCTCGACGCCCGCAAGGTCCTCGTCGTTCCCGCGTAGGTCGTCGCCGCCGCACCTCCTTTATCCGTATCTTCACGGTATACAAGGGGATTGCATCTTGCCTGTACAGCGCGCCAACGCTATATTTGGCGCCCGGCTCGCTGCGGTCGGCTGATCGACAGCCGGAAGACGAATCGAATCGTAGAGATCCCCCTTCATCAGTGTACCTGACTCAGCGAGATTCGAGAGAGGAATAGAGCATGGCCAGAGATATCAGCAAGATGCGCAATATCGGGATCAGCGCACATATCGATTCCGGAAAGACTACCCTGACCGAGCGCATTCTCTTCTACTGCGAGAAGATACACGCGATCCACGAGGTCCGCGGCAAGGACGGCGTCGGAGCGACGATGGATTCCATGGAGCTCGAGCGCGAGCGAGGCATCACGATCGCGAGCGCGTCGACGAACGTCTCGTGGAAGGACCACCCGATAAACATCATCGATACCCCGGGACACGTCGACTTCACGATCGAGGTCGAGCGGAGCCTGCGCGTACTCGACGGCGCGGTCCTCGTCCTGTGCTCGGTGGGCGGTGTTCAGAGCCAGAGCATCACCGTCGACCGTCAGCTCAACCGGTACAACGTGCCTTTCGTCGCGTTCGTGAACAAGGCCGACCGTACGGGTGCGAATCCGCTCAAGGTCCGTGAACAGCTTCGTGAGAAACTCGGGCACAACGCGGTCATGATGCAGCTTCCCATCGGCCTCGAAGACAAGTTCGAAGGTCTTGTCGATCTGGTGACGATGCAGGCGGTCTACTTCGACGGCGCGGCGGGCGAAGAACTGCGCTACGCGGAGATTCCGGCCGACCTGAAGGATCAGGCCGACGCGCACCACGAGGAGCTCATCGACGCGGTCAGCATGTTCAGCGACGAGCTCGCGGAAGCGTACCTGGATGGTCAGGTCACCGAGGAGATGATCCACGAGGCCGTGCGCGCCGGCGTATTGCAGCGCGGGTTCACACCCGTCTTCGTGGGCAGCGCGTACAAGAACAAGGGAGTGCAGACGCTGCTGGACGCGGTGATCCGCTACCTTCCCTCGCCGCTGCAGGTCACGAATAGCGCGCTCGATCTGGATCGGGACGAGGAGCCGGTCAATCTGGAGTCAAACAACGACGCGAAGACGGTCGCGCTCGCCTTTAAGCTCGAGGATACGAATTACGGTCAGCTCACCTACATCCGCATCTATCAGGGGACGGTTCGAAAAGGTGCCGAGCTGTTCAATACCCGGAGTCAGAAGAAGTTCAAGGTGGGCCGGCTGATCCGCATGCACGCGAATCACATGGAGGACATCACCGAAGCGCCCGCCGGCGACATCGTCGCGCTGTTCGGCATCGACTGTGCGAGCGGCGACACCTTCTGTCACCCCGACCTCAACTACTCCATGACGAGTATGTACGTCCCGAACGCGGTCATCAGCCTCGCGGTCACGCCCAAGGACAAGAAGGCCGCCGACAACATGGCGAAGGCGCTCAACCGCTTCAGCAAGGAAGACCCGACGTTCCGGACCTACGTCGACCCCGAGAGTCAGGAGACGATTATCCAGGGGATGGGCGAGCTGCACCTGGACGTGTACGTCGAACGGATGCGGCGAGAGTACAAGGCGGAGGTCGAAACCGGCGCGCCGCAGGTCGCGTATCGCGAGACGATCACTCAGACTGCGGAGTTCAACTACATCCACAAGAAGCAGACCGGCGGTCAGGGCCAGTTCGGTCGCGTCCAGGGATACATTGAGCCGCTCGAAGACGGCGACTACGAGTTCTCAGACGAGATCCGGGGCGGGGCGATTCCGAAGGAGTACATTCCCAGCGTCGACAAGGGGATACGGATCGCGATGGAGAAGGGACCGACCATCGGGTTCCCTATCGTCGGGGTCCGGGCTGTGATCAACGACGGAAGCTACCACCCGGTCGACTCCTCCGACATGGCATTCCAGACCGCCGGACTCATGGCCTTCCGCGACGCGTACAAGCGCGCGAAGTCACAGATTCTCGAGCCGATCATGAAGGTCGTTGTGGAAGGTCCCACGGAGTTCCAGGGGAACGTCTTCGCGAGCATCAACCAGCGACGGGGCATCATCCACGCCTCGAGCGAAGACGGCGCGTTCAGCGTCGTCGAGGCGGAGGTACCGCTTTCCGAGATGTTCGGCTTCTCCACGGTGTTGCGCAGCCTCACGCAGGGAAAGGCCGAGTACAGTATGGAGTTCGAGAAATACGGTCGCGTTCCGAAGAGCATCGCCGAGGAGCTCACGAAGAGTTACCAGGACGAGCGGCGGTCCGAGGCGCTGCGAGCGTAGGGGGATTGAGAAAATGGTGAAGGCAGAACTGGTCGAGCGCAGCCCGCTGCGCATTCTCGAGAAGAGCATCCACGGCGGCGTCGGTGCCGGAAACGTCGGGGTCATCGCCTCGCGCAAGGGGATCGGCAAGACCGCCTGCCTCGTGCACATCGCGACCGATCAGCTCTTTCAGGGCAAGCACGTGATCCATGTCAGCTTTTCGGGTCGGACCGACCATATCGTGTCCTGGTACGAGGACATCTTTCGCGAGATCGCCAAGAAGCGCGAGCTCGAGGACGCGATGAGCGTTCACGACGACATCATCAAGCATCGCGTGATCATGAATTTCAGCCAGGAGGGCGTTGCCGCCGCTCAGTTGATTCGAAGCCTTCGCTCCATGGTCACCGACGGCCAGTTCGCCGCCGACGCGATCGTCATCGACGGCTACGACTTCGAGCGTGGTAAGCCCGAGACGCTCATCGCCATCCGGGAGTTCGCGTCGGAACTGGGGATCGAGGTCTGGTTCAGCGCGAGCATCCATCGTGACGACCCTCGGGTGGACGAGAACGGGGTCCCCGCCTTGCTCGCGCCGTTCATCGGGTCGGTTGCGGTTCTGATAACGCTCCAACCGAGCGACGAGCAAATCAAGCTGAGTCTCGTCAAGGATCATGAGCGCTACGTTACCGAGGACCTCCATCTCATGCTCGATCCCAAGAGTCTGCTCATCGCCGAAAAACGTTAGGCCCGGCCCACTTGACCCACCCTTGGTCCGCTCGTAGAGTTGAAGCTTAACTACCTGGATCGAGGGTACCAGTTCTGAGGTCTCGTTCGAACGCGCGCCGGACCATCCGCGCACCACTGCACGTCCAGCTCACTCTCGCCTACGCGGTCATCGTGAGCGTCATCGTAGTGGCCTCGGGGCTCATCTACGGGCTCATGACCGCGAGCTCCATTCGGGCGTACGCGCAGGCCGAGGCGCTCGAGTCCGCCGAGACGCTCGGCATCACGCTCGCTGATGCGATCCATCTGGAGAATCAGGGGGCGCTTCGAGCGCGCGGCGAGGCGGCCGCAGCGACGCTGACCGCGCTGCGCGTCGGGGATGCGCGGACCGGCGACGATGGGTCGGCTGCGCGAGCCCAGGCATTCCGGTTCCTCGAAGCGCAGCGCATCGGCGAGGCCGGGTACTTCTTCGTCGTCGACTCCTCAGGGGACGTGGTCTACCATCCTTTCCGGTCGGTCGCCGGTCAGGACCAGTCCGAAACGCCGATCGTACGACGCATCGTCGAGCAGGAGCGAGGTTTCGTTCGTTACTACTGGCAAAACCCCGGCGAGCCGACGCCACAGGATAAGCACGGCTATATCACGCACTTCGCTCCGTGGGACTGGTATATCGTCGCCACCGACTACGCGTCTGGATTCCTCGATCGGCTGCCGCCGCAGACGCTTCAGAGCCTGCTCAACGGCTACCAGCAGGAGAGCATCCGTGCTGCCTTCGTCGTACGGTCGGACGGGCAGCCCCTCGGCTCGTCTGCGGGGTGGAGCGACGTGGCAAACGTGGCGAGCGAGCATCTGCCGACCGGCCCTGGCCTACCGCTGGAAGCGCGCTTGAGCGAGCTGCCCGGAGGCAACCTCATCGCCATTGCTCCGCTGCAGGGTTTCGACGCCGAGGTCGGGATCGTGTTCGGAATGGATCGCCTCGACAAACTGCTCTCTCGCTACGTCTACATTGTCGTGTTCTCGCTCGTCGTCGCGGTTCTCGTGATCTGGGTATCGAGCAGGATCGCCGGTCGCTACATCGCGAGGCCGATCCGCTCGCTGAGCCAGCGGCTGACGCGTCGGCTCGGAGGTACGCACACCGATCCTCAGTACCGTCAACCCGACGACCTGCGCGAGCTCATCCTTCAGCAGCTGCGCGCCCTCGTCCGACTCGACTACGAGACCAAGGGGCGGCACGCCGCCGAGCGCGAAGCAATCGTGGCCGAATCGGTCTTCCGACACACGACCGAGGGTATCATCGTCACGAACGCGGAGGGGGCGATCATCCGCGTGAACCCCGCGCTCGAAGCGATCACCGGCTATCAGGCATCCGAGCTCGTGGGGCGCAACCCGCGCGTCCTCAAGTCGGAGCGCCACGGCCGGGATTTCTACCGTACGATGTGGGAAACGCTCGGATCTACCGGGGTCTGGGTGGGCGAGATCTGGAACCGACGGAAGAGCGGCGAGGAGTACCCCCAGTTGCTCTCCATCCGGGCGGTCCTATCTGAAGAGGGTGGCGAGGTCGACTCGTACGTCGCCGTCTGTCACGACATCAGCGAGCGCAAGGAGTCCGAAGAGCGGCTGCATCATCTCGCCACGCACGACTCGCTCACCGGCCTCCCGAACCGGACCTACCTGAACGACGTTCTGCAGCAGACGCTGCGTCACGCGCAGCGCCACGAATCGATCACCGCCGTCCTTTTCCTCGACATCGATGACTTCAAGGACGTGAACGACAGCTACGGGCACGACGCCGGCGACCAGCTGCTCAAGTGGATCGCGCGGCGACTCGAGTTTCAGCTGCGCAGCGAGGACATCGTCGTACGTTTCGGCGGCGACGAGTTCGTTATCGTCCTGCCTCAGATCGACGACTCCGAGTACGCCTCGGTCGTCGCTCGTCGAATCCTCGCGTCGGCACGCGAGCCGTATGTGATCGAGCATCAGAAAATCAGGCCGTCGGTGAGCATTGGCATCGCGATCTATCCGGAAGCGGGCCGAGACGCGGCCGATCTGCTGCGCGATGCGGACGCGGCCATGTACGCGGCTAAGCGGCAGGGCCGAAACACCTACCGATTCCATAATCCCGGTATGAACGAGAACGCGCACCGACGTCTCGCGATGCAGGGCTCGATCGCCGCGGCGATCGATAACGGCGAGCTCTCGGTCGTCTATCAGCCCATCCTTGCGCTCGCCGACAACCGGATCGCCGGGCTCGAGGCGCTGGTCCGATGGACGCGCGACGGGCGGCTTATCAGCCCGGGCGAGTTCCTGCCGTTTCTGGAGAACTCGAGCATGCTCACCCGGCTTGATCTCTGGGTGCTCGACCAGGTCTGTTTCGAGATGAACTCACTGGATCCCGAGGAGTTCGGGTCGTTCTTCGTCTCGGTGAACGCCGGCGCGTACAACCTCATTCAGGACGATTTCGTGCACCGCGTCACCGAGACGGTGGCGCGTAACGGGGTGAGTCCCACGCGCATCGCGATCGAGGTGACCGAGAGCGCCGCGATTCGCAATTTCGACCGGGCGCGTGCTACGCTGCGCGACCTGCAGGCAGCGGGGTTCCGGCTCTACCTGGACGACTTTGGCGAGGGGCACTCGTCCATCCGGTACCTAAGGGAGTTTGGCGTCGATTCGGTGAAACTCGACCGGGCCTATCTCCAGAACGTAGAGCGCTCCGAATCGGCTCGTTCGCTGGTGAGCGGCTTCACGCAGCTCGCCCACGGGATGCGCCTGGAGGCTGTGATCGAAGGGGTCGAGACCCCCGGCCAGCTCGAGTTCATCCGACGGGCAGGCTGCGACTACGCGCAGGGCTTTCTCGTCGGCCGCCCGAGCGGCCTCGTCGAGGGTCTGCGCACGGATGTCCAGGCGCTGACTGCCGGGCGACCGGGGTGACGCCGGTCAGCTGCGTTCCAGTCCCCTGCCGCGCTCAGAACGTCGACACGCTCTCGTGCACGAGCGCTGCCCCGGCCTCGAGCGCCTTCAGGTTCGCGTCGCGAACCGGGCCCTCGAACCGGCTTTCAACCGCCGCGCGGATCGATTCGACCGAGACCGCGCCGATGAGCCGGCTGAGGGCGCCGAGTAGGCAGATGTTGATCCCCCGAGCCGAGCCGTCCCCGTTGATCGCAACGATGGTTTCGTGCAGCGGCAGCTCGATCTCGCGCGAGTTCGCGTTCTGCCAGCGGCGTACGAAGTACGGGTCGGTGACGATCACACCGCCGGGACGCACGAGCGCGGAGAACCGGTCGTACGCCATCTGGCTCAGGCAGACGAGCACGTTCGGCTCGAGCACCTTGGGAAACCAGATCTCGTTGTCGGCGATGATGACGTCGCTGCGCGCGGAGCCGCCGCGCGCCTCCGGGCCGTACACCTGCGTCTGCACGGCGTTGAGCCCCTCGCCGAAGAGCGCGGCCTCCGCGAGGATCACCGCGGCGGTGATCACGCCCTGACCGCCGCTTCCCGAGAAGACGAACCGCTGGATCATGACTCCGGCTCCTCGCACTCGGTCGCCGCGAGCGCGTCCTCGGGCGCGGGGGGCTCGACACCCGCCTTGCGTGCGGCTGGTTCCATGACGCGCGAGCGGTACGACTCGCAGTACTCGGGGCGCTCCTCCTCGCGGAAGATGCCAATGGGGATGAGATCGCCCGCCGTCGAGGAGCCGTCCCCGCCGGTGCGGTCGACGCGGACCGTGTTGTCGCGGTAATGCTCCATCATCGCGACCGCGTCGCCGGCGTCGTTCTTCCGACCGTAGTACGTGGGGCATTGCGAGAGGACCTCCACGACGGAGAAGCCCTTGTGCGTGATCGCCTTCGCGAGGATCTTCGTCATTTCTCTCGCGTGCCACGTCGTCGTTCGCGCGATGAACGACGCGCCTGCCGATTCGGCGAGCGCGACCGTGTCGAAGGGCGGGTCCACCGTGCCGTACGGTGCGGTCGTGGCGAAGTCGCCGCACTCGGTGAGCGGCGAGTACTGTCCGCCGGTCATCCCGTAGATCGAATTGTTCATGATAATCGCGGTGACGTCGATGTTTCTCCGCGCGGCGTGGATAAAGTGGTTCCCGCCGATCGCGAGCGCGTCGCCGTCGCCCATGGGTACGATGACGTTCAGAAGCGGCCACGCCATCTTGATACCGGTCGCGAAGGCGAGCGCGCGACCGTGGAGCGTGTGCAGCGTGTGAAAATCGACATACCCCTGCATCCTCGCCGAGCAGCCGATTCCGGAGATCATGACGATGTCGTTCTTCGCGAGTCCCAGCTTCTCCACCGCGCGCAGCAGCGAGCCCAGCACGATGCCGTGTCCGCAACCGGGGCACCAGATGTGCGGCATGAAGCGCTTTCGAAGGTAGTCGGTGACGGGCATTTCAGATTCCCTTGCCCTGAATCACGCGGATCAGGTTCTTGATGTCGGTGGGCGTGATCATCTCGCCGTCCACCCGGTTTGAAAGAAACACTCGTTGCGGCCGTTCCACCGCAGAGGTGACCTCGTTCACGATCTGCCCCATGTTCATTTCCACGACGACGATGTAGTCGGCGTTGCGGCACCGCTCGCGGATGAGCTCGCCGGGGAAGGGCCAGAGCGTCTGCAGCTCGATCATGCCCACCCGCATACCCACGCTGCGGCGGTTCTCCATGATGTGGCGTGCGCTGCGCGCCGCAGCACCGTAGGAGATCAGGACGATGTCCGCGTCCTCGAGGTTCCACTCCTTCACGAAGGTGAGATCGCGCTTGCGGTTCTCGATTTTGTTGACGAGGTGGTGCAGGAGCTCGTTGGCCACGCGCGGACTGTCGTTCGGAAAGCCCCACATGTCGTGGACGAGCCCGGTGACGTTGTAGCGGTGGACGCCGCCGAAGTGCGACATGGGAAGCCGGCCGTCCTCGCGCGGGAAGTAGGGATGGTAGTCGACGTCGCGGGGGACGTTCGTGAGAAGCCGTTCGGTGAGCTCGATCTCACCCGATTCGGGGATGCGAAGCGCCTCGCGCATGTGCCCTACGATCTCGTCGATGAGCACGACCACCGGCGTCCGGAAGATTTCCGAGACGTTGAACGCCTGTACGACGATCTCGAAGAGATCCTGGTGATTGCTCGCGGTGAGACAGACCATGGAGTGGTCGCCGTGCGCCCCCCAGCGTACCTGCATGACGTCGCCCTGGCTCGCGTGGGTCGGCAGACCCGTCGAGGGTCCGCCCCGCTGCACGTCGACGACCACGCAGGGAACCTCGGTCATCATCGCGTACCCCATCGCCTCCTGCATGAGCGAGAATCCCGGACCGCTCGTGGCGGTCATGCTCTTCAGGCCCGTGAGCGACGCGCCGATCACCGCGCACAGCGAGGAGATCTCGTCCTCCATCTGGATGAAGCTGCCGCCCACCTGGGGGAGGCGCGTCGCAAGCGATTCGGCGACCTCCGTGGACGGTGTGATGGGGTACCCCGCGAAGAACCGCATGCCGGCGTAGAGCGCCGCCAGAGCGCACACCTCGTTGCCCTGGATGAACCGCACTCCCGGCGCGCTCACGACGCGCGCTCCTTCACGATCGTGATCGCGAGGTCGGGACACCGGACCTCGCAGTCGCCGCACCAGATGCAGTCGTCCGGCCTCGCCGCGACCGCCTTGCCCTCCGCGTCGAGCTCGAGGACGTTCTTCGGGCAGAAGGCGACGCAGATGCGGCATCCCTTGCACCAGTCGCGGTTGATATGGATCCTTCGGATCACCGCCATGTCGATTCCTTTGGATAGAATAGAGCGATTACGACTAGTGTAACACGCGTGGGGGCGGGTGTGAACCCGGAATCGCCGGGTTAATCCACCGGAGACACGCTTCGTGACCCGTGCTACACTGCGCGCGCATTCT
>CAYWJH010000049.1:0-21937 GCA_964458555.1 uncultured Spirochaetaceae bacterium | reverse complement strand
GCACGATCGGCCGGCGGACGCACGGGCGAATCGTTCCGCTCGATCCGCGACGAGGACAAGCGACATGAGCAGCATGAAGCGAAGCAACAGCTGGTAGTTCTGTCGATGCCCGAAGAGCGCGCCTTCGCCGAGTTCGGCTTCGAGCGGGCAGAGGAGCACCGCTCCCGCCACGCCGAGCTCGTCGAGCACGCACAGGCGCTGCGTGCAGATCTGGATTCGGGCAAGCCGATGGTCGCGGTCGAGGTCATGCAGTTTCTGCGGGACTGGGTGACCAATCACATCCAGCGAGAGGACAGCCGCTATTCGAGCGCGCTGCGAGACAAGCCGGTCGAGGAGGTCCTCGCGGCACCAGAGGAGAAGACACAATGAGCACGATTCCAGCGCCCCTGCCCACCCCCGGCGACACGTCGTGGTTCGTTCGCGACCGGTTCGGCATGTTCATCCACTGGGGGCTCTACGCGCTCGGCGCGCGTCACGAGTGGCTCCAGCACCACGAGGAGATCCCCGGCGACGTCTATCACCGCCGCTACTTCGACCACTTCGACCCGGACCTCTACGATCCCAAGGTCTGGGCCGAGGCCGCGCGCGACGCGGGCATGAAGTACTTCGTGGTCACGACGAAGCACCACGAGGGGTTCTGCCTGTGGGACAGCGCGCAGACCGACTACAAGGTGACCAACACCCCCTACGGGCGCGACGTGCTCTCGCCCATGGTCGACGCGTTTCGCAGCGAGGGGCTGCGCGTCGGTTTCTATCACTCGCTCATCGACTGGCACCACCCGCAGTACGAGATCGACCCGTACATCGGCCCGTACCGGAACGCGAGCGACCGTGACGCGATGAACGAGAAGCGCGACCAATCCAGGTACGCCGACTATCTGCACGCGCAGGTGCGCGAGCTACTCACCAGCTTCGGGACGGTCGACATCGTGTGGTTCGACTTTTCGTTCCCGCAGCGCGGCCCGCAGGGTAAGGGACGCGACGCGTGGCGGAGCGAGGAGCTCTACGCGACGGTGCGCGAGCTCATGCCCAACGTCGTGCTCAACGATCGGCTCGACCTCGCCGACGGTTGGGACGTCAAGACGCCCGAGCAGTATCAGCCGCAGCGGTGGTTCACCGTCGGCGGCAAGCCGGTCGTCTGGGAGGCGTGCCAGACCTTCTCCGGGTCGTGGGGCTATCATCGCGAGGAGGCGAGCTGGAAGAGCCCGGAGATGCTCGTGCAGATGCTCGCCGACACGGTGAGCAAGGGCGGCAACCTCCTGCTCAACGTCGGCCCCACCGGCCGCGGCGAGTTCGACGAGCGCGCGCTCAACCGCCTGCAGGCGATGGGCGAGTGGATGTACCGCCACGACCGCAGTATCTACGGGTGCACGCAGGCGCCGGCGGAGTTCCAGGCTCCGCAGGATTGCCGGCTGACGTACGATCCGGAGACGAATCGGCTCTACGTCCACGTCTTCGCGTGGCCGTTCAAGCACCTCCACCTCGTGGGTAAGGCGTTCGCAGACCGCGTCGAGTACGCGCAGCTTCTCAACGACGCGAGCGAGGTCCCCATGCGCGAGAGCTCGGGCGGGATCGAGACCGCCGGCGCCCGCCCGGAGGGCGGCACTCAACCGACGCTCACGCTCACGCTCCCGGTGGAGAAGCCGAGGGTGCTCGTCCCGGTGATCGAGCTCTATCTGAAGTAGTCGGAGAGCGCCTCCACCGCCGACCGGCGGCGGTCGTCGGTCCAGCTCGCGAGCACCGCGCGTGCGACCGGGTCGTCGTCGTCCGGCGCCCACAGCCCGGCCGCGACATCCTCCACGGTGATCCGCGCAAGATCGCGCGACGGAACGAATCCGACGTCGGTCTCGAGTACGAGCCCGCTCGCGATGAGCCCGTCGCGGATCGCCTCCGCGGTCGCCGCCCCGTAGCGGTCGTCGAGATCGTGCTGCGTGAGCGGCGGTAGCGCGTCGCGGAAGCGCACGAGTATCGAGGAAAGCGAACGCACGGTGTACTCGCTGAGCTCCGGCAGCGCGGCGACCGGGTCCTCGCTCCCGCTCTCGTTCGTGGGCTCGTGTCGATGCTGATGGACGTACGCGACCTCGACCCCGACGAGCACGATCAGCCACGTGATGTAAACCCAGATGAGAAAGATGGGAACCGCGGCGAGCGAGCCGTAGATGAGGCTCAGCCGCATCACCGACCCTGTCCAGAAGACGAACACCCGCTTGGCGATCTCCCATCCGACGGTCGCGGCGAGCGCCCCAACCGCGGCGCTGCGCGGCCGGACGTGCCCCGACGGCACGAGGACGATCAGCAGGAAGAGCGTCGCGAAGAGCAGCATCGGAGGAAGGACCAACTCGGAGACCCGGCTCGTCCATCCGGTTACCGCGGGTGGACCGCCGTCGATCAGCGACTGGACGAACGGACCCACGACGACCGCCCCGGCGAGGAGCAGCGTCCCCGTAACGATCACCGTTGTGTACGTTGAGATTTTGCGCCACAGCCCGCTCTCGCTGCGAAAGCGCCAGATCGCGTTGAGCGAGCTATGCACGCCTCGCACCAACACCACCGCGGTGACGAGAAAGACGAGCAGACCGAAGACGCCCAGCGCGCGGGCGTTTCGCGAAAACTGGGCCATGCTCTCGAGCACCTCGTCGGAGACCGCGGGCACGAGCTCCTCGACCATCGAGTTCTGGCTCTCGGCCATGACCGAGTCGAAGGCTCCGAAGGCCGACAGGAGCGCCACGACGACGGCGGTCAACGGGACGAGCGCGAAGAGCGTGCTGAAGGCGAGCCCCGCCGCGCGCCCGGCGCACGCGTCGCGTCCGAACCGGGCGGTAGCCCGCCTGGCGATCGAGAGCGTGGACTGAAACCACTCCATAGGGCATCCTCGGCGGTTCTGCCGACGGTGTCAATCGGCGGCGCTGGGTCTGCGCGGGGTGAGTCGGCCGACGGAGCTCGCGGCGAGCAGCACGGACAGGCTTCGTGTCTTCATTGCACCCTCCTCGATTTGCAACAAAGGTCGGGGGTCCGACGGTCACCTGGATTCCGCCAAAATCGACACCCCCAGCGTATCCCCGGAGCACCGAAACGCGCATCAGCGGGCGGCCCGGGCCTCGGTCTCGAGCCGCTCGAGCAGCCGGGCGAGGACAGGCCAAAGCGCCCCTGCGTGCTCGAGCGCACCCACCCGCATCGCGGCAACCGGATCGCGCGCACGCAGCTGCCACGTCCCGTGCCCGATGTCCGCGGCGGACGCCCTCGCGAGCGCCCCGGCGTCCTGCGGTGTGCTCTCCAGGTGGAACTGGACGCCCACGACGTGCCGGTGGACTACGAAGGCCTGATTCTCGCAGACCGGCGATGACGCGATCCGCACGGCCCCGGCGGGCAGATCGAAGGTATCGCCGTGCCAGTGGAGCACCCGAAGCGTTGCCGGCAGGCCCTCGAGCACCGATCGCCACGCCCGCGTCGTGTTACGCTCGTCGGCCGACCCGACCGCGGGCTCATCGTGGCCCCGGGTGACGAACGCGCGAAGCGCCCGCTGTGCGGCCGCGAAGTCGACCGGCCACCACCCGATCTCCTTCTGCGGCGCGGGGTAGACGCTGGCGCCCATCGCCTGCGCGAGCAGCTGCGCGCCCAGGCAGACGCCGAGCGTGGGCACGCCGGCCTGTACACACGCGCGGATCGACTCGGTCTCACCGATGAGCCAGGGGTAGCGTCGCGTATCATCCACGCCCATGGGTCCGCCCATGACGACGAGCAGGTCGCACTCGTCGGGACGGGGCGGCTGTTCACCGCGCCACAGCGCGCGGATGGAGACGAGGTGGCCGCGCAGGGCGAGCCACTCGGCGATCCGGGCAGGGCCCTCGAAGGGAACGTGCTGCAGGACGACCGCTCGGAGAGCCGGAGCGGTCGTGTAAGCGGAGGAGCGCGCGGTCATGCGGACATCCTACTGGATGCCCGCGGTCTGGTCACTCCTCGGTACCGAGGATCTGCTGGACCATCTCCGCGGGGACCTCTTCCTCGTCGAGCAAGCGCTCGGCGAGCTGGTCGAGCTGGTCGCGGTGCTCCTCGAGCGTCTTCTTCGCCCGATCGTAGGCGGTCTCGAGCGTGTCCATGATCTCGGAGTCGACCTCGCGGGCGGTCTGCTCCGAATAGTCCTTCCGCTGCGACAGCTCCTCGCCCAGGAAGACGTTCTGGCGCTCACCCGCGACGGAGAACGCACCGAGCTTCCTGCTCATGCCCCAGTTCTGGACCATCTTCCGGGCAATCTTCGTCGCCTCCTGGATGTCGTTCTCTGCCCCGTTGGTGAAGTTCCCGTACACCACTTCCTCTGCCGCACGGCCGCCGAGCATGACCGACAGCCGGTCGGAGAGGTAGGGTTCGCTGTAGAGGTACTTCTCCTCGTCGGGCAGCTGCTGCGTCACGCCCATCGACCGCTCGCGCGGCACGATCGTCACTTTCAACAGCGCGTCGGCGTGCGGCAGCAGCGCGGCGGTGATCGCGTGGCCGGACTCGTGGTAGGCGATCCGCTTCTGCTCCTCGTCGCTCACGGTGAGGTTCTTCCGTTCGAGACCGAGCATGACCTTGTCTCGCGCGTCGTTGATATCGTCCATGTCGATCGCCTCCCGGTCCTGACGCGCTGCGAGCAGAGACGCCTCGTTGACGAGGTTCTCCAGGTCGGCTCCGCTGAATCCGGGCGTGCCGCGCGCGACCTTTTCCAGGTCGACGTCGTCGGCGAGCGGTCGGTCGTGCGTGTGTATCTTTAGAATCGCGACGCGGTCCTTCACCGACGGAAGATTCGTCGTGATGCGCCGATCGAACCTGCCCGGTCGTAGCAGCGCGGGGTCGAGGATGTCGGGCCTGTTGGTCGCGGCCATGACCACGACGCTTTCCTGGGGCTCGAAGCCGTCGAGCTCGGAGAGCAGCTGATTGAGCGTCTGCTCGCGCTCGTCGTGCCCGCCGCCCAGGCCGGCCCCGCGGTGGCGCCCGATGGAATCGAGCTCGTCGATGAAGATGATCGACGGCTGGCGCTTCTTCGCGTCCTTGAAGAGGTTCCGCACGCGCGAGGCGCCCACGCCGACGAACATCTCCATGAAATCGGACCCCGACATGCTGTAGAAGGGGACGTCCGCCTCGCCGGCGATCGCGCGCGCGAGCAGCGTCTTCCCGGTCCCCGGCGGTCCCACGAGCAGCACGCCCTTGGGCGTGCGCGCGCCCACCTTGTCGTACTTCTCCGGGCTGCGGAGGAAATCGACGATCTCGGAGACCTCCTCCTTCGCGCTCTGCAGACCGGCGACATCGTCGAGCGACGCGTCGATCTCCTTCGCCTTGTCGTAGAGCTTCGCCTTGTTCTGCCCGACGTTGAACATCCCCTGACCGCGTTGCTGCATGCCCTTGTAGAGCCGGTAGAAGATCCAGATCATCAGCGCGAAGGGCAGCAGGTTGAGGATGACGCCCCAGAACGACGTCTCCTGCCCCGGTTCGGCCTCGGTGTAGATGGGAACGTCGTTCTCCTGGAGGAGCTGCACGACGTCGGTATCGCCGATCGGGGGGACGTAGACGACGAACCGCTGAACCTGATTGCTATCCTGCGGCCCCACGGCAACCGGCTCGCCGAACGCGCCTTCCACGCGGTTGCCGGCGATGGTCACCGATTCCACGTTGTCCTGCTGGACCTGCGTGCGGAACTCGTTGTACGTCACCGACCCGAGTCCGCCGCCTGAGAAGAGCCTGATGATCGTGGGCAGGAAGAGCAGACCGAGAACGATCAGCCACATCCACGAGAGCCCGCCCCACATGGACCCCATGCCGCCCGGACCCCCACCAGAGCCACCGGTGGGCCGAAAGCGATCACCGCCCTGGCCCTGATCCCGGTCCTGATCCTGCTGCCTGCCGTCGCTCATCCGCATCGCTTCACTCCGCATAGCTGGCTTAACAAATACGGCGGGACCGACCCGTGGGACATAACCCATCCGGGTGAGGGTGGCTGGGGCAAAGGCTACCTCGAGGCGGTCATCGTCCCGGACTCGATCGCGGCCCAGTGGTGACAGCGCACGGTGTGCTCGTTCCCGACGTCCTCGAGCTGCGGTTCCTGCTGCCGGCAGAGGTCGGTCGCGAACGGACAGCGCGGGTGGAATCGGCACCCCTTCGGCGGGTCGATCGGATTGGGAACGTCTCCGGTGAGGATGATCTTCTCCTGCTTCGAGTCCGGGTCGGGCTCGGGGATCGCCGAGAGCAGCGCCTTCGTGTACGGGTGGAGCGACCGTTCGAAGAGCTCGGCGGTCTCCGAGAGCTCGACGATCTGGCCCAGGTACATGACCGCGATACGCTGGCTGATGTACTTCACAACCAGGAGATGGTGCGTGACGAAGAGATACGTAAGCTCGAAATCGGCCTGGAGCCGCTTCAGCAGGTTCAGGATCTGCGCCTGGACGCTCACGTCGAGCGCGCTCGTCGGCTCGTCCATCATGACGAAGCGCGGGTTGGTCGCGAGAGCGCGCGCGATCGCGATGCGCTGACGCTGCCCTCCGGAGAACTCGTGCGGATAGCGCATCAGGTGCTCGCGCGCGAGGCCCACCGTCTCGAGCAGAGCGACAACCCGCTCCTCGAGCTCGACCCCGCGCGCCAACCGCTGCGAAACGAGCGGCTCGGCGACTATATTCTTGACGAGCATGCGCGGGTTCAGGCTGTTCGACGGGTCCTGGAAGACGATCTGGATCTTCCGGCGAAGCTCCTGGAGGTCCTGACCGGCGAAACGCGTGATATCGTGCGCCTTCAGCTCCGAACGCAGCGCGCGATCGCCGCTCGATCCGATCCGGGACTCGAGCGAATCGACGGTGCGCGGTTCATCGTCGAAGTAGATGCGACCGTCGGTCGCGTCGTGCAGACGCAGGATCGTCTTTCCCAGCGTCGTCTTCCCGCAGCCGGACTCGCCGACGAGCCCGAGACATTCGCCCCGCCGTATCTGGAGGTCGACACCGTCGACCGCTCTCACGTCGGCGGTGTGGCGACGAAAGATGCCGCTGTGAACGGGGTAGTACTTCTTCAGCGCGCGGATATCGACGAGCGCCGACGCGGTTGTGGTACTGGCTGTGCTCATGCTCTCTCGTCCTGCGCCTGGCCGGCGACGACCTCATCGTGGTCGTAGTAGAGATGACAGGCGACGAAGTGGTCGGGCTCCTTCTCGATCATCAGGGGTTTGGCGCGTTCGCACACTTCCATGGCGTGCGGACAGCGCGGATGAAATCGGCATCCCGACGGCGGATGGATCAGGTTGGGAACCGTGCCGCGGATGGGCTCGAGCTCCTCGGTCTGCTCGCGTTTCGGGACAGACGAGAGCAGCCCCTGGGTGTACGGGTGAAGCTGCGTCTCGAAGAGATCCTTCACGCTCGCCGTCTCGGCGACGTCTCCCGCGTACATGACCGACACACGGTCGCAGACTTCGGCTACGAGGCCCAGGTCGTGCGTTATGAAGATGACCGAGTTAATCGTCGATTCCTTCAGCCGCTTGATCAGCTCGACGATCTGCGCCTGGATGGTCACGTCGAGGTTGCTCGTGGGCTCGTCGGCGATGAGGAGCTTCGGGTTGCACGCGAGCGCGATCGCGATGACGATCCGCTGCTGCATCCCGCCGGAGAGCTCGTGCGGGTAGCGGCTCGCGACGTTCTCAGGGTTGGGTACGCCGAGGCTGTCGAGCAGCTCGACGACGTGGCGGCGAATCGTCTTCCGCAACCGTCGGCGATAGCGCTTGAAAAACGGCACGCGACGAACGAAGGCGATCACGCGGTCGTGCGGGTGCATCCGGTTTCGCCGCGCGTTCAGCGCCGCGATCGTGGCCTTGTCCGCCGACGCGTCTTCGGCGTCTTCCCCGGCGGCTTCGAGCGCGATGATCTTCCGGTCGAGCTCCTCGACGCGTTGCCGGTGCACGAGAATGCTCCGGCGCTCGCGGTCGAAAAGCGCGCGCTGCAGCTTCGTGAAGCCCAGAAAGCCGGTCCGTCCGGCGGCGATGTCCTCGTCGAGCTCGCGCACCGTCTCGCCGAGCATCTCTGCGAGCCGGTGGAACTCGAAACTTTCGCCAACCTGGTACTCGATGGAGAGGACGGGGTTGAGCGCCGTGCTCGCCTCCTGGAAGATCATGGAGATGTCGTTGCCCCGCAACTCCTGCGCGTACGCTTCCGACTGCTGCAGCAGGTCGATGCCGTGGCGCTTGTCCTTCTCGTCGAAGAAGATCAGGATACTGCCGCCGACGATCCTGCCCGGCTCCTGCACGATGCGCATCATGCTTCGCACCGTCACGCTCTTCCCGCACCCGGACTCTCCCACCAGCCCGTAGGTCTCTCCCGGGCGCACGAAGACCGAGACGCCGTTGAGCGCGCGGACCACGCCTTCGAAGGTGTGGAATTCGGTATACAGATCGTCGGTACGAAGCAGTCGTTGTTCGCTCGTCGCTGACTGGGCCACTTACTTCCTCCGCATCTTCGGGTCGAACACGTCGCGCGCGGCATCGCCGAGCAGGTTCCAGCCCAGGACGAAGAGCGCGATCACGAAGCCCGGCACGAATACGACGTACCAGTACGCGAGCCGGTCACCCGGAGGGCCGACGATCCAGTTCCGGGCCTGAGAGACCATCTGTCCCCAGTCGGCGTACCCGATGTCCGAGCCCAGCCCGAGGAACGAGAGCGCCGCGGCGGTGAGCACCGTCGTTCCAACGCGCATACTCGCGATGATGAGCACCGAGTAGATCGAGTTAGGCAGGATATGCTGCGTGAGGATCCGCAGGTGGCTCGCCCCGGATGCGCGCGCGGCCTGCACAAACTCGCGTTCGCGTATGACGAGGATCTCGCCCCGGATGACGCGGGTATACGTGGGCCAGCCGAGAACGATGAGCACGAGGATGATACTCGTCAGCCCGCGCCCTATCGCGACGACAAGACCCATGGCCACGACGAGGAACGGCAACGAGTAGAAGATGTCGGTGATCCGCATGATCAATTCGTCTACGAAGCCGCCGAAGTACCCGGCGAGCGCTCCAAGGATGAGACCCACGACGAGGTTCGCCAGCACGACGAGGAAGCCGATACGGAAGGCGCTGCGCGCGCCCCAGATGAGCCCGTAGAGGATGTCGAACTGCTGCGGCAGCGTCCCGAGCGGATGCTCGGCGTTCGGCGCCGACGGCGCCATCGCCCAGCCGTCGTGCGGGATCTTGAAGGGGTCGCTCGGATCCTCGGGCGGCGCGAGCACGGGCGCGAGGATGGCGATCACGGCGAACGAGAAAATGATCGTCAACCCGAGGATCGTCAGCGGGTTTCGCAGGAAGCGCTTGAGCGAGAAGAGGAACTCCTGCATCCGCGGATTGCGCTGGGGCGCCGAGCGGGCGGCGACGAGAGTGTCTTCCTCGATACGGTTGTCGATTCGTTCTTCAGCGTTGCTCATACTTCGCCCCTATCCCAGCCTGATACGCGGATCGATGTACGCGTAAAGGACGTCGACGATGAGGTTCATGACGACGAACACGACGCCGAGGAACATCACGTTGAACATGATCGCCGGGACGTCGAGTTGGAGCGCGGCGCGCGCCATCCAGAAGCCGATTCCCTTGCGGTTGAATATGGTCTCGGTGATGACCAGGCCGGCCATCAGTCCGGCGAACAGGACGCCGGAGACCGTCACGACCGGTATGAGCGCGTTGCGGCGCGCGTGCACGCGCTGGATTACCCGCCGGCTCGCGCCCTTGGCGAGCGCGGTGCGGATGTAGTCCTGCCCCAGACTCTCGAGCATGCTCGATCGCGTGAGGCGGAGGATGAGCGCGCTCGACAGGAGGATGAGGTTGAAGGTGGGCAGGAAGAGGTGGTAGAGCCCGTCGAGAACGATGTCCCACCGCCAGTTGAGGATACCGTCGACGGTGATCATCCCGGTATACCGGTTGAAGCTCTCGCTGAGAATGACGTTCTTGCCCTCGTTGGAGATTACCCCGGGCGGAAAGATTCCCAGGAGGCCGTAGAAGATCATCAGAAGAAAGAGGCCAAGCCAGAAGGTGGGAAGGCTGTATCCGATGATCGCGAAGAGCCGCGTCCCGTGGTCGATTGGGGTGTCCTTGTGCACCGCTCCCAGCGTGCCCAGCCATATCCCCACCAGAATGATCAACGGCGTCGCGTAGAGCGTAATCTCCAGCGAAACCGGAAAGTAGTTGCGGAACCCCTCGAGCACCGGCGCCTGCGCCGTGACCGAGTGGCCAAAATCGCCGCGGAGCATGTTGCCCATCCACCGCACATACTGCACGGGGGCGGGGTCGTTGAGACCGTATCGCTCGATCATCGCGTTGATCTGATCGGGCGATACCTTCTCGCTCGTGACGTAGATCGCGACGCGTTGCCCCGGGGGGATCAGCATAGTCATGCTGAACACGATCAGCGAAACACCAAAGAGTACGACGACCATGAGAAGGAGGCGTCGCACTACGTAGTTGAACAAGCTCATTGTGCGTACCGGGAGGGAAGGTTGGCCCCCGCCGAAGCGGGGGCCGAAAGACCATGGTGACTACTGCGCGGCCTTGCTCAGCTCGGGCAGCAGGTCGTACATACTGGACTGCATGGGGTTGTAGTAGTGCCCCTGCACCCAATCCTTCATGTATCGACGCGAGAGGGGCTGGCCCGGAATGATACCGGGGGCGTCCTCGATCCAGATTTCCTGGAGCCGATAGTAGATGTCCTCACGCTCTTCGGGGTCAAGCGACACCGCGCCGCGCGCGATCAGGTCGTCGACCTCCGGGTTGTTGTACCCCTGGCGGCCGGCGTACGTACCGGTCGAGTGCATGTACGGGTAGACGTAGTTGTCCGGGTCCGGGTAGTCGGGAGCCCAGCCGATGTAGAAGACCGGCAGGCTGCGGCTGCGGTTGAGGTTCAGGTACTCGGACCACTCGACGCCGCGCACGTTGATCTCGAACTTCGGATTCAAACTGGAGACCGCCTCCGCCATCATCCGAACCGAGGACTGGCGTACGTCGTTACCGGTGTTGAACAGGAGGTCGACCTTGAAGCCCTTCTCCCAGACTTCGCCGTCCCACGCCTGGCGCATGTACTCGGCGGCGGCGTCGAGATCGTGCGGCGGCATCTCCACCGACTCGTTCTTGTACGGCAGACCGTAGGGCACCGGAGTCACGACCGTCTGGTACGTGTTGTTCGTGATGTCCTCGATGTAGGTCTGCTGGTCCCACGCGGCGATGAACGCCTTGCGGACGTTGATGTCGGAGAAGAAATCGGGCGGGATACCTTCGCCGTCGAGCTGTCCGCTGTAGATGTACGGGTTGTTCTCTTCGGTGATGGCCATGTTGAACGTGATACCGCCGATGACGAGGCTGGGCAGATCCTGGTAGACGTTCAGACCGGTCTCCTGGTCCATCTCCGGGAAGTTGACCGCGTCGACCGTCGCCATGTCCACGTCGCCCTGCAGGAGCGCGAGCTTGCGGGTGGTCCACTCGTCCATGACGCGGTAGATGCCGGTCCCGATCTCGGGCGCCTCGCCCCAGTAGCCGTCGTACCGGTCGACGACGAGCTCCACGCCCTTCTCCCAACGCGTGAGCGCGTAGGGGCCGGTACCGCTGGCGATGTCCCAGAGCGTCTCGCCGTCTTCGGCCGGGTTATTGTAGTCCTTCCACGTCGCCTCACTGCCGTCCCAGCCGCCGTTGGCGGCGACGAAGTCCTTGTTGATGATCGACGCCCACTGCCCGCCGAGAACGCCGAGGAAATAGGGCGCGGGGTTCGCGAGGTTGAACACGACGTAGTCGCCGTCGACCTCGACCGCACCGTCGATCTCGTCCCACGTGCCGACGATGTTGCCGTCTCCGTCGCGGCTCGAGTACTTGTTCCCGGTGAAGAGGTACCACCAGATCCAGTTCGGACCGCCGTCGGTATCGACGACGAGGTTGCGCTCGAAGCTGTACTCGACGTCTTCCGGCGTCATCTCGCTCCCGTCGTGGAACGTCACGCCCTCGCGAACACGGATCCGGAACGTCCGGCCGCCGTCCGTGATGCCGCCGTTCTCCACGGTCGGGATCTCGGCCGCGAGCACGGGCACGAAGTCCGCGGTGCTCTCGCCGTCGAACGCCACGAGTTGCTCGTAGATGTTCGTCATGTTCGTCCAGCTCGCCGTGTCGTAGGCCTTCGCCGGATCGAGACTCTCGATGGTTCCGTAGGTGGCGTAGACCAGGGTGTCGGGGTTCTTCACCGCACCCGTACCCTCTTCCTGCACACCGGTGGCGAAGAGTACGCCAGCGATGAGCACGAGGGTAACTGCCAAGAGTGTTCGTTTCATGCAGTTCTCCTTTGAACTTTTTTTGTCCTCGAGACCGAGGACCATTGCGCAGCTTATCAGGTTGTACGCCAATTGTGCAAGATTATGAGATCGGTGTTGCGAAAATCGACGGAATCGGTTCGTCACAGCTTATGAACAGCTATTGACGAAGTTGATTTCTCCAAATATCGCTTCTCGTCGGCGCGATCTTTCGGCCTTCCGGCGAGAATCTGACCACTGCCGACGGAACACCCCATTCTCCCGGGCCCGCCCCAGAGGGCAGGCATTTTTCGTCCAGGACTGGTAGTCTTGCCACGGAGGGCATTCCGGTGAGCCGCGTCCCCACGCCCAAACAACGTCTGCGCGCCGCGATGAAGCGCACCGTGGAATCGGTGCCCACGCGCGAACGCACGCTCGCCAGCGAGCGCGTGCACGAGCTCCTGCTCGCGCTGCCCGAGTGGACCGATGCTTCGATCGTCCTCCTCTATCACGCGATGCCGGACGAGGTCGACACGCACGAGACGATCCTCGCGGCGCTTGCCTCGCAGAAGCGCGTATATCTGCCCCGTGTGGCCGCCGGCAAGATGGGCTTCCACCGACTCGTCGACGAGCTCTCGGTCGCACGCCTCGCGCGGCACCCCTACGGCATGCTCGAACCGGACGGCTCGGCGACACCGTGGGACGCGGGCGAGGCGCACCGGACGCTCGTCGTCTGCCCGGGGCGCGCCTTCGATCTCGCGGGCAACCGGCTCGGCCGCGGCGGCGCCTTCTACGACCGGTTCCTCCGCGAGCTGCGCCGCGGCCCGGCCGAAGCCGGCCGACGACCGGACACACCGGCGGACCCCGTCGCGCTCGCCGCGACCCCGGTTCCCGCACCGCGCCTCGTCATCGGCATCTGCTTCGACCTCCAGATCGTCGACGCCGTGCCGGTCACCGCCGGAGACGAGCCGGTCGACGCCTTTGTTACCGACCGACGCGTCGTGCGCGTCTGATTGAATCGGGCATCGCAAACGAGTAGGATACTCTCATGAGTGAGATCAAGAGCGCTCTCGAGCTCGCACTCGAGCGTACCGCCGACGTGAAGGGCGACAAGACGAAACTCGAGGCGCACGAGTCGCGGCAGAAGGGCATGCGCCTGGCCGGCAGGTTCATCGACGACCAGTCGGTGGACGTCAAGGGTGAGATCAAACGCATGGACCGCTCGCAGCAGCCGTCGGCGCGCGAGGGCTTCTACCACGTCCTGCTGTCGCACCTCGCGTTGCCCACGCAGGAGAGCGACGTCCAGCGGCTGCAGATCGTACAGAAGGGGCTGCACCAGGTTGTCAAGGACAAGAACCTCGTCGATGGTCTCATGGACCAGGTCATCCAGTACATGCAGCAGTACCTCGACACGAAGAACCAGCTCACCGAGCGGCTGCGCCAGCAGTTCGAACCGCGCCTGAAGCAGAAGGAAGAGCAGATCGCGCAGCAGACCGGCCGCCAGGTCAGGCTCGACCCGGCGAACGACCCGGAGTTCGCGCAGGCGCTCAACGAGAACCTCCAGCGACTGCAGGGACAGTACGAGCAGGTGATCGACCAGGCGAAGGAGCAGTTCGACCAGCTCTTCAGCGCGTCGAAGTAGTCCGGAGGGACCGTGTCGGCGCCTGAGAACCTGCGAACGGGCGAGCGCAGAAACGTCACCGTCCTCTTCGCCGACATGAAGGGCTTCACCTCGCTCTCCGAGCGCATGGATCCCGAGGAGATGGAAGGCCTCATGTCGCAGGTCTTCGGCACCTTCGAGGGGATCATCACCCGCTACGAAGGCACGGTGGAAAAGTACATTGGCGACGCGCTCGTCGCGGTCTTCGGCGTGCCGGCGCTCCACGAGGACGACGCGGCCCGGGCGATCAACGCGTCGCTCGACTTCCTCGCCGAGATCGCCCGTCTCAACGAGCAACGACCGGATCGCGATCCCGTCGCGTTCCGCATCGGCATCAACACCGGCCTCATCACGACCGGCAAGCGCGGGGAGCACGACGTCGTGACCGGCCACCCGATGGCGGTCGCGAGTCGGCTCGAGTCGTCCGCACCGGAGAACTCCATCCTCGTATCGCAGAACACGCGAGAACGGTGCGAGCACGACTTCGTCTTTTCTGAGGCGCAGCCGATACAGGCGCGCGGTAAGGACGAGATCGTCCTCGCGTACGAAGTCCGCGGGCGAAACATACGTCTCGAGGACGATGACACGGTCTTCGTGGGCCGCAAGCCGCTTCTCGACCGCATGCTGCGCAGCTTCCTGCGCCACGACCCGGTGCAGACGCAGGGGTTCATCCTGCTCGGCGAGCCGGGGATCGGGAAGACCCGGCTCGCGCAGGAGCTCATACGAAAACTGCGCCGGCTGCCGGACTTCGACGACGGCATCCTGTTCGCGCGCGCACGCCGCTACGGGACGCGGCCCTTCTCGGTCATCGTCGACATGCTGAGCGCGTACTTTCGCATCGACAGTCGGATGGGAGTCGAAGAAATCGCCACGATCGTCGAGCACGAGCTCGAGATCGAGCGCCGAACGGCAGACGGCTTCGCCGCGCTCGTCTCCGGCGCCACAACCGAGCAGGACAACCAGGCGTTCGTGCTCCTCTACCTCATCCTCAAGAGCATCGTGAAGAAGAATCTCGATGCGCCCTACTCGACGCTGCTCTGCATCGACGACCTCTACTTCATCGACAAGTCGAGCCGCGACTTCTTCCAGTTCTACCTTCGCAACGCCGACGCGCGTCCATTCTTTCTCTTCCTCAACCGGACGCTCGACCCTGGGCTTCGCGAGACGTTCACCGAGCTCGAGGTCGTCGAGCTCGAGCCGCTCGACGGGGAGGAAACGCTCGAGCTGATCCGCGCTCTTTCGAACAGCGACCTCGACCTCGACTTGGTGAACTCGATCCGCGAGAACGCACGCGGCAACCCGCTGTTCATCCGCGAGTACGTCCGCTACGCCCGGGAGAAGCGCGACGCGCAGGCGCTGCCGACGACGATCCAGAACATCTTCCTCACCTCCATCGAGTCGTACGAGCCGGCGTTGCGCGACCTGCTGAAGAAACTGTCGGTATTCGCGCATAGCTTCAGCCTTCCCGACGCACGGCACGTGCAGAGCGTAACCGACGGCGACCCGCGCATCGTAGACGCCGCGATCGGCTTCTTCCTCCGAGAAGGCATCCTCGTCCAGGAGGACGAGCTGTTCATGTTCCGTTACGATCTGTTCAAGACCGCCGTCTACAACAGCCTGCTGAACTACAACAAGAGAATTCTGCACCGTATCGTCGCCGACCTCATGATCGAGAAGGGCGGGCCGCACCCCATGCGGCTGCTCCATCATCTCTTCCGGGCCGAAGAGTACGACCGGGCGACCGACGCGCTCATGGACTCGCCGAACGTCACGAGCAACGTCGAGTATCTGCGCTACGTCGATCGGCTTCTCGAGCAGGTCGAGGAACACGACTTCGACCGTTACGTGCGGCTGATGTTCATCAAGTCGGCGATCCTCTTCAACAACGGCATCACCGAAGAGGCCGATTCGCTGCTCAAGGGCATGATAGAGATGGCGGTGGACCGCCTGAGCCCGGCGTACGCGGGCAGCGCCTATCACCTGCTCACCGCGCATAACATGAAGGCGTACTGCTTCGACAAGGCGCGCTTCTGCGGCGGCAAGGCGCTCGCGTACTACGATCGCGCCGGTGGCACAAACTACAACGTTCAGAACGTGCTCGAGATCATGGCCTCGTCCGAGCTCCTGCGGAATAACGCCGGCGCGGTCGACGATATCATCGAGCGCATCCGAGCGCTCGAGACAACCGACGAGGCGGCCTTCTCCGCGGCGCGGCTCGAGCTCGCGCGGGTAGAGCATGACCTGATGCGCAGCGAGTACCGGCCGGCGATCGAGAAGCTGGACCGGCTCATCCACGACTCGACCGAGGAAGACAGTCGGTGGCACCAGATGCATCTGCTCAAGGGGCTCGCCTGCTTTCACATGTGCGACTGGGACGAGACGAGGCGCGCCGACCAGATCGTGCTCGAGGGGCCCTCACGCCACCTCTCGAATATCAGTCAGACGAACGCTCGGCTCGGAGTCGCGCATCACTTTCTCGGTGACGCGCGAACGGCGGACCGGCATCTGCAGCAGGCCGAATTCAACGCCTCGCAGATCAGGAACGACTTTGACGCCGTCGACGCGCTACGTACGCTCTCGGGGTGTTACCTGATCCGCGGTGAGGCGTCCAAGGCGGCCGAGCACGCGCGACGCGGCCTCGCCACGAGCCTTCGTCACACCGCGACGTACCCCGTCCTCACGCTTCTGATGGTGCTCGTGGACGCGGCATCCGCGCGCGGAGACGCGGCGTCGGTGGAGTTCTTCCTGCACGAGGCGTCGCTCCTCGTCGACAGCGGCTTCCTCCTTCCCAACCGGGACACGATTCTCTATCACTACTACTCTGCGCGGTACGCCACCGACGAGACGATCGCCGAGTCGCACCGCGACGCCGCGCGGCACGCGCTCGACCGGGAGGTCGCCGCGATCGGAGTCCAGCGGCTCGTGGAGGAGTTCTTCAGGGTCCGCATCTTCGGCCGCGTGCACGACGAGCTCGCTTGACACCCCTCCGGCGCGGTGGTAAGACAGGCGCATGGACCAGAATGAAGTCGTCGACGCGCTCAAGGCGGTCACCCTGTTCGGCTCGCTCAGCCCCCGGTTTCTGAACGGCATCGCACGGTCCTGCGTCGAGCGCGAGTTCGTCGCGAACGAAACGATCGTGCGCCAGGGAAACCCGGGCGTGGGCCTGTTCGTCATCGTCAGCGGTACGGTCAAGATCGTGAAGACGAACGAGTCCGGCGAGCGCCTCGAGCTCGCGACGCACGGCCCGGGCGAAGTCATTGGCGAGATGGCGGTGCTCGACGGCGCGAACCGCACCGCGGACGTGATCGCCGTTGAGGACACGAGCTGCCTCGTGCTGAGCTCGTGGGATTTCCGCAGCTTCATGGAGGCTCACCCGGAGGTCGCGCTCGAGATACTGCCCGTCGTCGTCAAGCGCTTCCGCGAGACCAACGCCGCGCTCACCGGCTCGGGAACCGCGGGTTCGCCGAGCGGTTCGTAGATCGGCACCGGTTCACCTCCCGGTGCGGCCATGCTATAATCCCGCGCTGAAAACCGATTCAGGAGTACGAATGGCTACAGAGCGAACCTTTACCATGCTGAAACCCGGCGTCCTGCAGCGCCGAATCGTCGGCGAGATCATAACGAGACTCGAACGAAAGGGCCTCAGGATTCTCGCCATGAAGCTCATGAAGATCCCCCGCGACCTCGCGGAGGACCACTACGGCGAGCACCGCGAGAAGCCGTTCTTCGGCGATCTCGTAGGCTACATAACCTCGGCACCGGTCATCGCGATGGTCCTCGAGGGAGAAGAGGCGATCAGCCGTGTCCGCCTCCTGTGCGGCGCGACGAAGGTCGACCAGGCGCTTCCCGGGACGATACGCGGCGACTACGCGACGCAGACGCAGCTGAACATCATCCACGCCTCGGATTCACCGGAAAGCGCCGCCCGCGAGACCGGTCTCTTCTTCGAAGAGTCGGATATCATCGACTACGAGGACGGCAATGCCGACTGGTTCTGAGAAGCCCGCCCGGTGGCAACTCGACTCGGTATACCCGGGGTACGACAGCGCAGAGTATCGTTCCGATCGCGACGAGCTGGTGAAAACCAGCTCGTCGTTGCTTAAGAAGCTCGCCGACAAATCGGCCCGCAAGAAGGATCCCGGCAAGTGGCTCAAGGACGTTGTGAAGCGGTTCGATGCCGCGGAGGGGCTCCTGGGGACGCTGCAGGCCTACATCCACTGCAACTACGCCGTCGACACGACGGACAGCCGCACGCTCGAGGAGCTCGCCTCGCTCGACGAGGACGCGCTCGCGCTGCACGACGCGGAGGTTCGGTTCCGAAGCGAGCTGCACCCGCTGCGAAAGAAGCTCCCGGGGCTCGCGAAGAAATCGAAGACGATCGATCGCTTCCGGTTCTATCTGGACGAACAGCTCGAGCTCGCCGACAAGCAGATGAGCATCGCCGAGGAGAACGTCGCCACCGACCTCATGCGGCCCGGCGCAGACGCCTGGAGCCGACTCCAGGACCAGATCTCGAGCAATCTCACCTGGCCGTGGGACGGCGAGGAACGTAAGACCGTGGTCGAGCTGCGCTCGCTCGCCATGGACGCCGACCGGGCAATCCGCGAGAAGGCGTACCGCAAGGAGCTCGAGGCGTGGGAGTCCATGCAGATCCCGCTCGCCGCATCGCTGAACGGTGTGAAGGGCTTCACCGTCATCCTCGACAAGCGCCGCAACTACGAGAGCCCGCTCGACCACGCGGCCTTCCAGTCGCGCGTCACGCGGGCGACCCTCGACGCCCAGATCTCGACCATGGAGGCGAACCTGGGCGTCTTCCGGAGCTATCTCAAGGAAAAGGCGAAACTCCTGGGGCAGAAGAACCTCGCCTTCTACGATCTGTTCGCGCCCGTCGGCAAGACGAGCACGACGTGGAGCTTCCGGGAGGCGCAGAACTTCATCGTCGAGCAGTTCAGCACCTTCTCGTGGGAGCTCGGAGACTTCGCCGAGCGCGCCTTCAAGGAGGGCTGGATCGACGCCGAACCGCGCCCCGGCAAGGTGGGCGGCGCGTTTTGCATCTCGCTCCCGCGGGCCGGCGAGAGCCGCATCCTCGCGAACTTCGACGGCAGCTTCGACAGCCTGTTCACGCTCGCCCATGAGCTCGGCCACGGGTACCACGGTTTCGTGCTGAACGAGCTCGCGCATCTGCAGCGCAGCTACCCCATGACGCTCGCCGAGACCGCGTCGATCTTCTGCGAGACGATCGTCTTCAACCGAGCGATGGCGTCGTCGACCGACGAAGACCGCCTCGCGGTGCTCGAGCTTTTCCTGCAGAGCGCAACCCAGGTGATCGTGGACATTCTCTCGCGGTTCACGTTCGAGAGCGCGCTGTTCGAACGGCGCGAGCGCTCGGAGCTCAGCCCGAACGAGCTCTCCGAGCTCATGCTCCAGGCGCAGAAGGACACGTACGGAGAGGCGCTCGACGAGGAGCTGCTGCACCCGTACATGTGGGCGGTGAAGCCGCACTACTACCGTACCGGTCTCTCGTTCTACAACTTCCCCTACGCCTTCGGCCAGCTCTTCGGCCTCGGGCTCTACTCGAAGTACACCGAGGACGAGCACGAGTTCCCGGCGCGCTACAAGAAGCTCTTGCAGATGACCGGCCAGGCCACGGCCAACGACGTGACGAAGGAGGCCGGGTTCGACATCGAGGACCCTGCGTTCTGGCAGTCGGGGATCGATGTCATCGCGGCGCGGGTGAACGAGTTCGCCGGGCTCGTAGAGGAGCGTACCACTGGGTAGCAGCGTCGGGCTCGTCGGAGCCGGCGTCGGCGACCTGGACGTTGCGCGCATCGACGAGGTGGGATACCTTCCAGAGGGGGTAGTTGCTGCGCGCAGCGCCCGGGAGCTCGTCGCACGTCTCGGGCTCGAGCTCCCCATTACGAGCGCCGTCTACGCGGCCTGACCGGCGCGAGCTTCCACAGCCTGCTCGCCTCGGGCGACGCCACCGAGGAGGAATCATGACGATCGCCAACCACCTGCTGCACGCTCGCGCGTCCCGCGCCGGGGCGCGTGGAACCGCGGGACGTATCCGAGGTCGCCGGGTCGCCGTCGCGCTCGCTCTTGTCGCCGCGCTCGCGGCAGCCGCGCCGGTGGCGTCGCAGAGCTGGGACGACATCACCGCGGCTGCGCGGCCGATCGCCTTCGACGGCGAGCTCGGCGTCGCCTCCGGCGAGGTCGCCGACGGATTCGCGTCGTTCGTCTTCACGACCGAGTACGCCGGGCCGTTCACCGTCGAGGTCGACGTCACCGAGGTCCGTCCCGGCCTCGAGTACGAGGACGAAGACTCGGTGCTGTTTCTCTTCGACGAGCGAGGACACCTCCTCGCCGAAAACGACGACGGCCCGTACGGATGGGCGTCCATGCTGAACGGCGTCGAGATTCCCGAGCCGGGGGCCTACTACCTCGTCGTCACGACGCACCCCCGTTTCGTGGAGACCGAAGCCTCCGGCGTGTTCGCCGGCTTCGACGAGCCCGGCCTCAGCAGCTTCGCGTTCGACCTCATCGTCGAGACCGGTTCCCGCGACCTGGAGCCTGAGCAGGTGCGCGAGCTCGCCTACACGGTGAGCGACGTCTTCTCGATGGGGGAGCCCGTCGAGCTCGCCGGCGAGGAGACGGTCGTCGCAGGCACGGTCGACGGCGACATCGCCGTCTTCGAGATGTATCTGCCCGGCCCCGTCATCGTGGACATGGAGGTCGTCATCACCGAGGAGCTCACCGGTCGGGACTCAGTGCTCACGGTCACCGACGCTTCCGGGTTCATCGTCGCGGAAGACGACGACGGCGGCGCCGACGGCGCGTCCTTCGCGGCATCGGTCCCCCTGACCGAGAGCGATATCTACTACGCCATCGTCTCCGCGTGGCCCGCCTACCCCGAGTACGGCCCCGACGGCCGGCTCGAAGGCTTCACCGAAGGCGGCGAGTCCGCGTTCCGCTTCGACTTCGTCGTCACCGAATCCGCCGAGACGGACGGCCCGAAGGAGCCGATAGGCCCGTTCGACGCCGACGAGCGCGCCGACAGCTTCGATGAAGTCGTCGCGGCGGCGACGCTCGTCGAAGCGACGGGCGATACCGGCGTGGCGACCGGACACGTGGCGGCCGGCTACGAGGCCTTTGAGGTCGCGATCACGCGACCGGTCGACATGACCTTCGAAGTCGTCACCGTCTCCACCGGCGGGCGCCCCGAGTACGCCAGCGACTCGATGCTCGCGCTCTTCGACGCCGACGGCCGGCTCATCGCGAGCGACGACGACGGAGGCGTTGGCAACGCCGCGAAGATCACGAACGTGCGGCTCACCGACAGCGGCAGTTACTACGCAATCGTAACCACCTACCCGAACGAGGCGATTCTCGACGGCGATGGACGATTCGCGGGCGTCGAGCCCTACGGCCAGGGCTTCGTGGAGTTCGAGCTCGTCGTGACCAGCGAGTAGGCGACGGGCGACCCGTCTTCGGGCCCCGCGCCCCCCGCTGCCGGCGCGAATCTTTACACCCCCGCCCCGTTTTGCTACCTTGATGGTCTCGCAAAGCGAGCATGTGCACGTTTCGCGCAGCGAAACTGCTGGCGCGAGCGAAGCGAGCGCGTGCACGTTTGCCGTAGGCAAACTGCTGGCGCGAACGTAGTGAGCGCAGGGCGCCGTACCCAAGTGGCCTAAGGGAGAGGTCTGCAAAACCTCCATTCACCGGTTCGAATCCGGTCGGCGCCTCTCTGCCCTCCACGGAGGGCCACGCGTGCAAGCCGGGGCTCGTTCCTCGCCTCCGGTCGGCGCCTCTCATAACCATTGCATCCGGTCGGGCAGTTTCGCGAACGCGAAACTGCATGCTCGAGCGCGTAGCGCGAGAGCGCGCCTCTCTGCCCTCCACGGAGGGCCACGCGTGCAAGCCGGGGCACGTTTCGCGCAGCAAAGCTCCCGGCGCGCGCGTACTGAGCGCGTGCACGTTTCGCACAGCAAGGCTCCCGGCGCGCGCGTACTGAGCGCGTGCACGTTTCGC
>CAYWJH010000048.1:8258-22144 GCA_964458555.1 uncultured Spirochaetaceae bacterium | reverse complement strand
CGCGCTTCCGTCCATCCCGCATTCGTGAAATACTGCCGGTATGCGAGCCGTTCAACTCGACACGATTGGATACCCGCTGGTCGACCGCGATCTGCCCGTCCCGGAGCCGGGGCCGGCCGATGCGCTCGTGCGGGTGCGCGCGGCGGGCGTCTGCCGAAGCGACCTCCACTACTCGACCGGCGCCTCCTACGCCGGCCCGCTCCCGCTGACGCTCGGTCACGAGGTGGCCGGCACGCTCGAGCGGTGCGGCGCCGACGCGGTCGAGCTTCTCGCCGAGCGGGGCATCGCGTTCGGCGCGGGCTGGCGGCCGGGCCGAGCAGGCGACGCCGCCGGGCCGACACCCGACGGCCTCGTGCCGACCAACCGCGTCGCGATCCACTACCTCGTTACCTGCGGGCACTGCGGTCACTGCATGGCCGGCCGCGAGCAGTTCTGCACGAACGCGCAGATGGTCGGCAAGCACCGCGACGGTGGCTTCGCCGAGTATCTGCTCGTCCCCGCGCGGAACCTCGTTGCCGTGCCCGCGCAGGTGACGCTCGAGTCGGCGGCGGTGATGATGTGCTCGACCGCGACGGCGCTGCACGCGCTGCACAAGGCCGAGCTCGCGGCCGGCGATCGCGTCGCGGTGTTCGGCGTTGGGGGACTCGGGACGTCGGCCGTGCAGCTCGCGCGGGCGATGGGCGCGCTCGAGGTGTATGCGGTCGACATAGATCGGTCGCGGCTCGCGCTCGCCGAAGCGCTCGGGGCGGTGCCGGTGAACGCGGGGGAGGTCGACCCGGTGGAGGCGCTGCGGGACCTCGCCGGCGACGGCGTGGAGTGCGCGGTGGAGCTCCTCGGGCTGCCCCAGACGATCGAACAGGCGGTCCGCTCGCTCGCGCCGCAGGGGCGGGCGGCGATCGCGGGTATCGCCGATCAGCCGGTGAGCATCGAGACGTACCGCGACGTCGTCGGGCGCGAGGCGAAGATCGTAGGGGTGAGCGACCATACGCGAGCGGAAGTCGAGTACGCGCTTACGCTCGCGGCGTCCGGCGCGCTGCGATTCGACGACGTGATCACGAACGAGTTGTCGCTCGAGGCGGCGGCGATCAACGACACGCTCGACTCGCTCGCCCGGTTCGGGCCCGGCGTCCGGTCGGTGGTGGTGCCCGGCTGAGCGGCCCGGCTCAGCGCTCCATCGCGGCGATCAGCGCATCGCCGAACTCGCTCGTCTTCAGGAGCGTCGCGCCGTCCATGAGGCGGTGGAAGTCGTAGGTGACGCGCCTCTCGGCGATCACCGTGTCCATCGCCGCCTCGATGAGATCCGCGGCCGCGTCCCAGCCCATGTGCCGGAACATCATCACGCCGGACAGAATCACCGACGATGGGTTCACCTTGTCCTGCCCGGCGTACTTGGGCGCGGTGCCGTGCGTCGCCTCGAAGACCGCGTGCCCGGTGTCGTAGTTGATGTTCGCGCCGGGGGCGATGCCGATGCCGCCGACCTGCGCGGCGAGCGCGTCGGAGATGTAGTCGCCGTTGAGGTTGAGCGTGGCGACGACGCTGTACTCGTCCGGGCGGGTGAGGATCTGCTGGAGCATCGCGTCGGCGATGACGTCCTTGACGACGATCTCCTTGCCGGTGTTCGGATTGTCGAAGCGGAGCCACGGGCCTCCGTCGAGCTCGGTCGCCCCGAACTCCTTCTGCGCCGTCTCGTAACCCCAACTCCGGAAGGCTCCCTCCGTGAACTTCATGATGTTGCCCTTGTGGACGAGCGTCACCGACGGGAGGTCACGGTCGATCGCGAACCGAATCGCCGAGCGGACGAGCCGTTCGGTCCCTTCTCGGGAGACCGGCTTGATGCCGATGCCGGAGGTCCCGGGGAAGCGCACCTTCGCGTAGCTCTCCGGAAAGCGCTCCTCCAGGAATCCCAGGAACGCCTGCACGTCGTCGGTGCCTTCCTGATACTCGATCCCCGCGTAGATGTCCTCGGTGTTCTCGCGGAAGATCGTCATGTCGATCGCCTCCGGCCTCTTCACCGGCGAGGGAACGCCGGTGAAGTACCGGACCGGACGGACGCACGCGTAGAGGTCGAGCTGCTGCCGGATCGCGACGTTGATCGAGCGGATGCCGCCGCCGACCGGGGTCGTGAGCGGCCCCTTGATGCCGATCAGGTACTCGCGAAGCGCGTCCTTCGTTTCCTCGGGCAGCCAGAGCGTCTCCCCGTAGACGTCGTTCGCCTTGTCGCCGGCGAAGACCTCCATCCACGAGATGCGCTTCTTCCCGTCGAATGCCTGCGCCACCGCGGCGTCGAAGACACGCCGAGAGGCGGCCCAGATGTCGGGACCGGTGCCGTCTCCCTCGATGAAGCAGACGATCGGGCGGTCAGATACCTGTACCTCGCCGTCTTTGACGGTGATCCTGTCACCTTCCGGGACCGATATCTTCTGAAATGACATGTGACCCAAGATACACGCGATGTCCGTGAAATGCCAGCAATCCTCAGGGGCCTGACACCACCCGAACGGCGGCCGCGCGCACGCAGGGATGCGCCCGCGACAGCCCGGCGTTCTCGTCCGTCGTGCACCTGCCCTCGTAGCGCCCGATGACGGAGAGCGTGTCGCCGGCGCGGAACCTCCGGTGGCGAGGCGCCTCCACGCGGACCTCGTCGCCCACGTGCCCGAGCCAGTCGTCGGGTTCGGTGGCCAGGTGGAGCGTGTCCATCCCGGATTCGATCCTGCCCCAGACGACCTTCGTGACCGTGCCCTCGAACTGCACGAGGCGGCCCTCCGGGATGTCCCCGGCGACCGCCGCGTCGTACTCGAACGCGGTGGCGTACTCGGTAAGGATGAGCTCGACGTTGCCTACGTACTCGTGCCGCGGCTCCTGCTCGAGCAGACGGCGGTACGCCGCCAGGTACGCCTCGAGGTCGATCCCTTCGGCCATCTCGAGCGAGTGCGCGTAGCGATACCACCCGAGCGCGTCTTCCATGCCGCGCTCGATGGCCACGGCGTACGACTCAGCCGCGCGGTCGAAGTGGCCGAACTCGTAGTAGGTTGTCGCCTTCCCCACCGTCGATTCGAGCTCCTCGCGACGCTCCTGCGACTCGCGCGCCGGGGTGGCGAACGGATCGACAAAGATGAAAACGATGGTAACGATGAGCGCCACGCCGGCGACGATCCACGGCGCGAGCGACCTCGCACTGCTCATGGAACCTCCCGCATCGGTCCCCTCTCCCCACGAGCATACAGCACCGCCCGCGATCTGTCACTGACGACGCGGCGACCCGCGATTGCGCGCGGCAGCGGGCGCTGGTACCATGGGCGCGTGGGTACCGAGATCATTCCCCTCGAACGGCAGCGCCAGATCCTCGAGCTCGTCGACGAGCGGGGCGTCATCCGCGTGAACGAGCTCGGCGAACGCTTCGGCGTGTCGGTGATGACGATCAGGCGCGACCTCATGACGCTCGAAGAGCAGGGTTTCCTCAACCGCTCGCACGGGGGAGCCATATCGCGACGCCGGTTCCAGCGCGAGCCGTACTTCGACCAGAAGGGACGGCGCAACCGCGTGGAGAAGGTCGCGATCGCGCGCGCGGCGGCCGCGCTCGTGGAGGCGGGCGAGACGATCCTCGTGAACAGCGGGAGCACGACGCTCGAGCTGCTTCGCGCGCTCCCGGAAGTCGAGCTGCGCGTCGTGACGAGCAACGCGGGTGCGCTCTCGGTCCTGACCTCGCCGGCGATCGAGTGCATCGTCGTGGGGGGCGTCTACCGTCCCCGCTCGAACTCCTTCGTCGGCGGGCTCGCGGTGCAGGCGCTCGGCCAGGTCTTCGGCGGCAAGTGCTTCATAGGCGTGGACGGCCTCTCGCTCGAGGCCGGTCTGACGACGCCGCACCACCAGGAGGCGGAAATCGCGCGCGAGATGATCCGCCGTACGCGTGGCGAGGTGATCGTCCTCGCCGACTCGTCGAAGATCGGCGGTGTGGCGCCCTTCGTCACCGGCCCGCTCGAGGGCGTCGACGTTGTGGTCACCGATTCGGCGATCGGCGAGGAGTACGAATCGGCGCTCGAAGAACGCGGAATCCGCGTGATCGTCGCGACGGTCGAGCCGGACGCCGTCGACGACGAGCCGTGATCGTTTTCGCCTAAAACGCACACAATCTCCCATTGACAAACAAAAAACCACAGCGCAAATTCAAGGCGAGATGCCTATGGATCACTACGATATCGCGATCGTCGGGGCCGGCGTGTCCGGCGCGTCGATCGCCCGACGGCTGTCGTCCTACTCGGTTTCGGTCGCGCTGCTCGACAAGGAGGCCGACGTCTCCTTCGGTACGTCGAAGGCGAACTCCGGAATCATCCACGGCGGCTTTCACCACAACAAACGTTACCTGAAGGCCCGGCTCGAGATCCAGGGCGCGGGCATGTACCCGCAGCTGCACCGCGAGCTCGGCTTCCCGTACAAGCGCAGCGGCGTCGTCGTCGCCGCGTTCACGCCGGAGGAGATGGTCACCGCCGAGCACCTCTACCGCCAGGGCGTGGAGAACGACTCGGCCGGCATCGAGCTGTGCGGCGGCGACCGAATCCGTGATCTCGAGCCGAAGCTGCACGAGGACGTGATCGGCGGGCTCTACGCGCCTGCCGGCGGGATCATCGAGCCGTACCGCTTCGTCTTCGCGCTCGTGGAGAACGCCGAGGAGAACGGGCTCGCGGTGTTGCGCCGCTTCGAAGTCACGGAGATCGAGTCGAATGCCGATTCGTTCGCCGTGCGCGCCGCCGACGGTCGGGAGATCGAGGCCGATTTCGTGGTGAACGCGGCCGGCCTCTACGCGGACGCGGTCTCGCGCATCGCCGGCGCAGAATCGTACGAGATTCACCCGCGCAAGGGCGAGTACCACCTGCTCGACCGGCGCACGCCCGCGTGCCCGGACCGGGTGGTGTTTCCCGTACCCACGCCGGTTTCGAAGGGGATGCTCGTCATCCCCACCGTCGAGGGCACGGTGCTCCTCGGTCCCACCGCCGACCCCGTCGAGAACAAGGACGACCTCGCCACCGACGCCGACCGGCTCCGGGAGATCGTCTCCTCGGCGAAGCAGCTCGTCCCCTCGGTCTCCGCGACCGACATCATCACCTCGTTCTCCGGCTTGCGCCCGACGCTCGAGGACGGCGACTTCTTCATCGCCGAATCCGAGGCGGTACCGCGGTTCATCCAGGTCGCCGGCATCCAGAGCCCGGGGCTGACCGCAGCGCCGGCGGTGGGTGAGATGGTCAAGGATCTGCTCAAGGCGGCGGGATGCACGCTGACCGAGAAGTCGTCGTTCGCCGCGTCGCTGCCGCCGGTGCGCCGGACGAGGGTGATGCCCGACGAGGAGATCGAGTCGGTGTGGGAGGCCAGCCACGACGAGGGCAGCGTCGTCTGCCGCTGCGAAACGGTCACGCGCGAGGAGATCCGCCGCGCGATCGCCGCCGGGCACACGACGCTCGACGGGATCAAGTTCTACAGCCGCGCGTCGGCCGGCCGGTGCCAGGGAGCCTTCTGCACGCCGCGCATCCTCGAGATCGTCGCCGAGGAGACGGGGGCCCCGGTCACCGAGGTATCCAAGCGCGGACCCGGAAGCGAGCTCGTCGACCGGACCATGCCGGGTACACCGAACGAGCGCGAGCGCGCAGATCGGCCCATCCGCGGATCCGAACGGGCTCCAGAGCGGGTGGACGCGCTCGTCATCGGCGGCGGCGCGGCCGGGATGGCGACGGCGAGCGAGCTCGCCTCGCGCGGGTTCGAACCGGTCGTCGTCGACCGTGAGCGCGCCCTGGGCGGGGTGCTCCGCCAGTGCGTACACAACGGGTTCGGCATCCACGAGTACGGCGAAGAGCTCACCGGCCCCGAGTACGCCGAGCGGTACGTGAACGAGGTCGGCGACGCGGGCATTCGGGCGCTCCCGGCGACGACGGTGCTCGGCGTTACCCACGACGACGGCGGGTTCGCCACGCGCGTGCTCTCCCGCGAGGGAGGGCTCGAGTACATCCGGTCGAAGGTCGTCGCGCTCGCGATGGGAAGCCGCGAGCGCAACCGCGGCAGCATCCAGATTCCCGGGACGCGACCGTCCGGTGTCATGACCGCCGGCGCGGCGCAGCGTCTGATCAACATTGAGGGGTTCGTACCGGGCAAGCGAGCGGTGGTTATCGGCAGCGGCGATATTGGCCTCATCATGGCGCGCCGGTTCAAGCTCATCGGCTCGGACGTGGAGGCGGTGATCGAGATCCAGCCCGTGCCCTCGGGTATCAACCGGAACATCGTCCAGTGCCTCGACGACTTCTCCATTCCGCTCTACCTGGGCCACGTCGTCACCGAGATCCACGGCCGTGACCGGGTGAGCGGCGTCACGGTGGCGCCGCTGGAGAACGGGGTGGCGCGAACCGACCGGTCGTTCGACGTCGACTGCGACACGGTGCTGCTGTCGGTGGGGCTCATTCCGGAGAACGAGATTTCGCGCGAGCTCGGCGTCGAGCTGCACCGCCAGACCAACGGCCCGGTCGTCGACTCGCGGCTGATGACGAGCGTCCCGGGCGTCTTCGCCTCGGGCAACGTGCTGCATATCCACGACCTCGTGGACTTCGTCGCCGAAGAGTCGCGGCGGTGCGGACAGGCTGCCGCCGACTATCTGGAGGGCAAGGACGCGCCGCCGGAGGCGCAGCTCGTCGCCGGCAGTAACGTCCGCTACCTGGCGCCGGGGCGTATCCGTGCCGACGCGAAGAACCGCGTCTACCTGCGCTCGCTCATCGCGCAGGTGGGGGCGACCGTGGAGGCGAAAGCCGGTGACCGCGTCGTCGCGCGGTCGAAGGAGCACCACGTGCAACCTTCGGAAATGATCAGCATGACGATCGACGGCTCGAAGGTCGAGCCGGGTGAGCGAGTGGAGGTATCGATCCGATGATCGCAGAGAACCAACGTCTGGTACGCGTTCGCGACACCGACGACGAGCTCACGTGCATCGTCTGCCCCATCGGGTGCAGGCTCACGGTGGACAGAAAGGACGACGGCAGCCTCGAGGTGCACGGCAATCGCTGCAAACGCGGCGCCGCGTACGCGGAGGAAGAGTTCCGCGATCCCCGGCGGATGGTCACGGGAACGTGCGCGATCTCCGACGGCGAGTTCATGCGTCTTCCGGTACGCAGCTCCGAGAGCGTTCCCGTGGACGACATCGCGCCGTTTCTGAACGCGATGTACCGGCTCGATCTGGACGCTCCGGTGCGCTGCGGCGACGTTGTCGCGAGCGACCTCGCGGGGACCGGGATCGACCTCGTCGCGACGATGAGCGTGGAGAAGGAGGAGTAGATGGCAGAGCAGTACGTGGTGGCGCTCGACCAGGGCACGACCAGCTCACGCGCGATCGTCTTCGACCACGAGAGCGCGATCCGCGGGATCGCGCAGCGCGAGTTCACGCAGCACTACCCGAAGCCGGGCTGGGTCGAGCACGATCCGCGCGAGATCTGGAGCTCGCAGAAGGAGGTGCTCCACGCGGCGCTGCGAAACGCCGGAGTCACGCCCGAGCAGCTCGCAGGTATAGGCATCACGAACCAGCGCGAGACGACGGTGCTGTGGAACCGGAAGACCGGCGAGCCGGTGCACAACGCGATCGTCTGGCAGTGCCGGCGCACCGCACCCATCTGCGACGAGCTCGTCAAGGACGGCCACGAACAGACGATCTTCGACAAGACCGGGCTCGTCGTCGACGCGTACTTCAGCGGCACGAAGATCAAGTGGCTCCTCGACAACGTGCCCGACGCGCGGAAGCTCGCGGAGGCCGGCGACCTCGCCTTCGGGACGGTCGACTCGTGGCTGCTGTGGAACCTGACCGACGGCGCCGTCCACGCCACCGACGTGACCAACGCCGGCCGGACGATGCTCTTCAACATCCACACGCTCGACTGGGACGACGAGCTCCTCCATGTGCTCGATGTTCCCCGGTCGATCATGCCGGAGGTCGTCTCGTCGTCGGGGGAGATCGCGCGCACGGCGCGGTCGGTCTTCCCGTCTACGAGCGTCCCCATCTCGGGCGTCGCCGGCGACCAGCACGCCGCGCTCTTTGGCCAGACCTGCTTCGCGCCCGGCATGGTGAAGAACACCTACGGCACCGGCTGCTTCGTGCTCGTGAACACCGGTGACGAGGCGGTGAAGAGCGCGAATCGGCTGCTCACCACGCCGGCGTGGTCGCTCGGCGGTACCACGACGTACGCGATGGAAGGCAGCATCTTCATCGCCGGCGCGGCGGTGCAGTGGTTGCGCGACTCGATGAAGCTCATCACGAACGCGGGCGAGAGCGAGTACTTCGCTACGCAGATCGCCGACTCGCAGGGCGTTTACGTCGTGCCCGCCTTCGTCGGGCTCGGCGCGCCGCACTGGGACAGCTACGCGCGCGGCGGCGTCTTCGGGCTCACCGCAGGCAGCGGGCGAAACCACATGGTCCGCGCGACGCTCGAGTCGATCGCCTACCAGAGCCGCGACGTAGTGGACGCGATGGCGCTCGACACCGAAGGCACGACGCAGCTGCAGACGATGCGGGTCGACGGCGGCGCGAGCGCGAACGACTTCCTCATGCAGTTCCAGGCCGATATCCTGGGCCTCCCCGTCGAGCGACCCGTGGTCGCGGAGACGACCGCGCTGGGCGCCGCCTACCTCGCCGGCCTCGCGACGAGGTTCTGGAGCGGCACCGATGAAGTTGCGAAGGCGTGGAAGCTCGAACGACGGTTCGAGCCGCAGATGAGCGACGACGAGCGAGAGTCGCTCTACGCGGGCTGGAACGAGGCGGTCAACCGGGTACGGGGGTGGGCGCATGGCGGATAGCGATCGCCGCCGGGCCGGCGAGGTCCGCGTCGCCGTTATCGGCGGTGGGGGTACCGGCGCGGCGATCCTCCACGACCTCACGCAGCGTGGCTTCCGCTGTACGCTTTTCGAGCGCGGCGAGCTCACCTCCGGGACGACCGGCCGCCACCACGGTCAGCTCCACTCGGGCGCGCGGTACGCGGTGGGCGACGCGGAGATTGCCCACGAGTGCATGAGCGAGGTCGAGACGCTCAGGCGGATCGCGAGCGAGTCGATCGAGATGAACTACGGCCTCTTCCTCGCGCTCACCGACGAGGACGCCGCGTACGCCAACCGGTTTCGCGAGGCGTGCAGCGAGGCGGGTATCGCCAACCGGACGATCTCTACCGAGCAGGCGCTCCGCCATGAGCCACGGATCAACCCCAATGCGAAGTTCGCGGTCATCGTGCCGGACGGAACGCTCGACGCGTACCGCCTGCCGCTGCAGTTCTTCGCGACCGCGCGGGCGAACGGGGGCACGGTCCGATCGTTCTGCGAGGTCACCGGGATCGACTCATCCGGCGGACGCGTGACGGGTGTCACCGTCTACGATTACCGAACGCGCTCCCAGGAGCGCCACGAGGCGGACGTCGTGATCAACGCGGCCGGGCCGTGGGGCGGGCAGGTCGCCGCGTGCGCCGGGATCGACCTGCCCATCACGCCGGCACCGGGGACGATGGTCGCGGTGAGGGGGCGGCTCTGTAACATGGTGGTGAGCCATCTCCATCCGCCGTACGACGGCGACATCGTCGTCCCGCAGCGCGGGCTGTCGATCATCGGTTCGACGCAGTGGGAGACCGACGATCCCGACGACGTCACGACGCCCGAATCGGACATCGAGTGGCTGCTCGAGCGCGCGAACGACCTCGTGCCCGGCTTCTCCGACGAAACCTACCACGCGGCGTGGACCGCCGCTCGGCCGCTGTCGGGCCGATCGCAGCGCGGCGGGCGCTCGCTCAGCCGCGACTTCGACGTGCTTCCCCACACCGACGAAGGCGTGGCCGGGTTCTACAGCCTCACCGGCGGCAAGGCGACCGTGCTGCGCGCGATGGGCGAGCAGGTCGCCGACGTCGTGTGCCGCGACCTGGGTCTGAGTATCGCCGGACGCACCGCCGAGACGCCGCTGCTCTCGCATCGGCACTACTTCCGCAGGAGCGCCTGAATGGAACAGGTACGACGACGACTCTCCATCCGCCGCACCGACGGAACCCGCGACGCGTTCGAGGTCGATGGCGGCGTCTACACCACGCTGCTCGACTCGCTCGAACGGATCCGCGCGCGCGACGACCGGAGTCTCCTCTACCGCCACTCGTGCCACCACGGCTCGTGCGGAACCTGCGGGATGATCGCGAACGGCGAGCGCGTGCTCGCCTGTACGACGAGGCTCGCAGACCTGCCCGAGGAAGCTACGATCGACCCGCTCTCGCCCTTCCCGGTCGTGGGCGATCTCGCGATCGATCCCGCGCCGCTCTACCGTGACTTCCCCGACGAGGCGAGCTACCTCCGCGAGAGCGAGGCGAACCCCGACGCCGAGCTCCCGCGGGAGCTCGAAGCGGAGGCGCGCGGCTTCACGCGCTTCGAGAACTGCATCGAGTGCGGGCTCTGCGTCTCCGTCTGTCCGGTGCAGCAACTGTTCATGGGCCCGGCGGCGCTCGCCGTCTACGGTCGCGAGCTCGAGAAGCACCCGGAGCGCGAGGCTGAGCTGCTGCCGCAGATCGACCGCGACGAGGGTGTCTGGGGGTGCGACCGTGCGCTCGAGTGCAGCCAGGTCTGTCCGCTCGGTGTCTACCCCGCGAAGCACATCGCCGTCCTGCAGCGAAAGATCGACAAGAAGAAGTCAGAATAATCTGATATACTCTGTCAGGAATAAGGGAGGACGCAGATGATTGGAACATCGCGTCGGCCCATCCCGCTGCTGCTCGCGCTGCTCTTCTTCGCAGGGATGACGGTCGAAGCCCAGGATGCTCGCGTCGAATACGTGGACGGCGAGGTCTGGGTCGAATCGGGTAGTGGCCGGCAGGCCGCTGATTTTGGAATGCCGCTCGCCGAAGGCGATCTCGTGATTACCGGCGACGACGGCGTGGCGGTCGTCACGGTGAGCGCCGGATCGCGGATCAAGCTCCGCGAGAACACCGTCGTCACGATCGACGAGCGCACGACCGCCGGCTCGGTCGAGCTCCGGCAGGGCGGGATCTTCGCGCGCGTGCGGCGGGCCGCGACCGACGACCGGCGCTCCTTTGCGGTACGCACGCCCACGGTGGTCGCCGGTGTCCGGGGGACGGAGTTCTTCGTCGCCTACGGACGGACGATCGAGAACCTCCCGGACGTCTGGCTGTGCGTGAACGAGGGCGCCGTGGAGATCTCGATCCGCGAGGTGGACGAGGTTACCGTCGTCGAAGAGGGGGAGGGCGTGAACATCCTCAGCGGCGTACGCGCGACCGAGCCCCGCTTCTACGCGTGGACGACGCAGCTCAACTGGAACTTCGATCCCGACGAGGGCGAGGTACGCGACGACACCGATCTGGACGGGGCGTACAGCGACCTGCTCGACCAGGACTACGACTGATGCGGGGGCTCACGATGAGACGTACGCTTCTCGCGCTGGTAATGGCCGTGGTGGTAGCCACGACGGCCGCGTCGCTCCACGATCCGGGAGACGGGGCGCCTGAGCATCCCGACCCGGGGTACGAGCTCTCGGGTCACGCGCGGTTCTTCTACGATCTGGGCGATCTGGACGGGCTGCTCGAGTACAAGGGTCGCTGGGATACCGACCGCAGCGCGTACGCGCAGGGCGTCAGGCTGGGCGCGTACTATCGGGTCCACGACAACGTGAAGCTGGGCGCGTTCTACCGCCTCGGATTCGGCCAGCGGCACGACGAGGACTGGATCGAATCGGGCTCCGACTGGATCTGGCGCGACACCTCGCGCCGGCCCGAGCATACGTTCATGTTCGATGCGACCCCGCGTTTCCTGCTCGACTTCCTGCCCGGCGAGGACTGGGTCTTCCAGACGAAGGTCCGCTACGCGCTCACCTTCTTCGATGAGGGCGGGCCGGTGACGCTGAACACGCTCCTCGTTCGGCCCGGGCTGACCTGGTTCCGGATCCGCGACCGTGAGCCGCTGCTGAACGCCTCGCTGCAGTACGCCGCGTACCTGCCGCTCGACTTCGGCGAGAACTGGTGGTACCGGCACGGCCCGTACGTGAACGTGGTCTACCACCTCGGGCCCGAGCTCATGCTCGACGCGAGCGTGGGAAGGCAGTGGATCTTCTGGACCGAGTCGGAAGACTTCGACCGGGTCTGGCCGAACAACGGGTACTCGCAGCCGATCTGGAGCCCCTGGACCTTCGACGTGGGGGTCATCTACCGGTACGCCGCGCGGTAAGGCCCGCGCGGCGCGGCGCGCCTACTCGAACGACTTCTTCATGTCCACGTTGGCGGGGGCAACCGTCTCGTGCTTCTCGAAGGTCGAGTTTCGGATGAGATCCTGCAGCAGTTTCTCGTAGGCGTCGGCGTCGAGCGGGAGCTCGACGTTCGCGCCGGTGAAATGGCTCATGAGGATGCCGTTTGCGAGGGTGACCGAGCCGAGGCCCTCGGGGGCCTTGGCGACGAGCGGCGTGTCCTCGCGGACCGCGCGCGCGAACGCCTCGGTCACCTTGATGTGCGGGCGACCCTCGTCCGCAGGCACCTCGATCGTCTCCTGCGTGTTCTTCACCTTTGCGAAGCCTTCGGTCGCCGAGCTCAGGAACTCGAGCATCGAGCGCTCGTTGCGGTCGAAGGAGAGCGTACCGTCGCTGTAGACGAGCCGACCGTTCTCACCGACGATCTCGAGCCGATTCGTTCCCGGCGATTCGGCGGTCGTCGTGATGAAGTGACCGGTCATGCCGTTCTCGTGCTGGAAGACCGCGGTGACCTCGTCTTCGACTTCGATGTGGTGGTACTTGCCGATCGCCGCCGTCCCCTGGATGCGGGTGGGTAGCCCGAAGAACCACTGGTAGAGGTCGAGGTTGTGCGGGCACTGGTTGAGCAGCACGCCGCCGCCCTCGCCGCTCCAGGTCGCGCGCCAGCTCCCGGTGTCGTAGTAGTACTGCGTGCGGAACCACGTCGTGATGATCCACGTCGCCCGAACGAGTCGGCCGAGCGTTCCGTCGTCGATGAGCTGCTTGATCCTCTGCCACACGTTCTGCGTGCGCATCTGGAACATCGCGCCGAACTTCAGACCCGGGTGCTCCTTCCGCGCCTCTTCGTACGCGTCGATCATCTTCTGCACGTCCTTCACGTGGACGCCTACCGGCTTCTCGCAGAGCACGTGGATGCCGCGGCCGAGCGCGGCGATCGAGATTGGCGTGTGATCGTAGTGCGGCGTCGCCACGAGGACCGCGTCGAGGTCGGCCTCGTCCATCATCGTCTCCGCGTCGGTGAAACGCGGGACGTCGTAGCTCGCGCCGATCTCGTCGAGCTTCGCCTGGTCGATGTCGCAGAGCGCCGCGAGCTCGAGCGCCTCGCTTTCCGCGCAGTCTCGTGCGTGAGCGCTGCCCATATTTCCGAGTCCGATGATGCCAAAGCGTACGGGTTTCATGTGCCTCTCCCAGTCCTTCCTGTTACCGAGAGCATGCCGCGACACGAGGGCCGATTGCAAGGGGGCGGCGCGCGCGAATGTGCTCCTCAATTGTGAAGTAACGGGCTAATGTGAAAAACTATTCACGTAAACGTATTTACAATTCACAATAAAACCACTAAAGTATTGGTAACCGCCTCCATTGGGGCGGAGAACAACGAAGGAGTAAGCAATGCGTACTTTTACCATCTTCCTCGCCGTAACGACGGCGATTCTGATGCTCGCGGCGTGCGGCAACGACGCCGAGGCCCCCACCGGGTTCGTTCCCGGTCAGTCGGTGGAGGCATACGCCTACGTCCACGGCGGCTACGTCGGGCAGGCCGTTGCGACGACCGACGACGAAGGGAACTATGACGTGACGCTCGATGAGGCGTTCCTGCCCCACACGCTCGCGATCGTGGACATGGAATCCGACGAGTGGACCGATGACAACACCG
>CAYWJH010000048.1:0-8158 GCA_964458555.1 uncultured Spirochaetaceae bacterium | reverse complement strand
GCGATCCAGGAGGCCGCCACACAGTACGGCGTTTCCTACGCGCTCGACGAGATCGCGCAGAACAACAACGACGAGTGGGAGCTCGCAGACGCCACGACCGGGGCCACCCTGTCGGACTTCAAGGACTACTTCTCGCTCGTACAGCTCGCGGTTGCGCGGCTCGAGATGCAGTAGAACTCCACTCCGCAGCGCGCGGTTTCAGGGGGGCGTCCACGGAAGTGGGCGGCCCCCTTTTTCATGGTGCGCCCGGGAGGCGCGGATCGTGAAACCAATCCGATCTGCGCGAGTACATGGAGGGCAGATCCCGGTGCGGGTGATCCCGCGCCGAAGCAAAGGAGATCGTATGAGACGCAATCGATTCGTAGTGTTTCTGGTTGTCACGCTCTTCGTCGCGGGCTTCGTGAGCGCGCAGGAGGCAGACGACCGTCCGGCCTTCGTCGACGAGTTGCTCGAGCTGCTCGCCGAGGAGGGGTGGACCGCCGAGGAGGTGGCGGCGCTCGCGAGCTCCGCCGAGCCAATGAACTGGAACGAGGTCGAGGAGGCCGATCCGGAGGTCGTGGCTCTCGCGCTTTCCTACTATCGTGACGAGGGCGGAGAAGAGACCGAACCGGGAGACGCCGCGCTCATCGCGCACGAGCTCGCCCTCACCGCGATCGCCATGGAGCAGAGCGGCTTCGACGCCGTCCAGGTCGCCCGGGCGACGCTCGAGGGTACCCGCGACGCGCTGGCGGAACGCGGTACGGGCGAGCCCGACGGAGGGAACCCGGAGGCCGGCCTCGCGATTCGCGATCGCGTCGTCTCCCGCGTGCGAGAGCAGGTACGCGAGATCGCCAACGGGCGCGGGCCCGACGTCGCGCGTGACGTGCTCCGCCGGATCGGAGAGATGAGCGACTTCGGCCCCGGACCCGACGACCTTCCTCCGATCGATACGCCCGAAGACGGCCCGCTCGGGCCGCGATCGTAGGGACGTCGGCGGCTACCGCCGTCGTCACGACTCCTTCCTGCGCACCGCATGACCCGCCATGCGGTGCGCCTTTTGCGAGGTTTCATATGATACGAAAAACCATCATCCTTCTGTTCTTGCTCGGGTTCGCGGTGAGCGTCGTCTCAGCGTTCGAACCCGTCGTCGTCCTCGGTGCCGATGTGGAGCATACGGCGTCCACCACCGACGGCGCGACATCCAACCTTACCAGCGTACGCCCACGAGCGGCGATCGGGTGGCGCGACCGGCTCGACGCCGGCGGATACTTCTCGCTCGACGGGCTCGTGTCGCTCTCGATCCCCGTGGACGGGAGGAGCGGTGTCTCCGACACGGAGATGCTCGACCTCGCCGTGAGCATCCCGCGCGGCGATGACGAGCTCCTGCTGGGAACCGGCCTGCAGAGCTCATTCGTGACAGCCGGTGCGGCGCGATTGCTCGTCATTCCCGAATGGAGCGCCGACTACCGGTTCGGCAACGACGCCGGCTGGATTGCGGTGCAGAGCGACGGGTCGTATCGATTCAACGACGCGACGACCGACGACCGGTTCGTCCAGCGCGCCGGCGTAGGCTACTCGCGGAGTACGACGATCCGCCTCGCGCTCGAGACGAACGCGCTCGCCGGGTACGAGCTGTGGCCCGAATACGAGATGGTCGACGACACCGGCTCACCCCGCGGCGAGACGCGCCACGATCTGACCGCCCAGCTCGACGCGACGGCGGACGGCCTCGTGGGCTACTTCACGACCTGGACGGTCTCGGGTGCGACGCTCGCGCGATTCTCCAACGCGACGCGCTTGCTCGACACCGGGGCGTTCGAAGCGGATCCGGAGAGCCGCGTGACCGGCAGGCTCAGCGGTTCGGTGCGGACGAGCCCCACGCGACAGCTCGGTCTCGGGGGTCGGCTGACCGTAGAGCACGACGCGTACCTCTCCCGCCCCGCGCGCGACGCGTCCGGAGCGTCGCTGGGCACAAAGCTCGGCGTCACCAGCCTCGACGCGCGGGTTGAGCTCGACTACGCACCCGTGTCAAACGTGTACCTCGTCGGCGCGGTGGGAGCCGGTGGGACGCGCTCTGCAGACCCCTCCTACGACCGTTGGTACGTGCAGGGCCGTCTGGGCATCGAGTACAGCTTCTAAAGACGGGCTTTTCCGCGTCAGCCGAGGACCGACCGTCGAAGGCTCCTGGCCGACGTTGCTTCCGGCAGCGTCTCCAGGAGCCGTTCTACGATATCTGCGACGTCGATTCGCAAGACCCGACCCTCGGCGAGGATGTCTACTACGACAGGATAGTCCGCCGGGTCGATGTCGGAGACGGCGGTCGCGGCGGAGAGTGCGGTCGCCTCGGTCTCGTCCAGGCCCCACTCTACGAGCGACGCGAGGAGCGCGGTCGCCGGTCGGAACGTCGCCGGGCGCTCGGCTGCCGCGCGCGCGACCACCGCGACAGCACCCTCGCCGAGCTGCGCATCGAGCAGGTTCGCCGTGCGCGCCCAGCTCGCCGGATCGGCGAGGAGGCCGTAGGCATCGATCTCGCGCAGAAACACCCTCGCGTCGAGAAGCGAGCTCACCCTCTCCCGCAGCGCCGCGAGGATACGCGCGTAGGGCACGCGCTTCGCCAACCCCTCCGCGAGCCTCGGAAGCAAGAGCTCGGTCGGAACGCCGGCCGCCTCCGCGTCGGCGAAGAGCTCCGCGACTTCCTCGCGCTGTTCCGGTGAGAAGGAGCCGCGCTCGACGAGCTCGTCGAGCGACTGAGCGGCGAGAGGCGTGCCGACGACCAGCAGGAGCAGGAGTGCGGCAATCGTCTGTTGCAGGCTTGTTCGGTTCATCGCGTTATCAGATATTCAGGACCGAGTTCGTGCCGCCGAATCCGTCGTCGACGCGGAGCGGGCTCGACGGGTCGGGTATCCACGTCTCGTCGTCGACGAGGAACTGATACTGGTACTCCTCTCCCGGGCGGAGCGTGACGGTCGTCTCCCAGACTCCATCGCCGTCGCTGTCGCGCAGCGGATTGACCTTCGCGTCCCACCCGTTCCAGTCGCCGACGACGGCGACCTCCGACGCCCGGGGAGCCTCCAGGCGGAACTCGACGCGGACGACGGTCGGCGGCTCGGTCTCGGTGCCGGCGGAGTCGTCCGCGCGTTCGCCGTGCTGCGCGATCGGCCCGGCCGGCGAATCGGGCAGTGACCTGCCGATGAGGACTCCGCCGAGCACCGCGATCGCGAGCACCGCGGCGCTCGCGGCGAAGCGCAGGACGCGGGACTTCTGTCGTCCGGCGGCCGCTCCTCGCGCTCTCCTCGAGTCGTCGTCCTCGCTCGCATCGCCTGCCGGCGCGAATCGGCCCCGGTCGCGGGACTCCGCGTGGGTGCGAAGGCCCTCCTTCACGCGATCGGCCAGGTCGGCGGGAGGAACCGGAGGCGCGCGGTGTCCCGCGGCGATCATCGCCGCTTCGATCCGCGCCCGGCAATCGTCGCACGACTCGCCGTGGCGGAGAATGTGCCCGGGAATCGAGCCGAGAGGCTGCTCCTCCTCGAGAGCGCTTTCGAGCCAATCGTGAAGCTGCTGTCTACTTTCCTCGCACGTCATACGTTCACTCATCACTATATACCCGCCCGCCTGCCGGAGGTTTCACGTCTCCCCCTCTGTCAGCATCGCGGCGAGAGCCTTCTTCGCCCGGTGCAGGTTCGTCTTCACGGTGCCTTCCGGGAGGTCGAGAATGTCCGCGACGTCGCTCACGGACAACTCCTGAAACTGCCGCAGCACGAGCACGTCTCGATACTTCGGTGGCAGGCGACGAACCGCGTCGCGGACGAGGGCTTCGCCTTCGCTCCGCTCGAGCTCGGACGGCGGGTCGGCGAGCGGCGGCTGTACGTCTGCGGTGGCCACGCGATCCTCGTAGGGTAGCACCTTGTCGCTGCCGCGTCTGCGACGCTTGTTCTTCACGTTCTTCAGGTAATTGAGCGCGATCGTGTAGAGCCACGAGTAGAACCGTCTGGAGAGATGAAACCGATCGAGCGCGTCGAATGCGCGCAGGAAGATCTCCTGCACCGCGTCCTCCGCCTCTTCCTCGCGGCCGAGATAACGAACCGCGAGCGAGTAGACGACCGGCGTGTAGCGATCCACGATATGACCGAAGGCGGCGTGGTCGCCGCGCAGCGTCTCGCGTACGGCCTGGACGTCTTCGGCATCCGCCGCATGGTGGGATTCCCTGTCGTGGTCCACCGCGCCTCCATTGCGGTGCGCCAGGCCGGATGCGCGATCTCGCCGGCACAGCGCATACGAAGGGCCGCCCGTACTCGGGCGGCCCGGCGGTTCCTCACGGATGGGTGAGGGTGAGGTACCGCTTATCGATTCCCTGCACCGGCAGACCCGGCGCGCTCATCGGTCTCCTCCGGCACGTTTTCGTGGCCGGATTCCGCCTCATCGCGCCCGGACGCTGCGGTCCGTTCCCGCGCCGCTTCGCGCGACGTCTCGCTGATGGTGTCGCGAATGATCTCGCCCAACGGCTGTTCCTGGTCTCCGTCCTGCCACGTACGAATCTGCTCCTGCAGCTCGGTCACGGCCTGAAGGGTGGCCTGGGCGACTTCGGAGCTCTCATAGCCTTCCTCGCGCAGGGCAACCGCGTTCTCGGCGAGCTCGAGCGCGAGCTCCGCGTTCTCCTCCGGGCTCAGCTCGGCGCCTTCTTCGCGGGCGCGGGCGATGCCGGCGGCGATGAGCTCCGGGTCGGACGCCCGTGCGTCGCTCCAGTCGTGCGATTGAGCCGCTTCCGCGACCGCCTGCGCCTCCTCTTCGGTGAAGCCCTCGTCTTCGAGAGCACCTTCGAACTCGGCGAGGAAGTCGACCTCCTGCTCGCCGCGAGCGAATGCCGGGGCGACGAGAATCAGCGCCATCGCCACAATGATCATACCACGTAGTGTCGTCTTCATACGAACCTCCATCTGCCTTCCATGTACCGACGTCGTCAGACGAGGTTTCGTTCCGGCGTCTTTCGTCTGCTACACGATCTGCTTTACGAGGTCGACCATCTCGAGCGCGGTCTGCGCGGCGTCCCATCCCTTGTTGCCGGCCTTCACGCCGGCGCGTTCGACCGCCTGTTCGGTCGTGTCGGTGGTGAGTACGCCGAAAACGACCGGCACATCGGTATCGAGCGACGCCGCGGCGATGCCCTTCGCCGCCTCCGCGGCGACGTAGTCGAAGTGCGGGGTGTCGCCGCGGATGATCGCACCCAGGCAGATCACCGCATCGTAGCTTCCCGAGCGCGCCATGCGTCGGGCGACGAGTGGGATCTCCCACGACCCGGGTACGCGTGCGATCGTGATCGCCTCGTCCTTCACGCCGTGCCGGCCGAGGCAGTCGAGCGCGCCGGTCACGAGCGGCTCGGTGACGAACGAGTTAAACCGTCCCACGACGATGGCGTACGATCCGCCGGTGTCGTTCAGGCGGCCTTCGAGCGTTCGAATGCGATTCATGTAGTTCCTCCTGTCTGGTCACTGGACACGAGCTCGCGCGCGGCGATCGCGTGGCCCATTCGCGACGCCTTCGTCGCGAGGTATCGTTCGTTGGACGACGTACGTCCTACGTCGACGGTTAGCCGTTCGGCTGCTATACCCGAACAGACGAGCGCCTCGTGCTTGTCCGGGTTGTTCGTCATCAGCCGCGCGCTTCGCACGCCCAGCCGTTTCAGGACCGCGGTTGCCGCCGCGTAGGCGCGTTCGTCCGGTCTGTGGCCGAGCCGCGTGTTCGCGTCCACCGTGTCCAGCCCCGCGTCCTGGAGCGCGTAGGCGCGGAACTTGTCGACGAGCCCGATACCGCGGCCCTCCTGTCGCAGGTAGACGACTACGCCAGGCTCGCGACCGATCGCCTCGAGCGCCGCATCCAGCTGCGGCCCGCAGTCGCACCGGTGCGATCCGAACGCCTCGCCGGTCAGGCACTCCGAGTGGAGTCGCACCAGCGGCGGCGGTCCGGGCGAGCCGGCGGCGCGCTCGCCGAGCGAGCTGATGGTCACCAGCTCGCTGCACCCGGGCTCGTCGCTCGTCCACACCGTCGCCTCGAACGCTCCGTGCGCGGTGGGCATTGGAACCGTCTCCACAGGAGTCACGGAAGCGTCGCCGGTGAGCGAACGGTAGCGCACGACGTCCTCCACGCTCACCAGCGGTATGCCGTGCTCGCGGGCGAGCTCGAAGACGCGTGGACCGCGAGCCATCGTGCCGTCTTCGGCCATGACCTCGCAGATGACGGCGCTGGGGCTGCACCCCGCGAGCCGGGCGAGGTCGCACCCGGCCTCGGTGTGGCCTCGTCGCGCGAACACACCGCCCGCCTGCGCGACGATGGGAAAGACGTGTCCGGGGCGCGCCAGTTCGGCCGGATCGCTCGCCTCGCGGGCCACGAGGCGGATCGTGCGGGCCCGGTCGGCGGCGGATATGCCGCTCGTCACGCCGTTCGCCGCGTCGACGCTCGTCGTAAACGCCGTTCCGTGGAGCGCGGTGTTCTGCGTCTCCTGCTGCCGCAGGTCGAGCTCGCGTGCGCGTTCGCCGGTGATGGTCTGGCAGATCAGGCCACGGCCGTGCTGTGCCATGAAGTTGACGTCGTCCGCGGTCGCGTGGTCGGCCGCCATGAGGAAGTCGGCCTCGTCCTCGCGGTCGAAGTCGTCGACGACGAGGAGCATCCCTCCTCGCGCGATCGTGTCCAGAGCGACCCTGACGCGATCGAGGGCCTCGCTCGTCGTTACTCTGAGATCAGGTATGGTATCCATCTATCCTCCGTAGCCCCACTGCAGGAGCGCTCCTGCGGTGAGGCGGCTGTTCTGCGTCGTCTTCGCCGCGCCGCTCGCGGCGTCGGTATTCGGCATCAGTCGTTCCACGTAGCGAGCGAGCACGTCGACCTCGATGTTTACCGCGTCGCCTGCAGAGCGCTCCTGCAGGTTCGTTCGACTCCAGGTTTCGGGGATGACGTTGACGCGGACCGCATCGTCGGTCATCGACGCGATCGTCAGGCTGATACCGTTGATCGCGATCGATCCCTCCGAAACGCAGTAACGCAGCAGATGCTCGTCCAGCCGGACGGTCAGGTAAACGTTACGATCGGACCGATCGATCGACGCGACCGTGCCCACCCCGTCGACGTGCCCCTGAACGAGGTGACCCCCGAGCCGGTCTCCCACCCGCAGCGCTCGCTCGAGGTTGACGTGCGACCCGCGGCGGAGCGAGCCCAGGGTGGCCTTGCGAAGCGTCTCGGCGAGCGTGTCGACCGTGAAGCCGTCCGGCGAGACCGCGACGGCGGTCTGGCACGCCCCGTCGATCGAGACCGAATCGCCGGCGCGCAGGTCGTCGAGAATCTTCGCGCAACCGATCTCGAGGCGCATGGAGTCTCCCCGCCGCGCCGCGCCGCGGACCGTGCCCACCTCCTCAACGAGACCCGTGAACACGCGCCACCTCCCTCATCGCGGGGACGTCGTCTCTGCCCATCGCGTCGCAGATGCTCTCCCGCCAACCGGGGCGAAACCCGCTAATCACCGCCTGCGGCCCCACGACCTCCGCGCGCGCGGCTTCGAGCCGGATGCTACGGTCCATCGTCGCCGCGGCCGGCGGCTCGAGCGCCACCGCGTCCCCGCCGATCAACACCGGCGCGTGGTACGTGGTGATCTGGTCGAACAGGCCCGACTCGAGGAGCGCCGTGGTGAGCGTGCGCCCGCCCTCGACGTAGAGCGAGAGGATGCCGATCCCGCCGAGCGCGCGGAGCTGGCTCGCCGCGCCGTCGCCTGAAGCCTCGAGCACGCGAACCCCGGCTGCGCGCAGCGCGGCGATCGCGGACTCCGGTGCCGCGGGCCCGGTGACGACGATCGTCTCGCCTGCGCGCTCGCGTACGAGCCTGCTGGAGATGGGGGTTCGGGCGCGCCGATCGAGCACGACCGCCGCCGGCCGACGCCCGGTCCCGTCGCGCATGCTGAGCAGCGGATCGTCGGCGATCACCGTCCCGATCCCGACGACCACCGCGTCGTGGCGCCCCCGCTCACGGTGGACACGCCGACGCGCCTCCTCGTCGGTTATCCACCGTGAGCTCCCGTCGGCGGCGGCGATCCGCCCGTCGAGCGACTGCGCGGTCTTGATGTGCACGAAGGGGCGCGCGAGCGCCATCCACGTGTTGAAACCGGCGTTGAGCTCGACCGCCTCCGCGGCGAGCGTGC
>CAYWJH010000047.1:0-22515 GCA_964458555.1 uncultured Spirochaetaceae bacterium | reverse complement strand
GCGCTCCAGGTTTCGCCCGGCTCGAGGACGCGGTCGGGGAAGACCGGCACGTCGCGAACGACCGGCATGAAGTACCGCGACTCGATTTCGAAGTAGCCCAGGCGGTCGCGCCAGAACTCCGACTCGTACTCCTCGCCCCAGGTGAACACCTCCTCCCGTCCTCCGAGACCGACGGCCTCCTCGGAGGTGACGAAGGTGGCGACGTGATACCCGCGTCGATCCTCGACCCGAGGGATGGAGATCGAGATGCGGTTGAGGATCGTCGCGTGGTGCGAATACACCCCGTTGATGGTGACGTCCTGCTCGACCGTCGAGAGGACCCGATACTGCTCGCCTTCTTCGTAGACGTACTCGAGCCGGTGGTCGCCCGTTCGGGACGCTCCGTCTTCGGCGCAGAGCGCGGTAGCGAGAAGAAGCAGCAGCGCCGGCAGTGTCGATCGTTTCATGGTACTCACTTCGAACATCGGTTCGTGCGCGCGATGGCTTGATAAGAGCTTACCCCATATTCTGTCGACTCACAGCGCCGCCGTGCGGCATCGGAACACCGAAGTACGGCCGTTGACACGAGTTATGGCCGACGGCTATCCTTTGACAACGAAACGAGGAGACGGGTTCGACGGAGTGGCGCGAGGAAACGCACATATTCTGCACAAGAGCAAGACGCGAGGGCTCGGGCCGCTCGAGCGGCTGATCTATCGCCAGGTCCGCCGTCGTCGTGACCTCATCGCGGAGGTGCCGGGGGCGGCACAGCGTCCGAAGGCGCTCTCGCTCGCGGCAATCGCCCGGGCCAGACCGCATCACGCCGGCGTACAGTCGATCGTCATGACCGCCGACGGAGCGTCGGTCTCGACGCTGACCGACGCGATCGTCGCACGAGTCGGGGAGGCGGCGGACCTGTCGGTTGCGCCGCTCGTGCCCGGCTCCGACGCGAGGCGCGAAGAGACGACGATCGCGAGCGGGCCGGACGTCATCGTTGCGACGCCGGCTCGGCTGATCGACCACATCAGACGGGGCGGCATCGACCTCTCGAACACCACCACGGTTGCCATCGACGTGCCACCCGACGACCAGGTGGAGCAGTTCAGCGCAGATCTGCACTTCATATACGCGAAGCTCGACCGCAGACCGGTCACGGTCGCGCTCGTCAACGATCTGGAAAGCGCGCCGAGCCTGCTCGACGACCTGATGCGACGGCCGACAGCAGTCCCCGGCTCGACGTGGACCACGCCGACGACTCGCCCTCCCACACCACGAACCGAGGAGCGCATTATGAAGGATCTGCCGTTCAAACCAGAGGATTTGAAGACGAGGATCGACGACATTGTCCACTCGATCCATCACGACGAGGATCCCGTCAAGCTGACGATGTATCGGAAGTACGTACGAAGGTACACGACCATCTTCAACCGGGGATACATCCTCGCCTACCTGCTCAAGCAGAGCCTCGAAGGGGGCGGCCGACGACAGAGCCGTAAGGGCGGCCAGACCGAGGCGGCGGGCTCCCCCGATAAGCAGAGCATCTTCGTGAGCATCGGGCGCAGCAAGCGCGTTCGATCGCGTGACCTGGTCACCTTCTTCACGAGCGCGAACGGGGTCACGCAGGACGATATTGGTCAGGTGAAAGTCCTCGACAACTACTCGTTCGTGGAAGTCACGAAGGGCAAGGCACAGGCAGTCATCGACGAGTTGAACGGCCAGGAACTGCGCGGCCGCAAGCTGACGGTCAACTTCGCGCGAAAGAAGTAGCGGCGCGCGGGCCGCTCACACGACGGCGACGAGCACGATCACAACGAGGACGAAATTCACGAGGAGCCCGAGTCCGAGGATCGCACCGGAGGCCAGCTCGTAGCGGCGGGCCCGTCGCTGACACGCGGCGGACTCCGTGTCCGGATCGCCCTGGATCGCGACCCACTCGGTGAGGGGATCGTCGGGCGCCTCGGGCATCTCCGGTCCGGGCCGCCCGAAGACGATACAGTCGCGCGGCGGGGTATCGACCGGAGGCGCGACGATCGTGAGCCCGCGCGCGCGCGCGTCGCCGAGCGAGTCGATGTCCGCCGACGAACGGCAGTAGAGCCCGCCGTTCGCGAGGCGAACGCAGCGCTCCTCGCCGGCGAAGTACCGCAGCGGGAGGCGCAGGATGTCGCGATGCGCGCGCTGCGTACGTCCCGTTCGCCAGGCCAGACGATAGAGGTAGAAGAGCCCGACCCCGGGCGGTAGCAGCGGCAGGACCGGCACCGCGGCGAGTGCGATCGCCATCCGCGCGTGCGCCACGAACATGGGCTGTCGCAGAAGCACGTACGCGAGGATGATCAACGCGAAGGCGCCGCCGGCCAACGCGCCCGGCGTGACGGAGTTCCAGTACTCATTCAGCTGACGACCGCTCCACACGCAGCGCCGCACGAGCGTCTCGGCCGGACCGTCGAAGAAGACGGCGAGCACCGGCTCACCGGCCGCCGCGCGGATCACCGGATGCGATCCGCTCGTGTCGAGCCGCCCGCTCACGAGGATTCGCACGCCCTCGGGAAGCGAGCCGACGCGAGCCCACGTCGTGCGAGCCGGTGGCGAGCCGGGCCGATCGCCCTCGCTCCCGGAAACCATGTAGACATCCGCACCGGTCATGTCCACGGCGATCGTGAGCTGGCTTCCGCGTATCCAGGCGGTCTGCTCGCCCTGAATGCTCTCCAGCGTACCCACGAAGCGCGCGTTCGCTTCGGCGCCGGTATCGACCGGGCCGCCGGTGGCGCCCCGCGACGCCTCGCCGGCGCGAACCGAGGCGTAGGTCACCGGCGGCAGCAGGCTCGCCTCTATGACGCGGCTGCGGAATCGTCGCCACCGACGGCGGACGCCGAACGCCCCCGCCCCGGGAATGGCGACGTAGAAGAGGAGCGTCGCGAGAAGAATCGCCACGAGGGGTGAGATCATTGTACTTGCCCAATAGCTATAAAGGATATATTTTTATCAATAATGATCGAGCGCCTCATCGTCAGTTCACTCTACACAAACGCATACGTGGTTTCCACCGGCAAGAAGGAGTGCATGGTCGTCGACCCTGGCGCCGATGCCCCGCAGCTGCTCGAACGCCTCGAGATTCTCAACGTCTTCCCTACCTCGATCGTCTTCACGCACGGACACCTCGACCACACGTCGGCCGCCCAGGCGATCATCGACCACTACGCAGACCGGGTCGAGAAGATCGAGATCGGCATCCACCGAAGCGACCGCTCCTACCTGCCACCGAAGGGCGAGCAGACCAACCGCGACCTCTTCGAGCCGCTCGGACCGCAGGCGATGAAGGTCTTCGACGAATTGTGGGAGAGTCTTCCCAAGCCCACCTTCTTCCTGAAGGACGGCGACCCAATCCTCGACACGGATTTTGTGACGGTTCACACGCCGGGTCACAGCCAGGGAAGCGTCTGCCTCTACAGCGAGGAACGAAAGGCGCTGTTTTCCGGCGACACACTCTTCTTCAAGACGGTCGGACGGACCGATGTGACCGGCGGCGACCTGACGAAGCTTACCAAGAGTATCCGCAAGACGCTCTTCGATCTGCCGACGGAGACGCGTCTGTTCCCCGGTCACGGGCCGAACTCGACCCTCGAGCGCGAGATCGCGAACAACGATTTTGCTCCGAACCCCCAGATCTGACGGGCAGGTCAGGCGACGAGATCGAACAACAATCCGGATTCGACCAATCCCGATGCGAACGAACCGCGCGACGTGTCTACCGCGTGAAGCGCGTCGCTGAGATCGCGCGCGAGCGATTCGATGAGCTTGCCCGCTTCCGCGTCGTTTTCCGGTCGCGGCGTGTGAGGGTCCTCGCCGCGCAGACGAATGAGACGGTCTGCGATGAGATCGATCATCTGGAGTTTGTTGAGCGAGTACCCGCCGCTCGATTGCGAGGGGACCCCCTGCACGTGCTTGAAGCGGGCGTAGACGCTACCGTCGACGGGCAGGGATATCTTGCCGGACGAGTACTGCGCACGAAGAATACTGGTGAGTTGAACCGACCGTGCGGCCTGGCTCGATTGAAGCTCGACCATCATCCGCTCCTGTTGCGTATATCGGAACAGAAAGCGGGTTTGTTTAGCGTGGTTTCGAAGCTGGCCGGGCTCCGCGTCTCACCGGTTCCGGCGCTCTACCTCGTTCTGGTACTCGATGCGATAGAGCGCGTACGGGATCGCCTCCAGGCGTTCCCTGGGAATCGGCTTGCCGCTCTTCAGGCAGAAGCCGTACTTACCGTTCTCGATGCGGACCAGCGCGGCCTCGATCAGCCGCAGCCGTCGCACTTCCTGGGTACCAAGGGCTTCAAGAGTGCTCTTATCGATGTCCGAGCTCGCGATATCAACGAGATCTTTCGAGTCGTCCTTATCGACGATATCGCGGAACTCCTCATCCTCGGCTACGAGCTTCTGGAGGATCTCCGCCTTCATGTCGAGCAGCTTGGACTGCATCCGCTCGACAAACTCTTGATCCATGTATCGCCTCCCAGCGAAAAGAGTGCCATAATGTTGTATTTCTCCGGGAAAAAGTCAACACTGGCGAATTGACAACGAGAGAAGCAATTACGTAGAATTCCGTGCATTGAAGGAGTTGCAGTGGCAAAAGAGGAAGCAATCGAAGTAGAGGGCGTCGTGACTGAGTCCCTGCCGAACACCATGTTCCGCGTGGAGCTCAAGAACGGACACAACATTCTCACGCACCTGTCGGGCAAGATGCGCAAGCACTATATCCGCATCGTTCCCGGGGACAAGGTCAAGGTCGCGCTCTCGCCGTACGATCTGACGCGAGGCCGCATCATCTACCGAGAGCGATAGCCCCGGCAGCTCCCTACCCCGCCGGGCGATCCCCGGTCCGCAGCACCACCCAGAGCGCTCCCCTCCCCCCGTCGGGACCCTTCGCGTACCCCATCGCTCCGGTCCTTCGGTGGCGCTCGAGGTACGCACGGACCTCGCGCTTGAGAACGCCCTCGCCGTTGCGTCCCTTGCCGTGAATGATCATGATCTTGCGCAGGCCGCCGGCGAGACTGGCCTCCACGAATTGCTCGGTCTCGACGAGCGCCTCGGCGAGGGTGAACCCGTGCAGGTCGATCGTATCGTCCACGGGCAGCTGTTCGGGCCGAAGCGGGGCCCCCGCGCCGTTCTCGCTCTCGTCGATGCCGTCGGCGTCTTTGTCGACGATCGGGTACCGGTCGAGCTGTTCCTCCATCCACGCACGCATCGCGGTCGACTCATCCGGCTCGGCGTCCGTCGGTCGTCGACGTCTTCCGGACCGGCGGTCGCGCTGCATCGACTCCCACTGCTCGAAGATTCTGCCAAAATCGGCCATGTCTACCCAAAAACCTCCCGCACCGGCGTTCGTTACAGCGCGAAACCGCGATAGCGTACCAGCGATCCGACCGGGCTTTCGCTCCATATCAGATCGGTGAGGTCGACCCAGCCCTCGAGCCCGAGTACGTTGCGCACGAGCACCGAATCGCCGTGGTGCGCGACGACAACCACCGCGGCACCCCGGTCGATTGGAAGCCACCCGCCCGCTTCGTCATCGGGTACGCGGCGCAGGGTGACGTCCTCGCGGATGACGCCGACCTGTTGCTCGTGACGGACCGCGCTCGCGACGAGCCCGCCGATCGACCCAGCTACCAGCACACCGACGAGAATCCCGACGATCACCGTCCAGCCGCGCTGAGACGATCGCAAAAAGGCCATCCCGACGAAAAACCCGTTCACGAGAACGGCAAGCGAGACGAAGAAGGCGTCGGGGTGCACGAGGTGTGGCGGCGGCACGCTGCGTTCGATTGCTTCGTTCGTCTCGATCGCCTCGAGCAGCTCGCGCGACCGCACGGAGAACGGCGAGAGCCTGATTGCCTCCCTCGCGGCGAATGAGGCTCGCGGGACGTCGCCGCTCGTGAAGTAGAGGACGCCGAGGTTGTAGTTGATCCCAGGCGAATCGGGAGCGACGCGCGACGCCTCCTCGAATGCGTAGATCGCCCACGGTATGTTGCCCTCGTCGTACCGTTCGAGCCCGCGCTCTATCGCATCCCACGGCAATCGCTCGGAGACCGCGTCGACGAGCAGCAGCGACCCGAGCGCCACGACGAGAACCGCGACGGTCTCCCTTCGCTTCCAGATCCTGCTCGCGACGAAGACGAGCAGGCCCGGGACGAGCCATCCGTAGGCGAGGGGATCGTCGTACCAGATTCGCCGCTCCATCGCCGCGAGCTCCTCCGCGCGCAGCGGTTCGAACGTGACGCCTTCTGCCTCCGACGAGGGGGCCTCGTCGATCGGGCGGACCGCCGGGACGATATCGTCCGGATGATCGCGAACGATCCGTCCGGTAGCCGGATCGAGCGAGACGAAGGGAGCCGGGACGATACGCCGCGTTTCGGCCTCGATGGGTCGCAGGGTAAGCACGCGTTCGGTCGAGCCGGTGTACCCGCGGCCGGTTGCCGTGAGCGAGGAGGTGGTCGCGTCGCTCTCAACCTGAAAGCCGACGATGTCCGGTTCGGGCAGGACGAGGAAGTGGAGGTTGCCCACACCGGTCACTCGGACGGTCAGCTGCGTCGTCTCGTTCTCGAGGATCGCCATGGGCGCGAGATCGACCTCGTAGGAGAAGGAGCCGACCGCACCGACCGGCTCCACCTGCGTCGGCAACGCCCTCACGTCGACCCGGCGCTGCGGCGCGGTAGCGGCGAGCGCCTCGCCGGCGATCCGGGCTTCGGGCAGCACGAGCTCACCCTCCTGCGAGGCGGTCACGACGAAGACGGCGACCGGGATCGCGTAGAGCGTCACCCCATCCACCTCGTAGCGGTCGATCGTGCCGAGCCCCTGCACCTCCTCGAAGATCGCGTCGCCGGGCGTATCGAGGGTAATCGACGAAGGATAGACGTACTCCGGAACGTTGTAGATCTCCAGCGCGTACACCGCCGCCTCGCCCACGTAGAGAGGGCGTTCTGGTCCGGTCCAGCGCGCGAGAAACGGCACGCTCGAGCGATCGTTCCGCTCGCCGATCTCGAGCAGGCGCTCGGCGGTGAGATACGGCTGACCTGCGACCGTTACCGAGATCGCCGGCAACACGTATCTACCCGCGGTTACTGCTTCGAGGGTAAACCGGACTTCGATGGCCCGCCGGCGTTCGCTGCCGGCGAGGAAGGAAACGGGCCGCACGGTCGGCCCCTCGACGACGCGCACGCCCGGGAGATCGGGCCGCTCGACCGAGACGTCCGAAGGCTCCTCGTGGTCGATCGAGATGACGTAGGAGACCCGCTCGCCCACGGCGATCGCCTGCTCGGAGAGCTCGATCGTAAGCTGCGCGTGGGCGAGGGGCGCAGCGAGCAGGACGATTACCAGTCCCGCGGATCGGGCGAATCGTCTGATTCCCTGTTCGCAAACCATCGCTGTGCTTCCTTCCGTCGGACGTACTCGAGAATTCGGAGCGTCGACGCGTCCGGCTCGTCGGTGCGACCGTCGCCCTCGCCGCTCACCGCCTCACCGCCCATCTGCTCTGCCTGCTCGGCGGATCTGATCTTCCGCAGCGCGAGCTCCAGATTCGTCTTCGCGGCCATGCTCCGCGGATTCAACCTCAGCGCGTACCTGAAGTCCTCGTACGCGGCGCGGTAGTCGCCGCGCTCGTAGAACAGGACCCCGCGGTTATAGCTCGCCGCGTGGATGAGCAGCGTCGATCCCGCGGGCTCGTCGCCTCCGGAATCTACCGACGCCGAGGCGGTGCGCGCATCGGCCCAGGCCGTCAGCGCCGCGTCCTGCTCGCCGAGCGCGTAGTAGACGTTCCCCGTGTTGAAGAGCACCCACCCGCGGTCTTCGGCACGCTCCTCGGCGGCGAGGTAGTGCACGAGCGCGGTCTGGTAGTCGCCACGGGCGTAGGCGAGGTTCCCACGCAGGACCGCGACCATGGGCCCGCCGCCGGAGCAACCTCCCAGCGTGAGCACCGCGAACCAACACGTCGCGAAGGCGACTCCGAGCTTCAGAACATGCCGCGCCATCGAGCCACCCGTACGGCCATGGAGACGAGCAACGCGACGAGCGCCGCTCCCAGGAAAAGTCGATACCGACGCATGGGCACGAGCCGGAACCCCTCGCGCTCGCGTAGCTCGGCGAACCCGGAGAGCAGACGCGCGAGCTCGGTCACGATCTCCGCGTCGGCGAGACGGAGGACCTCGCCGTCGGTGCGCTGCGCGATGTCCGCGAGGAGCCCGGCGTTCGCCTTGCTGACGACCGGACGGCCGTCTTCGTCGAGAAGGACCGAGCCGTCGCCGGCGGGGACCGGCGCCCCCTCCTCGCTCCCGGCGAGCACCGCGAGCACCGGAACTCCGCGACGACGCAGCGCGCTCACCGGTTCGTCCGGATTACCGCTCAGCGCCTCCCCGTCGGAGAACAGTACGATCGCGCGGTGCGCGAAGGTAGCCTCCGGGAAGCTGCGCAGCGCCTCCAACAGCCCGGCCTCCACGTTGGTACCCGGCGCCGAGATCAGCGCCGGTCCGATCCCGTCAACCACGATCTCGAGCGCGTTGGTGTCCTCGGTGAGCGGCATGAGCGTGACCGCCTCGCCCTTGAACGCCACGATGGCCATCCGCGCGGCAGGGAGTTGCCGGCTCACCGCCCGGATCACGCCCAGGCTGCGGCCGAGCCGCGTCGGATCAGCGTCCGCGGCGAGCATGCTGCGCGACACGTCCACCGCTACCACCACGTCGAGGCCAGCGCGGTCCTCTTCGACCGATCGCTCGCCCCACGTGATATCGGCGGCGGAGAGCACGGCGAAGACGAGGAAGAGGTCGAACGCGAGCACGGAGAAGAACCATTTCACCGCGTAGAGGCGGGCGACCTGTTCACGGGGCCACTGAACGCCCAACCGCACGATCTCTTCTCGTCCGGCGAGATAGACGCGGACCTGGAGCACGATCGCCGGTACGACGACCAGCAGCCCCAGCAGGATCGCAGGTCTCTCGATCGTCACATCGTCCTCCCCGCAGGAACCCGGACCGCGCGCGACATCATAGCACTTCCCGCGCGAACAGGCGCCGGATCAGAAAGTCGAGCAGGATGAGCGCGAGACCTATGAGAACGAGGAGCCGATCGTACGGCTCGCGCACGACGCGCAGGAGCGAGCGCTGCTCGACACGCTCGATTGTATCGATCGTGTCGAATACCGCCTGCAGCGCGGTGTTCGAGCCCGCGTAGTAGTAGCGCCCTCCGCCTACCTCGGCGATCGTGCGCAACGACTCCTCGTCGAACCCCTCGCGAATCGTACCCGCGTACAGCTCGCCGGTTGCCGGGATGCGCACCTCGATGTCCGCCTCCTCGCCGCTGCCGATGCCAACGACGTAGACCTCGATCCCCAGCGAGCGCGCCGCGCGCGCGGCGGTCTCCGGCTGGATCTCGCCGGCGTTGTTCACCCCGTCGGTCAGCAGCACGATCGCCTTGCGCGGCGCCTCGGAGCCCTCGAGGTGGAGCGCAGCGACCGCGAGCCCCATGCCGATCGCCGTTCCGTCGCCCATCTCCAGGATCCGCATCTGCTCCAGCACGGACAGGAGGTGCTCGTAGTCGATCGTCGGAGGAACGCGCAGCGACGCCTCCGCGCCAAAACCGACGAGCCCGATCGGGTCGTTCTCACGCAGCGACACGAACCGCCGGATGACCTCGCGAGCGGCTTCGAACCGGTTCTCGGGCTGGAAGTCGCGCGCGGCCATCGTCGGTGACTGGTCGATAACCAGCATGATGTCCACGCCGCGCGTCAGAAAGCTTCGTTCCCGGGTAACCCGCTGCGGCCCGGCGAGCGCGACCACGAGCACGACGACCCCGAGCCAGAAGACGAGCGCGGACGCCCCGATCAGAACAGAGGTCGCCGTCGCCGGCGGAGTGAACCCGTGGCCGCCCCACACGCTGAACGGAAACGACAGCTTGCCTCCGCGTCCCCGCCATACGTGGCGAACGTAGACGAGGATGGGCACGAGAAGGAGCAGGAGCAGCCAGGCAGGCCGGTCAACCACCCACACGGTCGACCTCCTGGTTCCGATGCGCCCGTCGAGCCCGCCTGCGCGCGGCTTCGAGCCGCGCCATCGCCTCGCGGCAGAGCTCGAGGTGCGAGAGCCTGACCTTGCGGCGTATCTGGGCGTGCCCGAACTTCGCCCGGTCGGCGGACCGGAAGATGTCGCCGAGCTCGCTCACCGCCTCCACCCGCTCGCCGCAGCGGGCGGCGAGCAACGGGAGGTACGCCTCCAGCTCGGTGGACGTAGCGGCCCGACACTCGAATCCGAGACGGTTCGTCATCAGATCCTGGATCGAGGCGACGAGCCTCGTGTAGAACTCGCGGCTCGAGTCGTAACGGATGTTCGACTCGAGCCGGTCGATCGTGCGCATGAGGTTTCGGTAGGGAATACGAGCCCGATGGCGCGCGACGAAGCTGTGGATGAGCGCGCGTCCCGGCCCGGCGAGATAGAGCGCGGCGCCGCCGGGCACCCCCACGACGAGCGCGATCAGGAGGATCGTGAGGCGAGTACCCGGCAGCCGCTGGGGACCGTAGATCGATCTCATTTCCGCTTCGGTTCCGAGCACGCTCGTCACGGACACGCTCAGGCCCGCCAGCGCGACACCGCCGAGGTCGATGCGCGGCAGCGTCAGCGTACCCGGCTCGTAGGGCACGACGACGATCCTCACGCTGTACTGTCCGTTCCCCTCGCCGACGCTGACCGACTCGATCGTCCCCCAGGGTACCTCGGGCAGCGGCGAGGGCGCGGAGAGCTGCGCGTCGGTGCGAAGCGTGTACCGCAGCTCCACCGCGTCGCCGACGAACGACTCGGCGGGGAGACGAACCGAGTCGACGACGGTGTACGACTGCGCCACGAGCGCAGGAGCGGCGACCAGGAAGGCGAGCACCGCGAGCGCGCGCGCGGGAACCAACTGCGACGCCCGGCTCGATCCGAGCGCGGCCGCGAGACGAGGGCGTGCTGCGCTCATCGGCCCTTCCTCTTCTCGAAGTACCTGATGAGCTGCGTCGCCGGGTCGTCGTTCGTGGAGATCTCGATCGTCCCGATGCCGCGCTTATGGCACTCGGTGAGCCAGGTGCGTCGCTGCTGCTCCCAGAACTCGTGGTACGCGTCGCGGAACCGGCCCGACGATCCGGAGGCAAGCACCGTCCGGCGGCTCTCGGGGTCTTCGAGGCGAATGACCCCGGTACGCGGGAAGGTGCGGTCCACCGGGTCGGTCACGCGCACGGCGATCACGTCGTGACGTCGTCCCATGAGCGTAAGGTCCGGCAGGTAGCCGCTCGTCTTGAAGTCGGAGACGACGATGACCACGCCGCGGCGCGAGAGCGCCTCGCCGGTGGTGCGCAGCGCGAGCGCGAGGTCCGATCCGCTGCCCTTGGGCTCGATCCCGACCATATCGGTGATCAGGCGCAGCGCGTGTCGCTTGCCCTTGCGCGGGGCGACCCAGCTCTCGATCCGGTCGGAGAAGAGCACCGTCCCCACCCGGTCGTTGTTCACCGCCCCCGCGAGGCTGAGCAGCGCGAAGAGCTCGGCGACGAGCTCGCGGCGGGTGCGGTTGGGCGGCCCGGTGAGCAGACTCGCCGAGACGTCGACGACGAGCACGAGCGTGAGCTCGCGCTCCTCGCGGAAGGTCTTCGTGAACGGCGCTCCCATGCGCGAGCTCACGTTCCAGTCGATCAGCCGTGCGTCGTCGCCCTCCACGTACTCGCGAACCTCGTCGAACTCGATGCCCGGTCCGCGGAACACGCTGCGGTAGTCCCCGGCGAGCAGGTTCTCAACGAGGCGGGTGGCGACGAGCTGGATGCGTTTCACGCTCGAGAGGAGTCTCGCGCGATCCATCATCAGGGTACTGGTACCGTCGAGAGGAGCAGGTCGACCAGATCGCCGGAGGTCAGCTGTTCGGCCTCCGCCTCGTAGGAGGGGATGATCCGATGGCGGAGCACCGCCGGCGCGACCGTCTTCACGTCGTCGGGCAGCACGTGCGCGCGCCCCTCGAAGAGCGCCTGCACCTTCGCGCAGCGATAGAGGTAGATCGTCGCGCGCGGCGAGGCGCCGAACTCGACGTAGCGGTGAAACGATCGCGTCTCGCCCTGCCGGCGCGAGCTTATCACGAGCGCGACGATGTACTCCTGGATGCGATCGTCGACCTCGATGCGCGCGGCAGTATCCTGCAGACGGACGACGTCGGACGAAAAGAGGATCGTGCGAAGCTTGAGCTCGCTTTCCACGCCCACGCGCTTGAGGATCTCGAGCTCCTCCTCCGGGGTCGGGTAGGTGATCGCGAGCTTCATGACGAAGCGGTCGAGCTGCGCCTCGGGAAGCGGGTACGTTCCTTCCTGCTCGATCGGGTTCTGCGTGGCGAGCACGAAGAACGGCTGCGGCAAGGGGAAGGTCGTCTCGCCGATCGTCACCTGCCGTTCCTGCATCGCCTCGAGCATCGCCGACTGGACCTTCGCCGGCGCGCGGTTGACCTCGTCGGCGAGCACGATGTTCGAGAAGACGGGCCCCTTGCGCGCGACAAACTCGCCGGTCTGCTGGCGGTAGATCATCGTGCCGATCAGGTCGGCCGGCAGGAGGTCGGGAGTGAACTGGATCCGCTTGAAGCTCGCGTCGATCACGCGCGAGAGGCTCGTGATCGCTCGCGTCTTCGCAAGCCCTGGCACCCCTTCGAGGAGCACGTGACCGCCGGTGAGAATGCCCATCAGCATCCCGTCGATCATCGCGCGCTGCCCGACGACCGCCTTGCCGATCTCGTCGCGGCACCGCGCGAGCAGCTGCCCGGCGCGGCTGACCTCGTGCTCGAGCGCCTGCGCGCCGTTGGAGGCCGATGTTCCTTCACTGTTCATTGCGCATCCTACGTTCTGTAATCGGCATTCTCGTGCACGTACTGGTCGGAGAGGTCCGATCCCCACACGCTCGCCGCGCCGTCGCCGGCCCCGCAATCGATCTCGACCTCGACGCAGCGCTGGTGCTGCGGGTACCCGGTCAGCCGCGGGTTGAGCGAGGTCGACTTCAGATAGTCCGAGAGCCTCGCTTCCTTCTCGCGGTCGATGCGAAACGCGCCTTCGGCGAAGACCACCTCGCTGCCCACGCGGATCACAACCCGATCTGCATCGACGCGGAGGCCGTTCGATCCGAGGTAATCGCCTACAGCGGAGAGAAGGCGTCCGACGTTCGGATCGTTGCCGTAGAGCGCCGTCTTCACGAGGGGACTGTTCGCCACGGCCTTCGCTACGCGCCGCGCGAGCCCGTCGCTCTCAAGCCCGCGGACCTTCAACTCGAGCACGTGCCCCGTGCCCTCCCCGTTACGTACCACATCTCGGGCGAGAAGTCCACATACGCGCGCGAGCGCGTCGGCGAACGCGTCCTCATCGAGCCCGGAGGCCTCGACGCGGCGCGACGAGACGAGCAGCGTCGTGTCGCTCGTGCTCATGTCGCCGTCGATCGTAATCGCGTTGAGCGTCGGGTCGACCGCGCGGGGCAGGACCCGACGGACCGTCTCGCGCGGGACGTCGAGGTCGGTGAGGAGAAAGACGAGCATCGTCGCCATATCCGGCTCGATCATGCCGGCTCCCTTCGCGATTCCCAGGATCGACCCGCCGGCGACCTCGACCCGGCGCGCCTTCGGGAAGCTGTCGGTCGTCATGATCGCCTGCGCGAGGTCGAGCGCGTCGCCGGCGTGCAGCCCGTACGCGAGCGCCGGCAGCGCCTCCTCCATCTCCAGGACCGGCAGCGCCCAGCCGATGATGCCGGTGGAGACGCTGAACACCCGACGCGGCGGGAGGCCGAGCGTCGAGCCGAGGCTCGCGGTGAGCCGCTTCGCGTCCTCGAGCCCGGTCGCCGCGCGGACGTTGGAGATCTTGTTGTTGACGAGGATACCCTGCGTCGTCGGCTCGTCGAGGAGCTCGCGGCCGAGGAGGACCGGAGCGCCCGGGAAGGCGTTCTTCGTAAAGACGCCGGCGAAGGAGTCGGTGGGCTCGTCGGCGAGGATGAGCCCCAGGTTCATGCGGTAGGGCTCGAGGGTCGGGCGCTCGCCCGGCGTGAAGGCGATCCGCGTCGTGGCGACGCGGAACCCTTCCGGCAGGAGCGCCTCCCCCCGAAGAAACGCAAGATAGTCGGCTTCGTTGGCGAAGTCGGGGAACATCATTCCCGAAGTATGACGGTTTTCCCCTTGATTTCAACGCCTCCGTCGGCGTCGCCCGCCGCGACGCCCTGCCGCTCGAGGTAGGCACGGGTGCGGTCGGGGTACGGAGCGGCGACCTCGATCGACTCTCCGGCGACCGAGCAGCCGTAGACCGCGCGCATCGCCTCGCGGATCGTCGCGACGATCTCGCCGTACTTTCCGGCGGCGAGCTTGTCCTTCGCGACGAGCCAGCTCCCTCCGCACGCGACGACCTGCGGCAGCGCGAGGTAGTCGTGGACGTTCGCGAGGCTGATGCCGCCGGTGGGCATGAACGAGAGCCCCCGGTACGGCCCCGAGAGCGCCTTCAGCATCTTCACGCCGCCGAGCGGCTCGGCCGGAAAGAACTTCACGACCTCGAGCCCGCGCGCGAGCGCCGCCTCGATCTCCCCGGTGCCGCTGATGCCCGGGTAGATAGGCATCTTGTTGTCGAGGCAAAAGTCGACGACCTCCGGGTTGAACCCCGGGGTCACGATGAACTTCGCCCCCGCGTCGATCGCCGCCTTCGCGTTTTCGAGCGAGAGCACGGTCCCTGCGCCCACGAGGATATCCTCGTACTTCGCCGCCATCGTCCGGATGCCCTCGAGCGCCGCGTCCGAGCGGAAGGTGATCTCCGCGACCGGGAGCCCGCCGGCGAGCAGCGCCTCGCCGAGCGGGTCGGCCTGCGCCGCGTCCGAGAGGACGATCACCGGCACGAGGCCGTAGTCGCGAAAGCGCTGATCCATGTCGCGCTTGTTTGCCGCGGGTCCGGTCGTCATCGTTCTACCCTCGCGCTTCCGCCGCCGACGAGCTTCTCGACCTCCGCGAGCGACGCCATCGACGTGTCGCCGGGCGTGGTCATCGCGAGCGCGCCGTGCGCGGCGCCGTACTCGACGCACTCCTGCGCGTCCTTGCCCGACAGAAAGCCGTAGATGAGGCCGCTCGCGAAGCTGTCGCCGCCGCCGACGCGGTCGAGGATCTCGAGGTTCTCGCGCTGCTGAGCCTGGTGGAACTCACCGTCGTGGTAGAGCACGGCGCTCCAGTCGTTGTACGTCGCCGACCGGACGTCGCGCAGCGTCGTCGCGACCGCCTTGAAGTTCGGGAACTCGGAGACCACGCGCTTGATCATCGACTTGAACTTCGCCGGGTCGAGACCGGTCACCGTCTCGTCGAGGCCCTCGACCTCGAAACCGAGCGAGGCGGTGAAGTCTTCCTCGTTGCCGATCATCACGTCGACGTACTTGGCGATCTCGCGGTTGATCTCCTGAGCCTTTGCCTTGCCTCCGTTCGTCTTCCAGAGCGACGAACGGTAGTTGAGGTCGTAGCTGACGATCGTGCCGTGTTCGTGCGCGCTCTTCATCGCCTCGATCACGACGTCCGGCGTCGTCTCGGAGAGCGCCGCGTAGATCCCGCCGCAGTGGAACCACCGCGCGCCTTCGGCACCGAAGATCGCGTCCCAGTCGATGTCGCCCTTCTTCAGCGCGCTCGCCGCCGAGTGCGCGCGGTCCGATACGCCGAGCGCACCGCGAACGCCGAACCCGCGCTCGGTGAAGTTGAGACCCACGCGGTTGTCGCGCCCGATCCCGTCGTAGTCGACCCACTTCACGTGGCGCAGGTCGACGCCGCCCTGCAGCAGCAGGTCCTCGAGCAGCAGGCCCACGTCGTTGCGCGGGATCGCGGTGACCACCGCGGTCGTCTGGTTGAACGCGCGACGCAGGCCTCGCGCGACGTTGTACTCGCCGCCACCCTCCCAGACGGTGAAGGCGCGCGTAGACTTGATCCGCCGCTCGCCGGGGTCGAGTCGCAGCATGATCTCGCCGAGCGAAACCTCGTCCCAGAGGCACTCGTCGGCCGGTCGGATGGGTAGGGAATGGGATGCCATGATTCCTCCTGTCGGTGCGACTACTCTACCACTCCTGGCGGTCGCCTCGCAAAGGGTTGCGCGGCGCGTCTACAGCTTAGGCACCTCGAGCCACTTCCGTTCCCGCCAGGACTTCATCCCCAGCTCGGCGAGCTGCACGCCCTTCGCACCCTCGGTGAGGTCCCAGGGGAACGGCACGTCGTCGACGACGTGCTTCAGGAAGAGCTCCCACTGCGCCTTGAACGCGTTCTCGTTCGGGTCGCGCTGGGGCATCGCCTTCCAGTCGGCGAAGTAGTCGATGGGGCTCTCGAGGTCGGGGTTCCACACCGGCTTCGGGGTCGTCGCGTCGGGCTGCACGTAGCACTGCGTGAGGCCGGCGACGGCGGTGCCCTTGGTACCGTCGACCTGGACCGTGAGGAGGTCGTCGCGGCGGACGCGGACCTGCCACGAGCTGTTGAACTGGCAGATGACGCCGTTCTCGAGCTCGAAGGTGCCGTAGGCGGCGTCGTCTGCGGTGCAGCTGTACTTCTCGCCCCGTTCGTCGAGCCGTTCGGGGATGAGCGTCGTGCCGATCGCCTGGAGGCTCGTGATGTTGCCGAAGAGGTTGTCGATCACGTAGCGCCAGTGGCAGAACATGTCGATCATGATCCCGCCGCCGTCCTCCTTGCGGTAGTTCCAGCTCGGGCGCTGCGTGGGCTGGTGAAAGCCGTCGAAGACCCAGTAGCCGAACTCGCCGCGGACGGCGAGGATCCGGCCGAAGAAACCGGTGTCGATGAGGTAGCGCAGCTTCAGGAGCCCCGGCAGCCACAGCTTGTCCTGTACGACGCCGTTCTTGACGCCCGCGTCCTTCGCCTTCTGCGCGAGCGCTACGGCGTCGGCGAGGTTGGTCGCGGTCGGCTTCTCGCAGTAGATAGCCTTGCCGGCTTCGATCGCCTTGCCCACGCCTGCCGAGCGCAGCTCGGTCTTCGCGCTGTCGAAGTAGACGGGCGCGGTGTCGTCTGAGAGCGCGCCGTCGAGATCGGTGGTGTAGCGCTCCACGCCGTGCGCCGCAGCGAGCCGCGCGAGCTTCTGCTCGTTGCGCCCCACGAGGATGGGCTCCGGGATGATACGGTCGCCGTTCTGCGCGACGACCCCGCCCTGCGACCGGATCGCGAGGATGCTGCGGATGAGGTGCTGGTTGGTCCCCATGCGCCCGGTGACGCCGTTCATGACTACGCCAATATGCTTGTCCATGTTCACTCCTCTACACGTGCGCCTCGTAGGCGCTCACGATCTTCGTCAGATAGGCGCGCTGGTCGAGCGCCCAGTATTCGGTGGAGAAGATCTCCACCTCGTTGAAACCGTCGAAGCCCGCCTCCTCGATCCAGCCGCGGATCCGTGGGATGTCGATGCAGCCCTCGCCCATGAGCCCGCGGTCGGTCAGCAGGTCGCGTGTGGGCGTTCGCCAGTCGCAGACGTGAAAGGCGAAGATGCGCCCGGCGGACGCGTCGTCGCCGGCGGCACCCGAGCGCCCGGCGGTGCGCCCCGAGATCGGCCCGGCCGACCCGGCGCGCGCGATCCCCTCTTGGAGCAGCGGGTCGAACCAGAGGTGGTAGACGTCGACCGCCACGCCCACCCACGGCGAGCCGATGCGGTCGCACAGGTCGTTCGCCGTGGCGATGTCGGTGACGGCGCTGCGGGTGTCCGCGTACATGGGGTGCAACGGCTCGATCGCGAGGCGCACCCCCAGCTCCTCGGCGAGCGGGAGGGTCGCCTCGATCCCCTCCCGGATCTGCTCGCGCGCGGCCGGCAGGGGCACCTCCGGGTCGGCCCCGACGACGAGGACGATGAGCGGGGCCCCCAGCTCGGCGGCCTCGCGGACGATCGCCCGGTTCTCCTCGATCGCCTCCTTTCGTTTGTCCTCGCTCGGGCTCACGAAGAACCCGCCACGGCAGAGCGAGACGACTTCCAGGCCGGCACCGCGGATGCGCTCGCCGGCCTCGTAGACGTTGCGCCCGGCGAGCGCGTCGCGCCAGACGGTGATGCCGTGCACGCCGGCGGCGAGGTACTCGTCCACGGCGACCTCGAGCGGCAACGGCCTCGTCGTCGCGGTGTGCACGCAGAGCCGCTCCCGGCTCGACGGCGCCGGCCATCCGTTCGTCGCGTCGCTCATGAGGTCCTCCCGATGTCGAAGAAGCGCTGCGGCTCGCCGCCGTCGGCCATGCGCTTGAGCATGAGCCCGAGCTCCATGATGTGGTAGTCGCCCCACATCGCCGACTCGCCGTTGGGCACCTTCTGCCCGGGCGCCACGTAGTCCCACCCGTTGGGTCGGTGGTAGACGGTGTGCAGCAGGATGCCCTCGTGCTTGTCGTTCGTCGCGAGGTAGGGGTCGTCGAGCAGCGTCTTCGCCACGGTGAGCCCCGTCTGCGTGTAGCGGCTGCCTGCCTCCTCGTCGCCGTGCGCTGCGAGGTAGCGACCCAGGCGGATGAGGCCCTGCGCGCTGATCGCCGCCGCCGAGCTGTCGGCCGGCTCGTGCTCGTTGAACGGGTCGGCCGGGCGGTCGAGGTAGTCGCCCATCTTCGCGAGCCCCGGCGCGCCGGTGTCCCAGTACGGGATCCCGTCGGTGGGGGTCTGCTCGACGTAGAAGTCGGCGGCCGCGCGCGCGACCGCGAGGAAGCGCTCGCGGACGTCTGCGACGCGCGAGGCGCCGTAGCCGCTCGCCTGGATGTCCGCGTCGGTGAGGGTGTCGAGCCACTCGAGCTCCTCGGGGTAGCCGGCGAGTACCCACGAGTGTCCGCGCGTCCACGTCGTGAAGGGCGAATAGCCCTGCTGCGTGGAGGGACATCGGTACGCCCCCGAATCCACGTTGAAGATGCTCTCGTGCACGACCCGCCCGCGGATGTCGTAGGCGTCACGCCCGGACCCCTCGGGGCTCCCGCCGAAGTAGACGTTGTACCGGGCGGTCGCCTCGGCGTGCTGGAGGAGTCTGCGAAGGAGCGAGATCTTCTCGTCCTGCTCGCCCATGAGCACGTGGCCGAGCTGGTGCGCGAGCGCGAGCGCGCGCATCGTGCGGATCGTGTCCGAGAAGAGGCTGTGCGCCCCGTTGAAGCTGCACACGTAGCCGATGCCATCGGGAAGCGGCGTCCATCGGCTCGCCTGCACGGCGCCGGAGAGCTTGAGCGCGAGCTCGTAGTACTCGCGCTGCCACTCGTCCTCGGGGATCGTGCCTTCGGCCATCATGCGCAGCAGGTTCCCGTACGTACTCACGTTGTTGAAGCCGTGGTCGTGCACGCCGATGTGCGTCACGTGCGGGGCCATCCGCCGCACCGTCTCCTCGCGGCCGTAGTCGAGCCAGCGCTCCTCACCGGTCGCCTCGAAGAGCAGGAGCGCGCACCCGTACTGGAAGCCTTGCGTCCACTCGGTCCAGCCGCGGCTCGTGTACGCGCCCGCCTGCGTGAAGACCGGCGTCCCGGAAGTCGGGTCCCATCGGTCTTTCAGCAGACCGATCGACTTCGCCGAGATCTTCCAGAGCCGGTCGAGCCCGTCGGTGAGGCCTTCCGGGGTGATGTCCTGATCGATCGCTATCATTGCCTACTCCTTTCGGTCTGGTGCCGAAATTGTTGATGCGCCCGGAGGGGCCGCCTACAGGCGCGAGATGTGCAGCCCGCCGTCGGTATAGAGCACCGACCCCGGCGAGAAGTCGAGCGCGCCATCCATGATCGCGCGCACCGCGGCACCGGTGTCGCTCGGGAAGCCCCACCGCCCCTGCGGCACGAGCCCCTCGCCGATCAGGCGGTCGTACTTCTCGGTGACGCCGGCGGTCATGTCGGTTTGCGTGATGCCGGGGCGGATCTCGAACACGCCAATACCCTCGCCGGCGAGCCGCGCCGCGAAGAGCTGCGCGGCCATCGCGAGCCCGGCCTTACTCACGCAGTACTCGCCGCGGTTCGTCGAGACCATCACCGCGCTCACCGAGGTGACGAAGACGACGCGGCGCGGGAACGACGGGGCGGCCCCGTCCGCCTGCGCGGACGAGGCCGAGCCCTCGCCCAGCCACCGTCGCGCGACGAGCTGCGTGAGGAAATACGGCCCGTTGAGGTTTACCTGCATCACCTCGTCGAAGATCTCCTCCTCGGCGTAGACGATGTCGTCGCGCTTGCGCGGCGCGATGCCGGCGTTGTTGACCAAGCCGTCGATCCGCCCGAACGCCGTGGTGACTTCGTCGACGAGCCGCTCGCGGTCGGCGGCGACGCCTATGTTGGCCTGGAAGACCTGCGCCTCGCCACCGGAGAGCTCTCGGCACTCCTCGGCGACCGCGCTCGCCGCGTCGCGGTTTCCGTTGTAGTGGATCGCCACCTCGTGGCCCGCGCGCGCGAGCTCGCGCGCGATCCCGGCGCCTATGCCCCGGCTCGCACCGGTGACCAGCATGATTCCCATATCCTTCTCCTTTTCCGCCGCTCCTACAGCGTCTCCCCGCGAACGAAGTCGCCGGGGATCAGATCGCACCCGCGCGGCTGCTCGCGGGCGAGAATCGAATCGACGAGCCGCGCCGCGGCCTCCCGGCCCATCCGCTCGACCGCGAGGTCGACCGTCGTGATCGACCTCCGCACGAGTCCTCGCACCGGCGCCGCGTCGTAACCAGTGAGCCCGACTTCCCGCGGCACGCTCACGCCGAGCTCGCGCAGCCGATCGTAGACGGCGATCGCTACGAGGTCGTTCGCGCAGACGAACGTCTCGTAGCCCGTCTCGAGCAGGCGACCGACGACCGCCGGGGTGACCGTGGCGACGCTCTCGAGCTCGACCCGGTCACCATCGCCGACCGGCAACGCGTCCTGCGCGCGCAACGCCTCCCACCGCGAGCGCGCTACCGGGTTCGCGGTAGCGACGCTCACGAACACCGGCTTCGCCCCCGGCCTCCGCGAAGCTACCTCCCCGGCGATCGCACGCATTCCGGCGGCCGCGTCGTTCGCGACGCAGGCGAGCTCGTCGTCGACGCGGTTGATGAGCACCGTCGGGATGCCGCGCTCGGCCACGAGCTCACGGATCTCCGGCGGTGGAGAGCTGAAGGCAAAGACGCACCCGTCTATGTCGCCGAGCTTCTTGCCCTCGAAGGGCGAGCGGTTGCCGTTCAGCGCGGCGATCGTATGCGCGCGCTCCTCGCCGAGCCCGTCCTGGATTCCGGCGAAGAGCGCGGCCGCGTCGTAAAAGAGATGCGCGTGCGGCTCGGCGGCGCGCGGCAGAAAGACGACGATGTTGAGAACCGACCGCCCCGAAGGCCTGCGTACCGTACGCCGCGTGTAGCCGAGCCGCGCTGCCGCTTCGATGACCGCGCTCTTCGTCCCCGCGGCGATGAGCGCGGAGCCGTTCAGGACGCGCGAGACGGTGCTCGTCGACGTGCCCGCCTCGCGCGCGATGTCGTAGACGGTCACGCGGGCGCTCGGCGTGCTGCGGCGGTCGTTGGCGTCGTCGGTGTCTTCGCGCATCGCGGCTCCTTTGTTGCATGCAACAATAGCACGCGTCGCACGAACGTGCAAGTGGATCCGGCTATCGGGGAAGGTCGTCGGGCAGTGGGAATCGATCGCGGTCGGACCGCCGGCGGCGCTACAGGCGGCCGTAGAGCTCGGTCATCGAGCGAAGCCGTTGTGCGATCGCGTCGCTCAACTGCCCGGGCCGCAGGCGGAACTCCCAGTTCCCGCCGGTGGTCCCGGGCACGTTCATCCGTGCTTCGCTGCCGAGCGAAAGAAAATCCTGAGCCGGAACCACGGCGAACTGCGCGGGCGAGGAGATGGCGCCCCGGATGAAGTCCCAGGCGGGCTCGGATCCGTCGCTTCGCAGGTAGTCGAGCGCGAACCGGGCGTCGCCGTCGCGCGCGGATTCGAGCCAGCCGACGGCGGTGTCGTTGTCGTGCGTGCCCGTATAGACGATCGCGTTGAATTCGTGGCGGTGCGGCAGATACTCGTTCTGCTCGTCCGCGTTGAACGCGAACTGCAGCACCTTCATCCGCGCGAAGTCGAAGTGTTCGATGAGCTCGACCACGTCGCCGGTGATGACCCCAAGGTCCTCGGCGATCACCGGGAGGCGACCTACGCGCTCCTGGACGGCGGTGAACAGCTCGCGTCCGGGCGAGGCGACCCACTGCCCGTTGAGCGCGGTCTTCTCGGCTGCCGGGATGGACCAGTAGGCGACGAATCCGCGGAAGTGGTCGATGCGGACGTGGTCGTAGAGCGAGAACTTGCTCATGAGCACGTCGGTCCACCACGCGAAACCGCTCTCGCGGTGCGTCTCCCAGTCGTAGATGGGATTCCCCCACAGCTGTCCGGTCGCGCTGAAGTAGTCGGGCGGAACGCCGGCCACGACGGTGGGCTGGCCCTGCTCGTCGAGCTTGAACAGGTCGCGGTGCGCCCACACATCCGCGCTGTCGTGCGCGACGAAGATGGGCAGATCGCCGATGATCCGGATTCCGTAGGCGGCCGCCTCTCCGCGCAGCGAATACCACTGCAGGTGGAAGATCCACTGGAG
>CAYWJH010000046.1:0-22705 GCA_964458555.1 uncultured Spirochaetaceae bacterium | reverse complement strand
CGACGCGCGTGGCGAGCAGGTGGAGAAGCAGATCCGGTACCTGGGCGAATGGTTGGGAGGGTAGCGATGGAGTTCGAGCATCGCAGGGTGGTGATCACCGGGGCTGCCGGTGCGATCGGGAGTCACTGCGCCCGAGCATTTCTACTGGCCGGCGCGAGCGTGGTCCTTGTCGATCTGGAGCGCGAACGGGTCGACGCCGCGGTAGCGGCGCTTCGGGACGGGGTGCCGGGCGCGACCGTGGAGGGCCTCGCGTGCGACGTGCGCGACCAGGCGGCGTGCCACGAGATGGGACGGGAAGCCGCGCGTTTGCTCGGCGGCTTCGACGTGGGGGTGAGCTTCGCCGGTATCATCAGCCCGCGCCCGTCGCTCGAGGTGACGCAGGAGGAGTGGGAGCAGACGGTCTCGGTCAACCTGAACGGGACCTTCTACTGCTGCCAGGCGTTCGCGCGAGCGATGGTCGAAGGTGGAGGCGGTGCGATCGTGAACACGAGCTCGATCGCGGCGGGAACCGCCTGGCCCGCGCGCGCGGCGTACGCCGCGACGAAGGCGGCGGTCTCCGAGCTCACGCAGACGCTCGCCGTCGAATGGGTCGACCACGGCATCCGCGTCAACGCCGTCGCGCCCGGCTGGGTCGATACCGAGCTCCTTCGTCCCGCGGTGGAGAAGGGGTTCATCGACCTCGATGCGATCCGGGGCGGGATTCCTATGAAGCGCATCGCGGACAAGCAGGACGTCGCGGAGGCGGTGCTCTTCCTCGCCTCGCCGCGCGCGGGCTACATCACCGGGCAGACCCTCTACGTCGACGGGGGCTATCTCGCAGGCTCACCGTCGATCGCGATCGCTCCGCGGGGCTAGCCGAGCTCGCGCACCGCCGCGGCGAACGCCTCGAGGTTCTCTTTGGGCGCGTTCGGCGGGACGTCGCAGCCGGTGGACGCTACGAAGTTGGGGTACGGCGCCATATCGGCCCCGAGTTTCATGACGGCGGCCCTGATCGACTCGGGCGTCCCGTTCAGCATCTCGTCGACCGGGCTCACGTTCCCGATGATCGCGATGTCCGCGGGTACCTCCGGCGCGACGGCGGCGAGGTCGACGTCGGTGTCGAGGCTCAGGCCCTGCACGGGGTCCTTCACGAAGCTGGGGATGAGCTTCGTGGTCTGGCCGCACACGTGGAGGACGAGCGGGACGTTGACGCGCTCGACGACGCGACGGACGTACGGTCCCACGAAGTGCTCGTAGAGCTCGGGCGACAGGAGCGCCGCGGTGGGCTCGAGCAGGACGACGAAATCGGCCCCTGCCTCCTCCTGCGCCGCCGCGAAGTCGCAGGTCACGCCGCAGGAGAAGTCGAGCACCGTATGGCAGAGGTCGGGGTCGAGCATGGTGTTGATCGAGATCTCCTCCGCGCTCATGAGCTGCCCGGCGAGCGTGAACGGCGAGGCGAGGTAGCCGCCGACCATCGCGTCCGACTCGGCCTTCAGCGTCCGGATCGTCTCGAGTACGACGGGGAACCGGCCCCCGTCGGGAACGCGCGGGTCGGCGAGCCTTGCGAGGTCGTCGGCGCTCTTCACCGGGTGATCGGTGATGTCCGGGCTGTCCATCTCCTTGAACCGGACCGGCAGACCGAGCGCCTCGGACTCCACCGAGAGGTCCATGAACGGAAAGAGTACGTCCGGCTTTGCGGCAGCGGCGTAGGCCAGGAGCGCGTCCGCCTGCACGCGGGCGTCCTGGAGCGCCTTCTCGACGGTCGTGCCGGTGTACGAGACGGCGGGATAGCCGACGAGCGGTGAGGCGAGACGCCGCGGGGCCGATGGTAGTCGTTCGACGAGCTTCATGGGGTCTCCGATGCGCTCGTTTCCGTGCGAGGCGCACCACGATGGTAGGAAAGCTGCGCGAGCGAGACAACCCCGGAAGGGTTGGTGTGGACGGATTCTACCAACAAGGGCGGGATACTCGCAGTTCGGCGTCCGGCGCGTGGCGAACCCGTGGTAGAATGCGCCAAACCGTCGCTGGGATGGAGGAGCCATGGACGTTTCGATGTGTCACTACAGTCTCCACCGAACGTGGGAGCGCGAGGGCTGGTCGATCGCGAAGCTCGTCGACTACGTCGCCTCGCTCGGCGTTCCGGGGATCGATTTTCACACGCGGCTGATTCCCCCGGAGACGACCGGGCGCGAGCTACGGCGCGCCGTCGCCGGCGCCGGGCTCGTGCTCACCGGTGTGTCGTTCTCGAACAACTTCAACCTCTCGAACGCCGACGAGCGGGCGCAGCAGGTTGAGCGTGTACAGGACTGGATCAGGCTCGCCGCCGACGCCGGTGCTCCCGTCTCACGCATCTTCGGCGGGCACCTCCGCGATCGATCCGACGAGCGTGCCAAGAGCGAGGGCCGCAAGCTCATTCTCGACGCGCTCGCGCGGGTCGCGCGAACCGCGGAGGAGCACGGCGTCGTGCTCGCGCTCGAGAACCACGGCGGCCTGCCGTGCACCGCGGAGGAGCAGATCGGCGTGATCGAGTCGATCGGCTCGCCCAACCTGCGGGCGACGATCGACGTGGGCAACTACATGCAGTGCGGTCAGGAGGGCCACGAAGGGACGCGCCTGGCCGCGGAGTACGCCGCCTACGTCCACTTCAAGGACTTCCGCAGGGTCGACGATGCGTCCTCGCCGTGGGGCTGGTCGATCGAGCCGTGCACTGTGGGCGACGGCGACGTCGATCACGCCACCTCTCTGGCCGCGCTCCGCGAGGCGGGCTACGAGGGCAGCGTTGCGATCGAGTACGAGGGAATCGAGGACGAGCTCACCGGCGTGCCGCGGAGCGTGGAGTACACGCGCTCGGTCATAGGCGATACCTCCGGCTGAGACCCGCGCTCATCATATCTTACCTTGACAGTCATCTAAGTTCATATTAGTATCACTAATATGAAATATGCCGACGGCGGCACAGGTACCCGGCCCTATCGCAAGACAGCGCGCGCGGAGGCCGAACGGGCGACCGGCGAGGCGATTCTCGACGCGGCATTCGCCTCCTTCGCCCGCGAGCCCTACGATCGCGTGACGCTGCAATCGATCGCGCGAGACAGCGGGGTGACGGTGCAGACGGTGATCCGCCGATTCGGCTCGAAGGAAGAGCTCTTCGAAACCCTCGTCGAGCGCGAGAAGCCGAGGATCCTCGCGTCCCGGGAATCCGCGGACGGCGAGGGCCTCGCCGCTGCGCTTCGTGCGCTCCTCGAACACTACGAGACCGACGGCGACACCGTGCTGAACTTCCTCGCGCAGGAGCGCGACGTTTCGCACGTCCGAAACGTCGTCGAAGAGGGGCGCCGCATCCACCGCGAGTGGATCGAGCGACACTGCGCCCACCTGCTGGACGCCGCCGTCACCGATCGGGACACCACGCTGAACGCCGCGATCGCGGCGACCGACCTCTACACATGGAAGCTACTCCGCCGAGACCGTGGGCTCGAGCTGGAGCGCGTGCACGCGGTGATGATGCGAATGCTGAACGGATTGAAAGGGAGGAACTGATGGCACGAATACTCGTCTACACCTCGCCCGCGCGCGGGCACCTGTACCCGGCTTTGGGGGTCGCTGTCGAGCTCGAGCGCCGCGGCCACCAGGTCCACGTCCGGACCCTTGCAGCAGAGGTAGAGCAAGTGCGCTCACTCGGGTTGCAGGCTGAGCCGATCGCGGCCGAGGTCGAGGCTCGCGAGATGGACGACTGGCGCGCCCGCAAACCGACGCAGGCGCTCGAGCTGGCGATCAGGACGTTCGCCGACCGCGCGGCCGCCGAGGTCGACGACGCGCGCGAAGCGATGCGCGATACCGGGGCGACAGCCCTTCTCGTGGACACGAACAGCTGGGGGGCCCAGGCGGTGGCCGAGGCCTCGGGCCTGCCATGGGCCGTATTCCAGCCGTACTTCCTCGCGATCCCGGCGCCGGGCGTCCCGCCGTTCGGTCCGGGGCTGCGCCGATCGATCGGCCTCGGCGGACGTGTGCGGGACCAGCTGCTCGGCCGCATGATCCAGTCGAAGATCGACGCCGCAGGGCTCGACGCTCTCAACGCGATCCGCGCGCGGGTGGACGCCCCGCCGCTCGCGACGGTCGGCGAGCTGCCCGTGCGCGCGCCGCGGCTGCTCTACTTCACCGCGAAGGCGCTCGAGTACCCGCGCGAAGCGTGGCCGCCGAACGTGCGGTTCACCGGGGCCGCCACGTGGGCTCCGGCGTCGGCATCGCCGGAGTGGCTCGACGAGATCGACCGTCCGATCGCGCTCGTCTCCGGCTCCACCGAACGGCAGCAGGACCGCGTGATCGTGGAGGCCGCGCTGCGGACCCTTCCCGACCAGGGGTACTTCGTCGTCGCCACGAGCGGGGCCCATTCGCCCGACAGCCTGGCCGGGGCGGGCAGCCCGCACGTACGGATCGAGGAGTTCCTGCCGCACGACCCCGTCATCGAGCGCGCGAGCGTGGTCGTCTGTCACGGCGGAATGGGTATCACGCAGCGCGCGCTCTCCCGTGGCGTGCCAGTGGTCGTCGTACCCTTCGGCCGCGATCAGCCGGAGGTCGCGAGAAGGATCGAATACGCAGGCGCGGGCGTACGGCTCGATCCGAGGCGCCTCGGCGAGGAGACCCTTGCGGCTGCGGTCGAGCAGGCGGCGGCCATGCGCGACGGGGTCTCTCGGGTCGCAGCGGCGTTCGCGGAGGCCGGCGGCGCGGCCGCCGCTGCAGACGCGTTCTGTGAGGTGCTCGCCGGTGAGCCCACGGCAGGCGAAGCCCGGCCGAGCGGGCGTCATTGAGAGCGCCGCCGGCGTGATCGACCATCGGTACAACCCGGACACGGCGCGCCGTACGCTCGGGGAGTTCGTCACGGACTGGAAGTGTTATGGACAGGGATCGCTGTGATCTCGATGCAATTTCGGTAATCGATAAAGCATACGGAGGATGAGAAATGAGCAAATCGGCAAAAAGCGTTCTGATCTATGGTGTCTATCTGACAATAAACGGACTACTGCTTCTGTTAGCGCCTAATGTCCTGCTTAACTCCCTGAATATTGAACCGACTACTGAAGTCTGGATTAGACTTGCGGGGATCTTGTTAATGGCCATTTCCATTTACTATTACATCGCAGCTGGACAAGAGCTTACTGTGATCATGAAGGCAACTGCTTTCATTCGCTTTTCAATTATCTTCTTCTTTACAGCTTTTGTGTTGTTGGAAATGGTGTCTTGGAGAATAATCATCATCTCCGTAATAGATTTCTTGGGAGGCGCCTGGACCTTCTTGATGTTGAAAAAGGAAGGACACTTGAACGATAAAAAGAGTGATCTTCGCGTCAGAGCCCGCAATAGCCACGCGTGAGCGCGCTGTGCCACGGTAGTCGTCATCTGACCTGAGTCAGGTAGGAGGCAATTATGGCACGGTACAGCGCTCAGTTTCGGAACACCGTTCTACGCAAGCTTCGTCCGCCGCAGAGCAAGACGGTCGGCGAAGTCGCGGCTGAGTTCAGGATCTCTACAGCCACCATCTACGGCTGGAAAGCGAAGATGAACGATGGTACGTTGCAGGTGGACGACGGTGCTCAAGGTGCCCGCTATCGGCAGCTGACCGAAAAGCTCTTGCTGCTGCTGGAGTCACGTGGTCTTCATAGTAGGAAGACCTATCTCGGACTGCAACCGCAAGACAACCGATCAGTGACGAGACTTCGCGAATACGGAACGAGAACCGCAGTTCGCAGGCCGGTTACGGGGCGTAGAAGCAGTTCGGGTGCCGCGCGCGGGGTCCTGACGTCGCGCGCTCCGGTGTCGCAGGGCCTCACGCGACGAAGCGGTCCACTCGGCGCTTGCCCGACCGCGAGCACCGACGTACGTTTGGCGCATGGTCCTTCACTACCCCGGCGGCATCGACCTCACCGAGTTCGGCATCGAGATCCCGGTCGCGCCCGACCGTACGGCGCAGGTGCTCGCCGCGCTGCGCGCCGACCCCGCGCTCGGGCCTCGCGAGAGCGACTGGCTGCTCGGGCCCGACGGATCGGAGATCACGCGGGAGGACCTGCTGCGCGTGCACGCGCCCGAGTACGTGGCACGCGGGTTCGGCGACGACGTCGACGGGCTCATGCTCGAGGTGTTCGAGCTCGTCAACGCCGACGGCACCTACCATCGGTACAACCCGGCGAACGCGCGACGCCCGCTCTCCGAGCTGTTCGCCGACTGGAAGCACTGGATGGCCGGAACCTACCAGTGCGGGACCGAGGCGATCCGGCACGGTTTCTGCTTCTACTTGGGCGGCGGCGCGCACCACGGTCACTACGACTTCGGTCACGGGTTCTGCGTCTTCAACGACATCGTGACGGCGATCCGCCGGCACCAGGCCGAAGGGTCGGCGCGCACGGTGTGGGTGATCGACGTGGACGCGCACAAGGGCGACGGGACGGCGGCGCTCACCGCGGACGATGAGTCGATCGTCAGCCTGAGCATCCACATGGCGCGATCGTGGCCGCTCGACCTTCCTGATCGGATGCCGGACGGGAGCACGGCGCCGTGGTTCGTCCCGAGTACGGTGGAGATACCCATCGAGCCGGGCGGTGAGGGCGACTACCTGCGAAGGCTCGACGAGGGGCTCGCGCTCCTCGACGCGTATGCGCGGCCCGACCTGGTCTACGTCGTCGACGGCGCCGACCCGTACGAGCACGACGAGCTGCCATCGACCGCGGATCTGCGCCTCAGCCTCGACGCGCTCCTGCTCCGCGACCGGCGCGTGGCGAGCTTCCTCGAAGAACGCGAGCTCCCGCAGGCGTGGATCATGTCGGGAGGCTACGGCACGCGCGCCTGGGAGCCGTTCGCACAGTTTCTTCGCTGGAGACTCGGTCGATAACGTGCTACGGTGATCCGCTCGAGGAGGCACTATGTCGGGTGTCGACGACTTCCTGAAAGAGTCCGATGCGATCCGTCCCTGGCGAAAACAGCTGCTGCAGCGCACGCTAGCCGTCGGCGCGATCGTCGGCGTTGCCGCGCTCGTGCCCAGCATCATCGTGGCGCTCGACGACGGCTCGTACCTGGTCGCGATCTCCGACGCCGTCGCGTACGCGGCCTGGGTCGTTCTCCTCTTCGCGAAGCGCGTGCCGTACACGCTTCGAGCCGTTGCGGTCATCGCGATCGTGCTCTACCTGGGCATCATGCTCATGTTCGCGCTCGGTCTCGTGGGGGCGTCGTTCATCTGGCTCGCGGCGCCGGTGTTCATGGCGGTTCTGTTCCTGCCGGGTGCCTACGTCGCCGCGACCGTGCTTGTCCTCGTGGCGAGCATCGCCGTGTGTACCTGGCTCCTGGCCGTGAACGCGCTTGCGTGGTCGCTGCCGCTTCCGGCGTGGTTCGCGACGATTGGGAACTATCTTGCCGTTACCACTTTCATCTCGGTGGCCATCGTCTACCTGCTTTCCGGGATCTCGAAGTCGCTCGCCGAGGAGCGCGCGCTCAGCCGAGAGCGCGGCGTGTTGATCGGCGAGATACACCACCGCGTGAAGAACAACCTCCAGACGATGGTGAGCCTGCTCCGGCTCCAGGGTGCCGAGGCCGGCGATCCGGCGACGGTGCACGCGCTCGGACGCGCCGAGGTCCGCGTCATGGCGATGGCCGCGGCGCACGAGCAGATGCACGGCCCGAGACCCACCGAGACCGTCGACGTCCGCCTGCTTGCCGAGCGCATCACCGGCGAAGCGGTGCGACTGATGAAGATGCAGACGCGTACCGAGGTTCGTGGTGAGCCGATTCGCCTACCCATGGCGAACGCGGTGACGCTCAGCCTGCTCGTCTCGGAGATCGTCGTGGAGACGCTCGACCGCCTTCCCGCCCACGACGGTCGGGCGTCTCTGGCGGTGGAGCTCGAACGCGACGGGGGGACCGCCCGCATACGAGTGTGCGGGCCGGAGGCCGGCGGTGATGACGCACCGCTCGCAGGGCGCGAAATCGCTGACGCCCTCGCCGCCACCTTGGGCGCGACCATCAACTCGAGCTCCGTCGCCGGCCGCTCCTGCCGGACGATCGAGATCCATCTGCCCGCGATCGATTGACCCGCTGTCGGCGTCCTCCTCCGTGTACAGGACTCGCCGGGACGCGCTATAGTCAGAACAGCCCGTTCCCATCCGAGGTCGACATGAAACGCTTCACCACCCGTCTCGTCGTATCGCTGTTCGTCGCCGCAGTGGCGGGCGGGCTCCTCGGCGGATGCGCCGGAGGCACCGCCTTCTCGCCGCCGAACCCGCGCGTAGTGGAGGCGTTTACGACCGGGGAGATCTCCCGCTGGAGCCCGATCAGGATCGTCTTCACCGAGCCGGTGGGCGGCGAGCACGGCACGGTGGTGCCGCAGACGGCGCTCGAGTTGTCGCCCCGCGTTCGCGGCGAGGCGATCTGGGCGGACGCGTGGACGATCGAGCTCACGCCGGAAGAGCCGCTGCGCGCGGGGGAGGTCTACGAGGCCCGGTTCGATCCGCGGGCGCTCGCCGCTGGCGCCACGCAGCGCGGTGCGTCGGCGACGCTCGAGCCGTTCTCCTTCGACTTCCGCGTCGTGCCGCAGGAGCTCGACGTGGAGCCGCGCGGGCTCACGATCGTCGAGCCGGGCAACCCCGCGCTCATGGAGTTCCGCGCGGACGTGATCGTGTCGGACGTCACCGACCCGGAGACGGTGCGCGAGGCGTTCTCGGTCTCGCACGACGGATCGCAGATCGACTTCGTCGTCGACGGCGGGAAGCCGGCGAAACGGTTCGCGCTGCGCGTTTCCAACGTCGCCCGTCAGGAGCGTGCGAGCGAGCTCTTCGTGAAGTGGAACGCCGGCCGCGACGAAGCGGCCCGCGGCTCGTTCACCTGGTCGGTGCCCGCGCGCGACTCGTTCGAGGTGCTCGACGTGCGGTCGGTCGTCGACGACGATCAGTACGTGGAGGTGACCTTCAGCGAGCCGCTCGACGCGGAGCAGAATCTCGCCGGATTGCTGCGCGCCGAGGGGGTCGAGGACCTCCGGACGTCCGTGCGATCGAACCGGGTCCGTCTGTACAGCGCGAACGGATGGCCCGCGAGCGCCACGCTCGTCGTCGCCGCGAGCGTGCAGAGCATGATCGGCCAGGCGCTCGCCCAATCGGTCTCGCGCGAGGTCTCGTTCCCGAGCGAGAAGCCGCGCGTGCGCTTCGTGGGCGACGGCGTGATCATCCCCACGAGCCAGGGGACGACCGTTCCCATCGAGACGATGAACCTCAACTCGATCATGGTCGAGGCGATCCAGGTCTACGGGTCGAATGTCCACCAGTTCCTGCAGGTCAACCGGCTCGACGGCTCGAACGAGCTCCAGCGCGTGGGCGAGGTCGTCTGGCGCAAGGTCATCGATCTCGACTGGTCCGACGACGACGCCGACCGCTGGGTGCGCTACGGGCTCGATATCTCGCCGCTCCTCGAGGCCGACCCGACCGGGCTCTACCAGCTCCGCGTCACCTTCCGAAGGCCGCACATTCAGTATCCGTGCAGCGGCGGGCACGAGGACGACGCGCGCTTCGACGAGTGGACGACCGGGCCGCAGGACGCCGAGTCGAGCTACTGGGACTCCTGGACGCAGTACCCGCAGTGGCAGTACCGGCGGTTCCGCACCGACCCGTGCCATCCGGCCTACTACATGGCGTGGCACGACCACGACATCTCGATTCGCCGCAACGTGATGGTGAGCGACATCGGCATGCTCGCCACGGCGGGACAAGACGGCGCGCTGACCGTCGCCGTCAACAATCTTCGCACCACCGAGCCCATCCGGGGCGCAGAGCTCTCGCTCTACAACTTCCAGCGCCGCGAGCTCGCATCGCTTCGGACCGACCGCGATGGGCTCGCCGAGCTGGACACGAGCGGAGGCGTTCCCTTCTTCCTCCTCGCCGAACAGAACGGGCAGCACGGGTACCTGCGCGTCGACCCGGGCAGCGCGCGTTCGACGAGCCATTTCGATACCGCCGGCGCGTCGATCGAAGGCGGCATCCAGGGCTTCGTCTACGGCGAGCGCGGCGTCTGGCGACCCGGCGACGATATCTACCTGACGTTCATCCTGCACGATCCGAACGACGTGCTCCCCCCCGACCACCCCGTCCGCTTCGAGATCTACGATCCACGCGGCCAGCTCGTCGACCACGCCGTCTTCACGAGCGGGACCAACGGAGTCTACGCCTACGTCACCGGCACGACGAGCGACGCGATCACGGGGACCTACTCGGCGCGCGTCGTGGTGGGCGACCGCACGTTCACGAAGACGCTCCGGGTCGAGAGCGTCGTGCCGAATCGGCTCAAGATCGACCTCGAGTTCCCCGGTTCCGATGAGTACCTCGAGAACGGCCGGGTGCGCGGCACGCTCGAGGCGAGGTGGCTCCACGGCGCGACGGCGCCGAATCTCGACGCCGACATCCGCGCGAGCTTCACGCCCACGACGACGCGCTTCGAGGGGTACGAGGAGTACTCGTTCGACGACCCCTCGCGTGAGTTCCGTTCGACCGAAGAGACGCTCTTCGAGGGGACGCTCGACGACGAGGGGCGCGCGGAGTTCGTCGCGAACCTCAACGTCCCGCGAGCGCCCGGCATGCTCACCGCAAACCTCACCACGCGCGTCTTCGAGCGCAGCGGAGCGTTCTCCAACGAGTACCGCTCGATCGACTTCCACCCCTTCGACCGGTACGTGGGCGTGCGAACGCCGGCAGGTGACGCCGCGCGCGGCATGCTCCTCACCGACGAGGACCACACCGTGGATATCGTCGTCGTCGATCAGGACGGGAACCGGGTGCGCTCGGGTACGGTGACCGCGGAAATCTTCAAGGTCCGCTGGCGCTGGTGGTGGGAGACCGACGAGGAGAATCTCGCCGCGTGGGTGAGCGAGAACTCGCTCGATCCCATCGCGGGCGACGAGGTGGAGGTGCGAAACGGCCGCGCGAGTTGGGACTTCCGGATCAACTACCCAGACTGGGGTCGCTACCTCGTCCGGGTGCGCGACGAGGAGGGCAGGCACTCCGCGGGGAAGATCGTCTACGTCGACTGGCCCGGCTGGGCAGGCCGGGCTCAGGACGAGGGCCCCGGCGGGGCCGCGATGCTCGTGCTGCAGCCCGAGAAGCCGTCGTACGCCGTGGGCGAAGAGATCGGCGTTCAGCTCCCGGTCAGCCGCGACGGCCGCGGGCTCGTGACCGTCGAGTCGCGCGGAGAGGTCATCATCGCCGAGTGGATCGAGGGGCAGGGCCCGGAGACGATGTTCCGATTCCGCGCGACGCCCGACATGGCGCCGAACGTCTACGTGCACGTGACCTACCTCCAGCCGCACATGCAGACGGCGAACGACCTGCCTATCCGGACGTACGGCGTCGTGCCCATCGAGGTCGAGGATCCCGACACGCGGCTGCGGCCGGTGATCGAGACGGCGGATGTCTACCGACCCGGCGAGACGGTCGCGATCGACGTCAGCGAGGCTTCAGGCGAAGGCATGACCTATACCGTCGCGATGGTCGACGAGGGGCTGCTCGGGCTGACACGGTACCGCGCGCCCGACCCCTGGGACCACTTCTACCAACGGCTCGCCTCGAGTCTGACGAGCTGGGACCTCTACGACTTCGTCGCGAGCGCGTACACCGGCGAGCTCGACACCTTGCTCGCCGTGGGCGGCGGCGGCGAGGGCGAGGGCGGCGGACGCCGCGACGCCAACCGCTTCGACCCGGTCGTCGAGTACATCCCGCCCACCGAGCTCGACCCGGGTGCGACGAACACGCACGAGATCACGATACCGCAGTACTTCGGCGCGGTCCGCGTCATGGTCGTCGCCGCGAGCGACCGTGCCTTCGGGGCGGCCGAGCAGGAGGTGCCGGTCCGCCAGGAGGTGATGGTGCTCGGCACGCTGCCGCGCGTGCTCGGCGTGAACGAAGCGATCGAGGCACCGGTCACCGTCTTCGCGATCGACCCGGATGCCGGGCTCGTGAGCGTGGAGGTGGAGACCGAGGGCCCCGTCCGCACCGAGGGGCGCACGAAGGACTTCCTGCGCTTCGATCGCCCGGGCGAGCAGGTCTACCGGTTCACGCTCACCACCGGCGACGAGGCCGGGCGGGCTGTCGTTCGGTTCATCACCCGCGGAGCCGGGACCGTCGCGGTCGACGAGACCGAGATCGACGTTCGTGTGCCCGCGGCGCCCGCAAGCGAAGTGATCCCCCTGACGCTTCGCGCGAACGAGCGAATCACGACGAACGTCCGGTTCGACGGGCTGCCCGGGACGAACGAGGTCACGCTCGAGGTCTCGCAGATACCGCCGATCGATCTCTCGCGCCGCCTCGACTACCTGATCCGTTATCCGCACGGGTGTATCGAGCAGACGACCTCCGCGGCGTTCCCGCAGGTCTACCTCGATCGGCTCGCGAACCTCTCGACCGGCGAGCTCGACACCACGCAGGAGAACGTGGCGAAGGCGATCGAGCGCATTGCGCTCTTCCAGACGCCGTCGGGCGGCTTCGCCTACTGGCCCGGCGAGACCGACGCGCACGACTGGTCGACGAGCTACGCGGGCCACTTCCTGCTCGAGGCCGACCGGCGGGGCTACGCGGTCCCCGCGGACCTGCTATCGCGCTGGATCGACTACCAGGCCGAACGGGCGAACGCGTGGTACGGCGCCGAGCACGACACGCTGCTCGAGCAGGCGTATCGCCTCTACACGCTCGCGCTCGCGCGCGAGCCGGCGTACGCCGCGATGAATCGGCTTCGCGAGGCGGGCGCGCTCCCGTCGGTCGCGCGGTGGCGGCTCGCGGGCGCGTACTCGCTCGCGGGAAACACCTCGACCGCGATGAGCGTGATCCGTGGCGCCGACGTCTCGGTCGCCGACTACGACGCGCCGGGAGATACCTACGGCAGCGGCCTGCGCGACCGGGCGATGATCCTCGAGACGCTCGTCGGGCTCGGCGACTCGCGCGCCGCCGTGCTCGCGCAGGAGGTGAGCGGCGCGCTCTCCTCGGACACCGGCATGAGTACGCAGACGAGCGCGTACGCGCTCCTCGCGATGGCGAAGTACGCGATGGTCACCGACCCGTCGGAGCAGATCGACCTGGCCTGGTCGTGGAACGACGCGCCGGTCCGGCGACTCGTCGCCGATACGGCGGTCGTGACGCAGGAGATGCCCGTTGAGGGCGACGGCGTCGCGAGCCTGACGCTGCAGAACCGTACCGCCGGGCGGCTCTTCCCGCGGGTCATCGTCGAGGGCGTTCCGCGCCCCGGGCGCGAGCGGGCGATCGCGAACGGCCTCCGTCTCGACGTCGACTACTACGTCGACGGGCGCGTCGCGGACGTGGAGCGGCTGCCGGCCGGCGAGGACGTCGAGATCCGGGTCCGGGTCACGAACACCTCGCGCACGCGCGGGTACGAAGAGCTGGTGCTCAATCATATCCTCCCAGCCGGCTGGGAGATCGCGAATGCGCGGCTGGCAGGATCGGCGCAGGCGGGGAACTTCGACTTCCGCGACATCCGCGACGACCGCGTCTACACCTACTTCGACCTCGACGCCGGGCGGGCGACGACGTTCACCGTCCACGCGACGACCGCCTACGAGGGCACCTACTACCTCCCGGCGGTCAGCTGCGAGGCGATGTACGAGCCGGCGATCACCGCGCTCGAGCCCGGGAGGTGGGTGGAGGTGACTGGGCGATAGCGATCCCCTCCGTGTAGGCGTGGTGGATTGATATACGTCGGCCACGACCCCGCCCGAAGCGGGCGGGGCCGGCTCGCGTCCTATCCCTTGAGGCCCGTCGTTACGACGCCTCTGACGATGTACTTCTGCATGAGGAAGAACATGGCGGCGAGCGGCAGGATGAAGTAAAGCGCTCCGGCGAGCTGTACCGGGTAGTCCGGCGCGTAGTCGGGGCGGAACGGCGCGCTCAGGCCTCTCGCGAGCGCGACGGCAAACGTGGTCTTCTCCTGTTGAAGGTAGAGACTCGGCAGCAGGTAGTCGGACCAGGTCCACTGAAATGCGAAGATGGCTCCGGCGGCGAACACGGTCGTGGAGATCGGCACGATGATGCGGAAGAAGGTCGACGCACGCGTACATCCGTCAATCGTGGCAGCATCCTCGAGGTCCTTCGGAATGGAGGAGAAGAACTGGCGGAACAGGAAGATGTGATACGCGGATGCACCTATCCCGAAGAGCATCCACGGGATGTAGGTGTTGAGCACTCCGATTTGGTGAAATATCAGGAACTGCGGAATGATGTTCACGATGGGAGGCATGATCAGCGTAGCGAGCACGAGGGTAAATATCTTCGACTTGTGCTTGATCCTGAACCGGGCGAACGCGTAACCGGCGAGCGAGCTCGTGAATACGGTGAGCGTGGTATACATGGCCGAGAGCGCGAACGAATTCCACATGTATCTGGGCACGTTCGATCGTCGCCAGACTTCAACGTAGTTGTCCCACAGCGGCTTCGCCGGCCACAGCTCAACCGGATAGTTGCCAACGTCCGCCGGCTCCTTGAGGGAGGTGGCGATCATCCAGTACACGGGGGCCAGAAATACGATCAGGAGGAGTATCGCGACGAGGTGGAGTATCACCCGGCCGATCTGTTTCCGGTATCGCTGCAGTATCTTGCGCCGTTGCGCGCTCTCTACGAAGGTTGCACTCGTGGTTGCCATCTACGCCTCCGTCTTCTTCGTGTCGATGTCGACCTCGTAGTAGACCCAGTGGCGGGACGTTCTCACGAGGATGAGCGAGAGAATCATAATAACGATGAAGAGGATCCACGCGAGCGCGAGACCGTATCCGAATCGTTGGTATATGAAGGTCTGTTCGTAGAGGTGAACCATGTAGAGTCGGTTGTCCGGCGGTATGGCCAGCCCGGCGCTCAATCCGCCGCTGCTCACCGCCTGCGGGGTGAGCAGCAGGGCAGGTACCAGGAGCTGGAGCGTCCAGATCAGACCGGTGATGGTCTGAAACAGAAGCACCGGGGTCATGAGCGGCAGCGTGATTCGGAAGAAGCTCTGAATCGAATTCGCTCCGTCTACGGTCGCGGCCTCTTTGAACTCGTTGGGGACGTTCTGCAGTCCGGCGAGGTAAATGATCATGCCGCCGCCAAGTTCGCGCGCAGCGCGGAGATTCTCGCCGACTGTGAAACAGCCCGGCTCATCCGTGACGCCGGTCTCCCCACACTCGTGTGCGACACCGAGGCGCCGGCGCTTGAGATCTCGTCTGTCCTGATCGACGACCGGTACGGCGGGCGACTCGCAACGGAGCATCTCATCGAGTGCGGTCACCGTCGGATCGCGATGATCTACAAGGAGACCAACACGGCCGGCATCCGCAGGCTCGAGGGGTACCTGGACGCTCTCGCGGTGGCGGGAATCCCCCGCGACGATGCGCTCATCCTCCCCTACCGGAGGCAGGAGGACACGATGCCGATCGTTCCGCTCGCGCGCGAGCTCGCCAGCATGTCGTCCGACCGTCGGCCAACCGCAGTGTTCTTCTTCAACGACCAGTGCGCGGTCCAGTCGTTCTCCGCCTTCGAAGAGGCGGGGTTGCGCGTACCCGACGACGTGTCGTTCATCGGGTTCGACGACTCGGAGCTTGCCACGACCGCTCCGGTTCCCCTGACGAGCGTGGTCCATCCGAAGTACTGGTTGGGGTGGATCGCGGCCCGTACGCTCATCGACATGATGCACGTGGACATTGCGGGACTTCGGACGCATACCCTCATCCAGCCCACGCTCGCGGTCCGAAGGTCGGTCCGCAGACTCGAATGATACCCACCACTCTGTGACGGAGACACCAGGGAGCCGCTATGCAGATAGGAGTCGACTACTACCCCGAACACTGGCCCGAAGACCGATGGCAGATCGATGCCGATCTCATGGCACAGGCCGGCGTCTCGCTCGTGCGGGTGGGCGAGTTCGCCTGGTCGCGCTTTGAGCCCGACCGCGGGCGGCTCGACTTCGCCTGGCTCGACCGCGCGATAGAGCTCCTCGCCGCGAAGGGCATCAGCGTCGTTATGGGAACACCCACCGCCACCCCGCCGAAGTGGCTGTGCGACGAGGCGGAGGCCGCCGGTGAGCCAATCTACCAGGTCGACCGCGAGGGCCGGGCGCGCGGCTTTGGCACACGGCGCCACTACTGCCATACCAACTCGCGCTACCTCGACGAGTCGCGACGCATCGTGCGCGCGCAGGCGGAGCACTACGCCGGGAACGAGAGCGTCGTCGCCTGGCAGATCGACAACGAGTTCGGCTGCCACGACACCGCGGTCTGCTACTGCGACCACTGCCGTGCCGCCTTCGCGCGGTGGCTCGAACGGCGATACGGATCGATCGAAGAGCTTAACCGCGCGTGGGGAACGGTTTTCTGGAGCCAGGAGTACCGCGACTTCGACGAGGTGATCGTCCCGGCGTACACCGCGGTCGAGCAGCCGGGGCGGTTCACGCACAACCCGGGGCTGCTGCTCGACTACCAGCGCTTCTCCTCGGACTCGATCGTCGCCTACCAGCAGGCGCAGATCGATCTCATCCGCGAGACCACCGACGCGCCCATTACGCACAACTTCATGGGCCACTTCGCCGACATCGACTACTACGACCTCGCGCGCGAGCTCGACTTCGTCTCGTGGGATAACTACCCGGTGAACCAGTGGGGCGCCGGTACGCCCTCTTCCATCGCGATGGCGCACGACATCACGCGCGGGACGAAACGGCGGAACTTCTGGGTCATGGAGCAGCTCTCCGGGCCGTGCGGGTGGTCGGTCTTCGGTGCGACGCCAGCCCCGGGCCGGATCAGGCTCTGGGACTACCAGGGAATCGCGCACGGAGCGGATACGATCGTGCACTTTCGCTGGCGGCCGGCGCTCTTCGGGACCGAGCAGTACTGGTACGGCGTCCTCGACCACGACGGGGTTCCGCGCCGTCGCTATCGCGAGATCGCCGGTGTCGCGGAGGAGCTCGCCACGGTGTCCGACGCGCTCGACGGCACGGGCTACCCCGCGGACGTGCTCCTGCTGCGCAGCTTCGACAACCTCTGGAGTCAGCGCTTCCAGCCGCACGCCGACGGCCTCTCCTACGAAGACCAGCTCCAGCGCTACTACACGGCGCTCGCGGGCTACGGCGCGCAGGTCGACGTCGCCGACCTGCCCGACGATCCGTCGGCGTACCGGCTCGTGGTCGCGCCGCTTCTCAACCTGACCGACGAGGATACGGAGGAGCGGCTCGCCCGCTACGTCGAGGACGGCGGGACGCTCGTGCTCACGTATCGCAGCGGCACGCGCACGATGGACAACCGGATGCGACCCGAGACCATCCCGGGACCGTTCGCCGAGCTCGCCGGCATCACCGTCGAGGAGTTCGACGCGCTCGGCGGCGGGCGCAGCGTCGCGGTGAACGGTGACGGCCTCGACGGCGTGGCCGGGGTGTGGGTGGACGTGATCGAGCCCGGCGACGGCACGGAGGTCCTCGCGCGCTACGGAGACGGGTACTACGCCGGCCGCGCCGCGGTGACGCGGCGCGCGGTCGGGAAGGGGAGCGTCGTCTACGTCGGCTGCGACCTGGACGGGGAAGGGCTGGCGTCGCTCCTCACGCCGCTCGCGCGCGAGGCCGGCGCGACCTCGCTTCGCGAGCGCTACCTCGCCGAGGCGCCTTCGTGCGTGGAGGTGGCGCTGCGGGGGAACGAGGGACTCTCCGGCGGTGGGGTGCTCTTCCTGCTCAACCACGGCGACCGCGCGGTTCGAATCCGCCTGAAGCGCGAGGCGCGCGATCTGCTCGCCGGCACGCCGGTGAGCCACGTAGACCTCGACGCGTACGGCGTCGCGGTCCTGGAGGTGGCGGCGCTGGTCGAGCGGGCGGGGCGGTAGACTCGCCGCGGGCGACCCTTACCTGCCTTTCATCTCCGTGCGTATGCGCTCGAGTCGCTCTGCCGGGACTCGTCGATTGCCGGTGATCGACGACGCATCCATCGCGCCCCGCGCGAGCGCGAAGAGCTCCTTGTTCGCGACGACCGTGTTCGGCGGCAGGTCGAGCTCTCGTGCGTGGCGGTCGCGGATGTCGTAGAGCCGCTGGAACTCCCGCTGCTGTTCGCGCGTCAGCCGTTTGTGCGACGCGGAGCGGAAGACGCCCGGCTTACGGTTCAGTTTCGGCTCAATCGACTCGAGCCGCTCGTTCTCGGCGAGGTAGTCGTCGAGCAGTCCCTCCGCCTCGAGTCGTTTGAGGAGCTCGTCGCGCAGCTCTGCGAGGTGACGCACGTCGCGGAGCGCGTACTCGACCGCGTCTGCGTCGAGCGGCCGTCGGGTCCAGTTGTACTGTTGGAAACGCTTCTTGCTTCCCTGGGGCCGCTGGCCGAGCGCTGCCTCGAGCACCGAGCCGAGGTCCTGCTTCGGGAAATCGAGCAGCTCCACAGCCGGCCGGAGGTCCTGAATGGACACCATGCGAAGACCACGGCTCTTCGCGAGCAGGAGTCGATCGCTCGACGAGTCGTAGGTGATCTTGCGGGTGTTGTGGTCCTCGAGCAGCTCGCGGATCGCCTCGGTGGACGTGGTGAACGGGTCGACGACCGCCTCCTCGTCGGGGTGCGCGAGCTGCAGCAGGCAGAGGCGCTCGCCGTAGACGTGCAGGTTGAACTCGCCCTCGAAGTCGACCGCGAGCTCTGAGACGCCACGGTCTCGCAGACGGTTCAGATAAGAACGGAGCTCCGCGTCGCTGCGGATGAAGGTATATTCGGACATGGCACACCACCGTAGCACGAATTGGAAGTCCGTCGCAGCGGTGTCGGCCTTCTCCCGATCCGGATGGGCGTGTATGGTGGTGGTGCGAGGAGGCGTTATGGCACGCGTTCGATGGGGAGTGCTCAGCACGGCGAACATTGGGCTCGCGAAGGTGATACCGGCGATGCAGCGGGCGGAGCACGCGGATATCGTCGCGATCGCCTCGCGCGATGAGGAGCGCGGGCGCGGGGTTGCGCGGTCGCTCGGGATCCCCCGGTCGCACGGCAGCTACGAGGCCCTGCTCGCCGACTCCGAGGTCGATGCGGTCTACATCCCGCTTCCGAACCACCTGCACGTCGAGTGGTCGATCCGGGCGCTCGAAGCGCGCAAGCACGTGCTCTGCGAAAAGCCCATAGGCATGAGCGCCGACGAAGCCAGGAAGCTGCAGGCGGTGAGCGAGGCGCACCCCGAGCTCAAGCTGATGGAGGCGTTCATGTACCGGCACCACCCGCAGTGGGTGGAGACGAAACGGCTCGTGGACTCCGGCGAGATCGGCACGCTGAAGTCGATCCAGGCCGCCTTTTCGTACGACAACCGCGACCCGCAGAACATCCGGAACCAGGCCGATATTGGCGGCGGCGGTCTCATGGATATAGGCTGCTACCCCATCTCGGTGGCCCGGTTTCTCTTCGACGGCGAGCCCACCGGCGTCGCCGCGTCGATCGAGTTCGACCCCGAGCTGGGGATCGACGCGTACGGCAACGTTCTGATGGAGTTCGCCGGTGGCGCAGCGACCTTCGTCTATTCGACCCAGCTCGAGCCGTACCAGCGCGTCAACATGCTCGGGACCGCCGGGCGGATCGAGGTACTGATTCCCTTCAACGCCCCCGCCGACCTGCCGTGTGTCCTCACCGTGCAGAAGGCCGGCGAGGAGGTTCGCGTAGAGTTGCCGGTCGCCGACCAGTACACGGTGCAGGGCGAGCTCATGTCGCAGGCGATTCTCGACGACGAACCGGTTCCCACGCCGTTCTCCGACGCGGTCGCGAATATGGAGGTCATGGAGCGCTGCTTCGCCTCGGCGCGTAACCGGGCGTGGGCGTGAGCGAATGGCCGCCGGCGTGAACCGGTGGTAGAATGCTTGTCGGAGGCACCCATGACAAAGATCGCGTTCATCGGCGCAGGCAGCTTCGGCTTCACCCGGAAGCTCGTGAAGGACGTGCTTTCGTTCCCCGCGTTCCAGGACGCGACGCTCTCGCTGATGGACATAGACGAAGAACGGCTCGACTACGTCCGGCGTGCGTGCGAGAAGATCGTCCGTGCGGGGGGATACGGCGCGACGATCGAGTCGACGACCGATCGCAAAGCGGCGCTTGAGGGTGCCAATGGCGTCGTCATTACGATCCTCTCGGGCGGTCTCGATGTCTGGCGACACGACATCGAGATCCCGAAGCAGTACGGCGTCGACATCAATATCGGTGATACCCGGGGGCCGGCCGGGATCTTCCGGGCGCTGCGCACCATCCCGGTAATGCTCGACATCCTGCGCGATATCGAATCGGTCTGCCCGCACGCCACGGTCCTCAACTACACGAACCCCATGGCCATGCTCATCCGCGCGATGCAGGAGGACACGACCGTGGAGATCAGCGGGTTGTGCCACAGCGTCCAGGGGACAGCGAGCATGCTCGCGAAGTGGATCGGTGCGCCCGAGGACGAGATCACCTACACCTGCGCCGGTATCAACCACCAGGCGTGGTACCTCGATTTCCTCTGGAACGGCGAGGACGCGTATCCGCTCATTCGTGAGGCGGTCGCCAGGCCCGAAATATATAACGAAGAGCAGGTACGCAACGAGATGTTCCGTCACCTGGACTACTACGTCACCGAATCGTCGGGCCACGCGTCCGAGTACGTCGCGTGGTTTCGAAAGCGCCCCGATCTGATCGAGAGGTACTGCACGCACGGAACCGGCTGGAACCCGGGACACTACGCGGCGATCATCACCGCGTACGAGCGGCGCGCGGAGAACTGGCAGCAGGAGATCGAGGAGTGGATCGCCTCCGAGGAGATCGACCTCGAGCGCGGCCAGGAGTACGCGGCGTACATCTTCAACGCGGTCTTCGGCGACCACGAGATGTTCAAGTTCAACGGGAACGTGCGGAACGCCGGTCTCATCGACAACTTGCCGCCCGGCTGCTGCGTCGAGGTGCCGGTCCTCGCCTCACAGCGAGGTCTCGAGCCGATTCACGTGGGCCCGCTGCCGGATCACCTCGCGATCATCAACAACACGAGCGCCCGGTGCGAGGAGCTGGCGGTGGCGGCCTCGCTCGAAGGGGACCCGCGCAAGGTGTTCCACGCCGTCGCCATGGATCCGCTGACGAGCGCGGTGCTCGGTCTCGAGGAGATCAGAGAGATGACCGACCAGATGATGAGGCGGAACGCCGACTACCTGCCGCAGTTCCCGCGGCTGACGTAGGAGAGGCGCGCGACGATCTCGTCGCCTTCACGCCTGGTTTCGAAACAGGAACCCGAGGATCCGGTCGCGGGTGGCGGGCTTCACGTGCTCGAAGGTTACGTGGACCACCCTGCCACGCCGCGATTCGCGGACGATGCGCGCGGGCAGGTGCAGCGGTTCGGCGCTGTCCGGGTGAAACGTCATCTCGACCTGCTCGCCGCGCTGGTAGCGCTCGTCCGGAGCGTAGAAGCTCGCTCCGCCACCGCCAATGTCGATGAGCTCGGTACGCGCTGGACGCTCTGCGCTCTGCGCGAGGCGGACGTAAGCCGGAAGCCGCACCTCGCCGCGGTAGTACCGCCGTCGCTGGACACGCTCAAGATTCTCCGCGTGCGAGAGCTGGAGCGTGCCTGGCTCGCTCGACAGGACGGCCGACTCGAATCGATAGATACCCGACCCGTTCTGGTGTACGACCTCGACGAGACTGCCCGACGTGAGGCGCGGTGCTTCCCGCTCGGTCTCCACGCGGAAGGCAGACGCGCTCGGTTCGAGCACGCGTCCGCGGATCGTTCGCTCGTGGTTGTCCACGATGACGACGCCCGAGCCCGGTGGTATCTCCGAGCTCGATTCGGGCTCCGCTCCGGACGGTTCGCCGGCGAGGCCGAGCCGCACTCGCAACCCCGAGATGTCGCCCTCGGTGACCGCTCCGTCGGCGAGCGCCCGCTCGGCGCAGTCGTTGAATACGGTATGGTTCTCTACGATCAGGTACGCCCGTTCGGGATGCTCGAGGTACTCGCCGAGTCGCTCGATAATCCCGCGGTCGCTCTGCGTGAGCGCCCGTTCCTCGATCGCGTCTTCGGATCTGCGCCGGGCCGCGACGCGTTGCCGCTTCTCCTCGCGCCGCCGCGAACGGGTTGCGAACCATACGAGCAGCGCGACCAGAGCCGCGACGACGAGCACGAAGGCGACGATCTCCACCGGAGACGGAGCGAATCCCTGTACAAACTCAAATACCATAACGCCCCGTACTCCAACATACGCGGTGTCACGACGGTCAGTGATAGGCCGGATGGACTACGGCCAGCGCAGTCGGTACGGAACGTCCGGCGGCGGCTTCTGGTTGCGGTAGGTGTACAGCATTCGCAGGTTGATCATGTCGCCGGCGTACTCGACGTAGAGGTAGTTCCACTCGATCGGCTCGCCGTTGAGCAGAATGCTGTAGCGGTTTCTATGGGCTTCGTACGCGTTCGGGTCGTACCCGCTCCAGACGCTCTCCACGGTTCTCACCGGGACGGTCTCGGGCCGACTCTCGTAGTCCCAACGCTGCAAGAACCCTGCCCGGCGGATCAGCCAGACCGCGTCGATGACGTCGTACGAATTGAGCGAGAAAGGCGACGGCGCAGGGACGATCGGTGCAGACCACCGATCGCGTGGGTCCGGTCCCTCGTCGGCCGGCCAGACCTCCTGAGCGATCGTCCGTCCGGCGAGGAGCAGGAGAACGACGGCGAGCGTTGAGAGCCGTCCCATACTCCCTCTATCGACGGTACGCGGGCGATGCTCGAGCATC
>CAYWJH010000045.1:21317-23308 GCA_964458555.1 uncultured Spirochaetaceae bacterium | reverse complement strand
GGTTAATCCACCGGAGACACGCTTCGTGACCCGTGCTACACTGCGCGCGCATTCTCTTCCAGGAGACGTCTATGGCCTACGAGATCCACCGTGGTACGAATATCTCCCATTGGCTCAGCCAGAGCCAGGCGCGCGGCGAGGAACGACGCGCGTGGTTCACGCGCGACGACGTCGAGCGAATCGCATCGTGGGGGTTCGACCACATCCGCCTGCCGATCGACGAGGAGCAGATGTGGAGCGAGAGCGGCACGCGGCAGGCGGAGGCCTTCGACTTGCTCACCTCCGCGGTGCAGTGGTGCGACGACGCGGGTCTACGCGTGGTCGTCGACCTGCACATCCTGCGCAGCCACTATTTCAACGACGCCGATGTACCGGCGCTCTACACCGACCCGGCCGAACGCGAGAAGTTCGCGGACCTCTGGGCCGACCTCTCCGACGTGCTCGGCTTCACCTCAACCGACCTCGTCGCGTACGAGCTCCTCAACGAGGCGGTGGCTCCGTCCCCGGAGGTCTGGAACGAGACGTGGCGCGCGCCGTTCGACGCGATTCGCACGCGCGAGCCGGGGCGTACGATCGTGCTCGGGTCCAACAACTTCAACTCGCATCAGACCTACCCCGATCTGGCCGTCCCCGAAGACGACCACCTCATCCTCACCTTCCACTACTACAAGCCCATGTTCATCACGCACTACACCGCGAAGTGGTGGCGCGACGGAGGGTCGTACGCCGGTCCCATCCGGTACCCCGGACGCCCCATCCCGGACTCGCAGACCATTGCGATTCAGCGCCTCGAGGACGAGGGTCTCGAGGAGGAGAACCGTCACTTCGACCGCACGGTGATGCTTGCCGACATGAGGATCCCGCGCGAGGTCGCGACCCGGCACGGTAAGCCGCTCTACTGCGGCGAATTCGGCTGTTACCAGGGGACGCCAGCCGACATCCGCGAAGCGTGGTATCGCGACATCGCGGAGTGCTTTCGCGAGCTCGAGATCGACCGGGCGAACTGGGACTACAAGGGCAGCTTCGGGCTCGTGGACCGCGAGGGCAACGAGACCGGCGTGCGCTCCTGGCTCACGCAGTGAGCCGCTCACCGGGTGACCGAAGAAAACGGAGCCATGTTCATGCTGCGCGGCACGCCGACCAACCGCACCGACGGGCAGCGATGGGCGCTGCAGTACCACTACGTCGGCCGCTCGGTGGAGAAGGTCGCGCAGGAGTACCGCCTGTCCATCTTCGGAGAAGAGGGCAAGGACGTCAGTTGCTGAGCCCGCGGGCCGCAGCGAGGAGCGAGCGATGGAATGGTTACGTGACCAATACCTGGACTACATGGCCGGCCGGAAGGTCGATCGCCCCATGTTCGTCGAGCTCTTCGGGCCGCTCGTGGGCCTCGAGGACGAGTGGCGCGCGCAGGGGGCGAGCGAGGAGGAAATCGCCCTGACCGCCTTCGGCTTCGACTATGTCCGGCGTACCACCGTGGACGTCGCGCACGGGTACTGGCCCTCGCTCCCGGAGGAAGTGCTCGAGGACAACGACGAGTACAGCCTCGTCCGCGACGCGATGGGCAGGCGGATGAAGCTGTCCAAAGGAAAGGCGACGATCGCGCTGCCGCTCGACTTCCCGGTTGCGACCGAAGCCGACTGGGCGCGCGTGAAGCCGCGCTACGCCTTCGACGAGCGTCGCTTCGCAGAGGGCTGGGCCGATCGCGCCAGGCGCGCCCGCGAGGACGATGCGCTCGTCGTGACCGGCATCGTCGGCGGCTACGATGAGATCCGCGAGCTCATGGGCGACGAGGAGGCGTGCGTCTCGTTCTACACGCAGCCCGATCTGATCCGCGACATGCTCGATACCTTTCGCAGGCTCAACCACGAAATACTCTCGCGCATCGTCGCGGAGGTGGCGGTCGACCAGCTGAGCGTGCACGAGGACTTCGCGGGCAAGAGCGGGCCGCTCGTGGGCCCGAACATCATGGACGAGTTCATCGGGCCGTACTA
>CAYWJH010000045.1:0-21217 GCA_964458555.1 uncultured Spirochaetaceae bacterium | reverse complement strand
CGCGCGCGCCGAGCTCTTCCGGCTCGACTCGGACGGAAACATTAACCCCATCGTGGACTCGCTCCTCGCCGCCGGAATCAACTCGATCATACCCAACGAGCCGGCCGCCGGGATGGACATCGTCGCGCTGCGCGAGCGCTACGGTCCGCGGTTGAAGCTCGTGGGTGGCATCGACAAGTTCGCCCCGCGCACCTCGCGCGAGGCGATCGACCGCGAGCTCGCCTACAAGCTGCAGCCCAAGATGCGCGAGGGCGGGGTCGTCTTCGGGCTCGACCACCGGATTCCGAACGGGACCCCCCTCGATCTGTACCGGTACTACGTCCGTCGCACGCGCGAGATCCTCGGCCTTGAGCCGGATCCCGAGCCCGGCTGGGCGCGCATGGCGTTCTGAGCCGCGCGGGTCAGCCCCCGGCCAGCGCCGCGCGCACGAATCTCAGATTCTCAGCCGCGCCGTGCTGGTAGACGCGCTGCGACGGGTACATCTGCACGTGCTTGATGTTCATCTTCAGGTTGTAGACGTTCGCGCGCAGCTCGAAGCCGTCGTCGAGGCTGTGCGTCCCGAGGTACGTCTCGAAGAACCGGCGGTTGGCCACGCCGAAGAGCATCGCGAACGAGAGCTCCCGCGCGTAGTCGGCGAAGTAGCCGGGAACGTCTATGTAGCCGCTCACGCGCGGCGGGTCGGCCTCGACGTCGATCATGACGTTGCCGCTCCAGATGTCGTAGTGCGTCATCGTCGACTCGGTGCCGATGTCGAGGAGCGGGCGAAGATGCGATCGAACCTCGCGGGCGCCCTCGATGAGCGGTGCGGGGACGCTCCCGCTCGCGGCGGTCTCGTCGACGACGCGGTCGAAGCGCGGGAGCCAGAAGTCGGGCCAGGCGGCGTGCCGCTCCGCGGGCGGGAGCTCCACGCCGCCGAACCCGCTGCCGGTGATGCGGTGGAGCTCGGCGAGGTCACCGGCGATCTGGTCGACGATCGCGCGCCGCCCGCCGTAGTTGAGCAGGCCGAAGCACTCGTGCATGACCGCGCCGGGGATCCGGCTCATGACGAGCGTCGTCCCGGGGACGAGCTCGCCGTCGGCGTCGAGCGCGAGCGGGTGTGGAACCGGCAAATCGGTCTTTTCGGCGAAGGCGGTGAGCACCTCGAACTCGCGAACGATCTTCTCGTCGTGCGGATGGGGGCTGATCTTGCAGACGAGCCGTCGACCATCGGCCTCGATCCCGATCACGCGATTCCAGCACCCGCCGGTGAGAATCTCGTAGCCGCGTACGCGTCCGGCGGGCGCCGCATCGGAGCCGTCGGCGGCTCGGAGCGCGCGATCGGCGAGCTCGGTGAGAACCCGGTCGGAGAGGTGCGGGTCGACCCGCTCCTGGAGGAGCGCCTCCTGGACGTTCACCCCGAACCCGCCTCTGCGAGCAGCCCCCGCACGTGCGAGATCGCACCCGGCAGGATCGACTCGTAGTCGTAGCCGTAGAGGTCGAAGGCGGCCGGGCCGTCGAGCCCCGCGGCGTCGAGCGCGCGCAGGTAGGCCGCAAGGTCCATGTCGCCGTCGTGCGGAAGTCGATGGTCGTGCAGTCCGCGACGCATGTTTTCCAGGTGAGCGTGGAAGACCCGTCCGCCGAGCGAACGAATCGCGCCGAGCGGGTCGCGATCCACGAGGAAGGCGTGCCCAATGTCCATGTTCGCGCCGAGCGCCGGCGAGTCCATCTCGTCGATGAGCCGCAGCAGCTCCGCCGATGTCCCGCAGTAGAAGCCGGGCTCGGTCTCGAGCGCGAGGCGCACGCCGTTCGCCTCTGCGGCGGCGACGAGCGGACGGGTGCGCGCGACGAGCGCTCGCCACTCCTCGGCCGGGTCGGCGCGTTTGTCGCGTCGACGGCCGGAGAAGACGAAGACATCGGTCCCCAGCTCGCGGGTGAGCTCGATCGTGCGGATCGTCCGGGTCAGTACCTCGTCGTTCGTGATGTAGTCGGCGTGGTAGCTGTAGCTCCACGCTTCGAAGCCGAGCTCGCGCAGCGCCGCCGCGGCGTCCGCGAGATAGGGCGGATCGAGGAGCTCGCCGCGGATGTTGAACTTGATGTCTTCCACGCAGATCTCCGCGCCCGTGAGCCCGAGCTCGCGCATCTTGGCGAGCGCCTTCGGTACCGGGTACGAGTCCATCATCTGTGTTCGGCCTGCGAGTATCATTCGTTTCCTCCTATTCGAATTCGGTTCCGGAACGCGCCTCGCCACGATACTACGAATCCGATCGCAACGAAAGGCGCGGCCCGTTTTGCACGGCGGCCACCTTGGTGTAGGATAGGCCACAGCATCAACCAAGGAGTACCCATGACCGGGAAAATCGGACTCAACATGTTCAGCCTTCGCGAGCTCTGCGGTGACCTCGACGGGCTTCAACGCACCTTCGACCGCGTCGCGGAGGCCGGCTACCGCTACGTGCAGATCTCAGGCATTCGCGACATCGACCCGGAGGACATCGCGAAGGCGTTCCAGGCTTCGGGTCTGAAGGCGTGCGCGACGCACCTCGGGTGGGATCGTTTCCTCGAAGACCTGCCGGGAGTGATCGACCTGCACAAGCTCTACGGCACGACGCATACCGCGATCGGTTCGCTGCCCGACGACTACCGCAGCGCCGACGGCGTCTCCCGCTTCCTCGACGAGGCGAGGAAGGTGCTCCCGGACATCACGTCCGAGCGGATGGACTTCAGCTACCACAACCACAACCATGAGTTTGCACGTTTCGGCGGGAAGACGTGGATCGACCAGCTCTTCGAGCAGGGTAAGGCGCTCAACATCAAGTTCGAGCTCGACACCTACTGGGTTACGGCGGGCGGTGCGGATCCCGCCGAGTACATCGAGCGGTTCTCGGAGTACATGTCGATCGTGCACGTGAAGGATATGATCGTGACAACCGACCGCGAGCAGCGCTTTGCGCCGGTCGGCTCGGGCAACCTCAACTGGCGCCGCGTCTTCGACGCGATCCGCAGCGCGCCCATCGAATTCGTGATCGTCGAGCAGGACGCGCACTACGACGACGACCCGATCGAGAACGTCGCGAAGAGCTTCTCCTTCCTGAAGGAGAACGGATTCGCGGTCGAGTAGGTGGCAAGCGTGCGTCCCAACATCCTCGTCCTCATGTGCGACCAGCTCCAGGCGCGCGCGATCGGCAACACGGAGCTCTGCCACACGCCCAACCTCGACCGGCTGCGCCGCCGCGGCGTGAGCTTCGAGCGCGCGTTCACGCCGAACGCCGTCTGCTCGCCGGCGCGCGCGAGCCTCATGACCGGCAAGCTCCCGCACAATCATAACGTACTCTGGGTCACGCACACGATGCCGCACGACCAGGTCCGTATCCGCGAGGGGCTCCCGCACTTCGCGGAGGACCTCGTGCGCGCCGGCTACACGACGAGCTACGTGGGCAAGTGGCACGTCGAGCCGAGCGAGCGCCCGTCCTGGTACGGGTGGCAGCGCGACCGTTCGGCGCACTCGGCTGTGATGGCAAGGCGCATGGCGAGCCCGCACGGCGAGCTCGACCCGGTCATCACGATCAGCGGGGAAGGCTATCGCCCGGCAACGCTCGCCGGCGTAACGAGCGTCCGCCCCGAGGAGCGCGCGATGGGCGTCATCACCGACCTCGCCGCCGAAGAGCTCGACGAGCTTGCGGGGACGCCCGACGACCCGTGGTGCCTCTTCGTGAGCGTCCCCGAGCCGCACGACCCCTATATCACCGGCAAGGACGCGTATGCGGTATACGAGGGCCGCGAGCTTCCGGTTCCGGAGAACTGGCACGACGAGCTGGGCGGCCGCCCGCGCGTCTATCAGCGCGCCGCGCGCGTGTTCGACGGACTCTCGGAGGCGGAGCGCCTGAGGGCCGCGCGCTGCTACTACGCGAGTATCACCGAGATCGACGCGCTCTTCGGGCGGCTGCTCGGCGAGCTCGACGACCGGGGCCTGACCGAGGACACCGTCGTCGTGCTCCTGACCGACCACGGCGACTACCTGGGCGCCCACGGCATGTACTGCAAGAACCTGGGCGCGTGGGAAGAGGCGTACAACGTGCCCCTCGTGATCGCGGGACCCGGGATCGGACCGGGCATCGCCGAGGAGGATGCCGATGGCGCCTCGCCGCTCGTCTCCAACGCGCGGGTGGGCACGCACGCGGTCTTCCCAACGCTGCTACGGTACTACGGCATCCCCACGCGCATCGACTGCGACGCGCCGCTGTTCGACGACGTGCTCGCGGCAAGCGGCGACTCCGCCACGGGCGGAGGACGCGACCTCGCCGCGGCCGACGCCCGGCATAGCGACGGCCTCGCCGAGTATCACGGCGGGCGGCTCCTGCTCACGCAGCGCGTCTACTATCACGGCGATTGGAAGCTCGTCTGGAACGGCTTCGACGACCACGAGCTCTACAACCTCGCCGACGATCCGGGCGAGCTCACGAACCTCGCCGGCGCCGACGGCCCCGCGCTTGGCCGCGACGGCGAGATCGCCGCCGCCTACCGCGACGTCACCGCGCGGATGTGGGCGGAGATCGAACGAACCGGCGACGCCACGCTGGTCAACTCGCACTACGTGGGGCTGCGGGCGAGCGAGATCGGCCCGCTGGGCTCGGGATGAGCTCGCCGAACCGCCCGCTGCGGCTCGGCGTGATCGGCACCGGGTCGGTCGTGCGGGAGATCTACGAGTACCTCTACTACCGCAGCGCGTACAGCGAGCTCATCGACGTGGCAGCCGTCTGCGACGCGAGCCGGGAAACGCTCGCCGATTTCGCCGACCGCCGGCAGATCCCGCGCGAGCGCCGCTTCCGCGACTATCGCGAGATGCTCTCCACCGTCGAGCTCGACGCGGTCGCGGTGAACACGCCCGACAGCGTGCACGCCGAGCCCACGATCGCCGCGCTCGAGGCGGGACTCGACGTCGTGCTGCCCAAGCCGACCGCCGAGCGTGTGGAGGACGTGCACCGGATCATCGAAACGGTGCGCGCGAACGACCGCCTCGTCGGCGTAGACTTCCACAAGCGCGAGGACCCGGTCGTCAAGGAGGCGCGCGCTCGTGTGGGCGCCGGCGCTTACGGGACGCTGCAGAGCACGACGATGCACATGCTCGACCGCCTGCTCGTGGCCGACCCGAACCGCGAGCCGCGCTTCTTCTCGTCCCCCGATTTCGCCTCGCGCAACAGCCCGGTCACCTTCCTGACGTCGCACATGGCCGACACCTTCATCCACATCACGCGCCTGCGCCCTCTGGAGGTGCGCGCGATCGGCTACAAGCAGAAGCTGCCCTCGCTCGAACCGATTTCAGTCGACGGTTACGACCTCGTCGACACGAGCGTCCGCTTCGAAGGCGGAGTCTCGTGTCACATCGTGACCGGTTGGGCGCTCCCGAACACGGCCGACTGCCTGACGGTACAGTCGGCCCGCTTCGTCTTCAGCGACGGGATGCTCGACCTCTGGGACGATCACTACGGATACCGCGAAGTGACGGCGACGTCGATGGAGCAGCGCAACGTGCTCTTCCGCACCTTCGCCGCCGACGGCACGGTGAGCGGCTACGGCATGGACGCGCCGGGACGTATCGTGGAGGCGATCCGACGCTTCCGCGCCGAACAGCTCGCCGCCGATCGCGTCGCGGAGCTGCGCTCCCCCTTCGAGCTCGGGCTCTACACGACGCTCGTCTGCGACTGCGCGCTCGCCTCTCTGGAGGCCGGTGTGGTGGAGGAGGGCGGCGCGGTCGTCGGCACGCCGGTGGACGCGAAGGCATTCCTTACCGACCGGATCGGCGCGGCGGCCGACGAGTACTACGTTTCGAGGAGAACCACATGACGATCAACCTATCCGACACGACAGCTGAGATGGGTTCGGCCGCCGCGGAGGCCGGCGCGAACTCGGTCCGCGAGGCGATCAGCGAGCGCGGGGCGGCGACGATCATCGTTGCGACCGGCGCGAGCCAGTTCACGATGTTCGAGCGCCTCGTGGAGCTCGACGTGGACTGGACGAAGGTGACCGCCTTCCACCTCGACGAGTACGTGGGCATCGACGGGGACCACCCGGCGAGCTTCAGGCGCTATCTGCGCGAACGTTTCGCCGAGCGCCTGCCCGTGCCGCTCTCCGGTTTCGAGTACGTGCGGGGCGACGCCGCCGACCCGCGGGCCGAGTGCGCGAGGCTCTCCGCGCTGATCGCCGCGCGGACCGTGGACGTCGCCTTCGTGGGGATCGGAGAGAACGGCCACCTCGCCTTCAACGACCCGCCGGCCGACTTCGAGACGACCGTTCCCTACATCGTCGTCGATCTCGACGAGGCGTGCCGACGCCAGCAGATGGGCGAGGGCTGGTTCGCGTCGATCGACGACGTGCCCGAACGCGCGATCTCGATGAGCTGTCGCGAGATTCTGCGGTCGCGGCGGATCATCTGTAGCGTTCCCGACGAGCGTAAGGCCGATGCGGTCGCCTGCGCGGTCGAGGGGCCGATTACACCGGCGTGCCCGGCGTCGATCCTCCAGGAGCACGCCGACTGCACGCTCTACCTCGACCGACCGGCGGCCTCGAAGCTCTCCGGTGCCGATGGCTGACGGCCGAGCGCAGACCTCGCGCCGCGCGTCCGTACCCGAGGGCGCCGCGCCGGGGGCGCTCGCCTTCGCCGGCTTCGTCGACCTCCAGGTGAACGGCGCGCACGGGATCGACTTCTCGGCGAACGGTTTCACCGGCGCCGACTGCGAGCGCGCGTTCGCGCTCGTCCGCGACGCCGGCACGGCGGCCTTCCTGCCCACCGTGATCACCTCGCCGCTCGACCGGCTGCGTGCCAATCTCGCGACCATCGCGGCCGCTGTGCGCGACTTCGCGTATCCGGGCGCGGTGCCCGGCATCCACCTCGAGGGCCCCTTTCTCGATCCGACGCCCGGTGCGATCGGAGCGCACAACCCCGAGTGGGTGCTCCCGCCCGACCCTGTCCACTTCGACCGGTTCCAGGAGGCCGCCGACGGAACGATCCGAGTGCTGACCGTGTCGGCGGGCGTTCCGGGCGTGGAGGCGCTCATTGAGCACGTGGTCGCGGCCGGGGTGGTCGTGTCGCTCGGCCACCAGATGGCCGGCTACGAGGCGGTACGGCGGGCCGCCGACGCCGGCGCGTCCATGCTCACGCACCTGGGCAACGGCCTCCCCCACGAGGTGGGCCGCCACGAGAACCCGCTCCTCGCCGGTCTCGCCGAGGACCGGCTCGCTTCCGGCATCATCGCCGACGGCCACCACCTGCCGGACGAGCTCGTGCGGCTGATCGTGCGCGTGAAGGGGACCGATCGGATTGTGCTCGTGAGCGACGCGGCGCCGGTGGCCGGGCTGCCGCCGGGACGTTATACGACGCTGGGAAACGAGGTGGAGGTCACCGCCGACGGACTCGTGGTGAACCCGAAGACACGCTACCTCGCCGGGTCCGGTCGGACGCTCCTCGAGTGCGCGAATCGGCTCGTGAGGGAGCGCGTATTCGCGCCGGACGACGTCGTCCGTATGGGCGTCGCGAACCCGGCGCGCGCGATCGGTATCGATGCTCGGGAGCTCGACGGACCGGGGGTGCGGTTCGACCCGGAGCGGGGCGTGTTCGTCGTGGGGCCGGGGCTCGACCTGTGACCGGCTGCGGGCCGCGGATCGTTTCGTCGTGCGTACCTGCCATACAACCTCCCGAACGACGTCACAGACCGAGCGCCCGCACGTGCCCGGCGACAAAGCTGCCGAGCCTGCGTTGCGCATCGGCCTCCAGATGGATGCCGTCGGCCTGGCTGGAGCGCGCCGCGTCGTTCACCTTCGCGAAGGGTACGTGGCGCTCCTCGCACATCGCCGCGAAGACGCGCGGCAGCTCGCGCGACTTCTCCGCGCCGCCTGCGAACATCTCGGCGAAGCGCGTGAGCCGCTCGGTCGTGGCCGGCACGAGCACGAGGACCTCCGGTGCACCTGCGTCGCGGCCTGCGCCGCTCGACCGTACGATGTCGACGAGCCCTCCCACGCCCGCGGCGATATCGACTGCGGGTGCGGAGAACCGCGCCTTCAGATCGTTCGTGCCGAGCATGATGATCACCAGGTCGAGCGGGGCGTGCGAGGCGAGCAGCATGGGCAGGTGCCGCCGGCCGTTCTTGTCTCCCTCGATCGGGTCGTCGTAGCTCGCCGTCCGGCCACCGAGTCCTTCGGCTGTGACCAGATACCCGTCGCCGAGCTCGCGCGCGAGCACCGTCGGCCATCGGTCTTCCCAGGCGTGCCGCCCGCCGTTGACCGGGTCGCTTCCCCAGGTGTTCGAATCGCCAAAGCAGAGAATCGTCTTCACGCTTCCTCCCGTGCTGATTGTACCCGCGAGCGCGAATCGTTCCCACCACCCGCAGCGAAGCGATTGCGCCTCAGTGACCGTCCGTTCTACTATACGGTATGCAACCAACGCTCCTTTTCGACCCCTCGTTCCGTCCCACCGACGTCGTCTTTGCCCCGGAAGATCTGGACCGGCTCCGCGCGGTGGCCCGTCTCGCGTGGGCGCGCGACGAGCCGGCGCCCGAAGAAGAGGTCGAGCGGGTCCGCGATGAGGTCGAGATCATCGTGACCGGCAGCTGGAGGCACGGAGACGTCGCGAGGTTCCCGAAGCTGCGCGCAATCATGGAGGTGGGAGGCGGTTTTCCGTCTCCCGCGTCGCTCGACTACGAGGCCTGTTTCTCACGCGGGATTCGCGTCCTCAGCTGCGCGCCGGCGTTCGGGCCGGCGGTTGCCGAGATGGCGCTGGGGCTCGCGCTCGCCTCCGCCCGCCAGATCGGCTGGACCGACCGCGCCTTCCGCGACGGGAGCGAGCACTGGAGCCATACCGATTTCGCCACGCGGATCGGCGAGCCGTTCACGCACTACGACAAGCCGGTCGGGTTCATCGGCTTTGGCGGGCTCGCGCGCGCTCTCGCTCCGCTGCTCGAGCCGTTCGGCTGTCCCATCGGGGTCTACGACCCGTGGCTCACCGATACCTATCTGCGCGCGAACGGCGTGACGCCGCTGGACATCGACACGCTCATGTCCACTTCGCGCTTCATCTACGTACTCGCCGTGCCGTCGGCTCAGAATCGGGCCTTCCTCGACCGGCAGAAACTCGAGCTCATCCGGCCGGACGCGGTCTTCCTGCTCATGAGCCGCGCGCACGTCGTCGACTTCGACGCGCTCACCGAGTTGCTCGCCGCCGGAAAGTTCCGCGCGGGCATAGACGTGTACCCGGAGGAGCCGCTCCCGGCCGACCACCCGATCCGTAAGGTCGACCACGCGGTCCTCTCCTCGCACCGCGCCGGCGCGAACGCGGAGGCGCTGCACTCGGTCGGTCGGCTCGTGGCCGACGACGTGGAGGCGATCGCGGCGGGGCTCGTGCCCTTCGCGATGCAGGAGGCTCAGGCGGAGTTCATCCGCCTGCGCGGATAGCCGGCGGCGAGCAACGCGGTGATCGGGATGCTGCCCGCGCTCCTGACGATCGGCACGACGATCGGCCCGCTGTTCACCGCCGGGCTCGGCCAGCGGCTCACGCTCGCGAGCGGGCTCTGCACCGTCGCCGAGTCGAGCGCTCCCTTCGTCACCGTCTTCGTGCTCGACCGCCGGCGCGTTCGCGCTGTTCGTGAGTATCGGGCGACGGCGGAGGGCGTAAAAAAGGACCCGCCGTCGGGCGGGTCCTTCGTGCTGCGTGAGCTCGGGCTACCAGTTCTCGCGGACGAGCTCGTAGTAGCCCTGCGGGTGCTTGCACGCCGGGCACATCTCGGGCGGCTCTTCGCCGACGAAGATGTAGCCGCAGTTGATGCACGACCAGACGGTCTCCGCGTCGCGCTTGAAGACGGTGCCGTCTTCGATGTTCTTCGCGAGCGCATTGTAGCGCTTCTCGTGCTGCTTCTCGGCGATGCACACCGCGTCGAACTGCGCGCCGATCTGAGGGAATCCCTCGTCGCGCGCGGTCTTCGCGAATCCGCTGTACAGCTCGGTCCACTCCATCCGCTCGCCGGCTGCGCCGTGCTTCAGGTTTTCAACCGTCGATCCGACTGCGTCGTCGGCGAAGCCGGCCGGGTACATGGCGGTGATTTCGACGTCGCCGCCGTCGAGGTAGCTCCAGAAGCGCTTGCCGTGCTCCTTCTCCTGGTTTGCCGTCTCGGTGAAAATCTCCGCTATCTGGACGTAGCCTTCAGCTTTCGCCTTGCTGGCAAAAAAGGTATACCGGTTGCGCGCCTGACTCTCGCCGGCGAACGCCGCGAGTAGATTCTTTTCGGTCTGGGTGCCCTTGACACTCTTCATACGATCCTCCTGATGCTGAACCGGGCCGTATCCAAGTCTCACGTGCACCAGTCCGGTTAGGAAGTGGGCTGGAAACCCGACGGTCGATCTGCATTGCGATTTGTCATGAACACTGTACAACTGATGCGGGAATTACGCAAGTAAAATCGCAAACTATAGCTTGTTGTGTTTTAGATCACATTAACTTTGTTGTCACGTCGGTGTGTCACAATATCAGCGACGCGTCGGCCGAGCTCAGCGGCTTCGGGTGACGCCCCGGCGTTCGCACTGCGAGGCGATGACGCAGACCGAGCATCGCGGCGACGTGGGAGTGCACGTTTTCTGGCCGTAGCCTACGAGCAACTCGTTGATCTCGATCCAGAATTCGCGTGGAAGGACGTCGGCGAGCGCGTGCTCGGTCTGTTCCGGAGTCTTCGTGTCCACCCAGCCGCAGCGGTTCGCGATGCGGTGAACGTGCGTGTCCACGCAGATCGAGGGGATGCCGAATCCCTGGCCGAGCACCAGGTTGGCCGTCTTGCGGCCGACGCCCGGCAACGCGGTGAGCGCGTCCATCTCCGAGGGTACGGTGCCGCCGTGTTCGTCGACGATGATGCGGCTCGCCTCACGGATGTTGGCGGCCTTCGTGCGGTAGAATCCCGCGGGATAGATGAGCTCGGCGATCGCATGCTCGGATAACGTACCGAGAGCGGCGGGGGTATCCGCGTGAGCGAAGAGCCGCTCGCTCGCGGCGGTGGTGACCTCGTCCTTCGTGCGCAGCGAGATCATCGTCGAGACGAGGACGCGGAACGGCGAGCGGCTCCCGCGTGCGATCTGGGAGACCGACGGCAACGGATGCGTCCCGTTGTGCTCGCGAAGGAGGCGAACGATCTCGCTCCAGTCGCGCCGCGCCATGGTCCTACGACGTCTCGTCGGTCGTTTCGCTCTTCTCGCTTGTCTTTTCGGTCGACTTTTTCGCGGGCTTCTTGGGCTCGCTTTCGAGGCGGGTAAACACGAGCTCCTCGACGTCGCTCTTGCTCTTGTTGAGGCTGAAGGAGACCTCGTCGACGAGCAGCTTCAGCGCGCTGTCGAAGAGTTTGCGCTCGAGGATAGGCAGCTCCTTCACCTTGCTGCGGTGATAGAGCGCGCGCACCACCGTCGCGATGTCCTGGATGCTCCCCTGCTTGAGCAGGTCCAGGTTCATCTGGTAGCGCATTTTCCAGTCGGCGGGTACCGGCTCGAACTCTTCCGCGATGAGCGAGAGCGCCGCGTCGGCGTGCTTCTTCGGGACGATGGCGCGAATTCCAAGCTCCTCCGCCTTGTCCACCGGGACGAAGACGGTCATATCGCTGACCTCCAGGTAGATCTCGTAGTAGAGCGTTTCCTCGCCTTTGAAGTCACGCTTGAAGATTCTCCTGACCTGTCCGACGCCCTGAAGCGGATAGACGACCTGTTCCTTTTCCTGGAACTTGGTTGAAGTCTTCGACTTGGAGGCCTTTTTCATCCGCCACAATATACCACATGAGGCGCCGATTATGAAGGAGGCGGCCTTCGGTGCGCTTCGGTTCCATTCTACCGCCGGACTGCGACCCGCGCGCCGCCTCCGCGGCAGGCCGCCTCAGCCCACTTCGGCGAGCAACCGGCGGACGTCCTCGCCCCGGCAGAGCTCGGTTCCGGGGGTCATGACCGCCGCCGCCCCCGCTGCGACGCCCCACCGCACCGCCTCGTCGACCTGCATGCCCTCCGCGAGCGCCCAGGCGATACCGCCTATCATGCTGTCGCCGGCGCCGATGCGGCTGTCCACCGACACCGTCGGCGCCGCGTGTCTCGCCACGCCGCCCTCGTTGACCAGGTAGGCTCCGCCCGAGCCGAGCGAGACGACGACGTGCCTTGCCTGACCGCGCGAGACGAAGGCCGTCGCGGCTTCGCGGATCTGCGGTTCCTCGAGGCGCTCCTCGTCGAGCAGCGAGGCGAGCTCGCGGAGGTTCGGCTTGATGAGCCACGCGCCTTCGTCGACGGCGGCGGCGAGCGCGTCGCCGGAGGTGTCGACGACGTACCTCGCTCCGGCCTCGGCGGCGATTCGCCCGACGCGCGCGTAGAAGTCCACGGGCACGCCGGGCGGGAGGCTGCCGCTCGCCACAAAGATGTCGTCGTGCTCGATCAGCTCGGCGAGGCGCGCGGTCATCGTTTCGACCTCGTCGGGCGAGAGCGCCGGTCCGGGCATCCCGAAGCGGAACTGCTCGCCGGTCGAGTCTTCGGCCACGGTGAGATTCTCGCGGACGGTGTCTTCGATCGCGACCGCCTCGCGCGTCAGCCGCTCCTCGGCGAGGAGGCTCTGCAGGAGCTCACCCGCAACCCCGCCGACGGGGAAGACCGCCGTCGACCGGCCGCCCAGGTGAGCCACCGCGCGAGAGACGTTGATGCCGCCTCCGCCGGGGTCGCGTCGAACGCGCTCGAGACGAAGCTTCACGTCGTGCTGCACGCGATCGCAGTGCGCGCTGGTGTCGATCGCGGGGTTCATGGTCAGCGTGATGATGCTCGGCATGGGTTCTCCCTCGCCCCGAAGATGCCATTTTGCCCGACGGGTCGCCATCCCCCATTCGGGCGATGGCGTTGCCACCGTCGGGCGACGTCGCTATGCTGCGGTCCATGCAGGCGGCCCGGGCCTACAAGATCGCAGTCGGCATGCTCTTCCCGCTGTTCATCGCGGGTGTGCTCCTCGTGGCCTGGTACACGAGGGATAGCTGGACCGCCATCCTCGACTCGCGGGTCGACGCGCAGCAGTGGATTACGCAGTTCGGCGCGTGGGCGCCGCTCGTCTATATCGCGGTGCAGGTATTCCAGGTCGTCGTCTTCATCGTGCCCGGCGACGTCGTGCAGATCGCCGGCGGCTACCTCTTCGGCGTCGTCGGGGGGCTGGTGTACTCGCTCGTCGGGATCGCGATCGGTTCGGCGATCGACTTCTACGTCGCGAGACTCCTCGGTCGCACGTTCGTGGAGGGCGTCTTCGGCACGGCGCGTGTGGCCGAATTCGACCGCGTGAGCTCCTCCTCGCGCGCTCGCACCGGTTTCTTCCTGCTGTTCGTGATTCCCGGCGTGCCCAAGGACGTTCTCGTCTACGTCGCCGGCATCAGTACGCTCCGCTTCCCCGCCTTTCTGCTCGTGACGATGACCGGCCGGCTCCCCGGTATCTTGGGCAGCGCGATCATCGGGGACAGCGCGGCGCAGGAACGGTGGTTTCTGAGCGTCTTCGTCTTTGGTCTCGCGGTCGTGCTCTTCGCGCTTGGCGTGCTGTTCCGGCGTCGCCTGCAGCGCTGGGTGGATGGGCTGATTCGCCGGGACGCCGGCGAGGAGGGTTAGTCGGCGGCGCTCGCGACGTTGGGCAGCGGCGCGCCGGATGCCGGGCCGACGTACTTGAACGGATGGATGTCGAGCGGGTTCGGGTACCACCCGTCGACGAGCCGCAGGTTGATCAGATTGATCGACGGGGAGTGGCTGATGGGCAGCACCACGCCGTCGGAGAGCAGGATCTCCTCTGCTTCGCTGAGCGACTCGTAGCGCTCGTCGCCGGTCATACCCATCGCCCTGCGGATCAGCGCGTCGTATTGTGCGTTCGAGAACCTCGAGTTGTTCAGGTTGCTGCCGGTCGTCCACATGTCGAGGAAGGTCAGCGGGTCTGCGAAATCGCCGATCCAGCTCACCGTGCTCACTTGGAACGTCTCCTCCTCGACGAACGAGAAGTAGCGCGGGTAGGGGATGACATCGGCCTCTACCTCGATCTCGAGCGCTTCCTCCCAACTCTCCTCCATCCGCTGCGCGACCAGGTCGCCTTCGAGGGGCGCGGGAATGGAGACGACGATGGCGGGCATGCCTTCGCCGTTCGGGTAGCCGGCGTCCTCGAGCAGCGCGAGCGCCTCCTCGCGATCCTGCTCGGCGATGCCCTCGGCCTTCGGATACGAAGGAAGCTCGGGGACGAGGCTCGTCGCCGGTACGTACCAAATCTCATCGTCGCGGATCTCGTCCCACGGAAGCAGGAGCGCCATCGCCCGGCGGACGCGAGGATCGTCGAACGGTTCGTTCACCGCCGAGAACTGATAGTAGGTGGTCGCGAAGAGCGGGTTGATGACGATGTCCTCGGTTCGCTCGACGCCCTGAAGGTCGATTCCTCCGCGCACCCAGTCGATCTCGCCCTCGTTGAACGCCTGCGTAACCGCTTCGTAGTCGTCGTCGAACGCGATCCGGATCTCCTCGAACTCGAGGCGGCGCCGATCCCAGTACTCGTGGTTCTCGGTGAGGATGACCTCTTCCTCGCTCGCCGCGCTGACGACGTACGGTCCGTTCGCCGGGATCGCCGTCGGGTCGTCGAAGTCGCCGGACTCGCGGATGTCCGGGTGGATGGGGACGAAGCTGTGGTGGCAGAGTATCCGAAGAAAGTGCGTCGCCCGCTGCTCGAGCTCGACCTCGAGCAGGCGTCCGCTCACCGCGCGCACGCCGACGCTCCCCGGGTCGTCGGTCTCGCCGGTGCGGTAGGCGCGAGCGCCGGCGACGATGTCGAAGAGCGAGGCGTACGCGGCGTTGGTGTCCGGGTCGAGCAGCATCAGCCACGTTTCGACGAAGTCCGACGCCACGACCGGGTCGCCGTTCGAGTAGCGCGCGTCCGGGCGGATCGTGAAGCGGTAGCGCAGTCCGTCCTCGGAGACCTCCCAGCGGCTCGCGACGGCGGGGATGGGGTCGAGGCTGAACGGGTCGTAGCCGACGAGCCCTTCGTAGATCCCCGAATAGATCTGCGCCTCCGAGGTCGTGTACGAGACGATGGGGTTGTAGCCAATCTCCGTAGGCAGGAAGTTGATCGCGAAGGTATCCGGCGTGCTCTGCGTCCATGCGGGCGCGGCGAGGACCACGAGCAGGACGGCGAGCACGCGTCTGAGGACTACGGAGGGCATCATCCACCCCAAGATACTGTTCACCTCTTCAGAATCCAATCGCCTATTCGCGGTACTCGGTGTACGGCAGCTCGCAGCTGCGCGCCACCCGCTCGTGCACGCACGCCCCGCCGGCGATGTTCAGGCCGTTGCGCAGCGCCTCGCTCGAGGCGAGCGCGGCCTTCACGCCCATGTCGGCGATCAACAGCCCGTAGGAGAGCGTGACGCTCGTGAGCGCGATCGTGCTCGATCGTGCGACTGCGCCCGGCATGTTCGCGACGCAGTAGTGCACGACGTCGTCGACGATGTAGATGGGCTCATCGTGCGTCGTCGGCTTGGAGGTCTCCGCGATACCGCCCTGGTCGATCGCGACGTCGACGAGCACCGCGCCGGGTTTCATCGTCTTCAGGTGGTCGCGCCGGACGAGCTTGGGCGTCGATTCTCCGGCCAGAAGCACCGCGCCAATCACGATGTCCGCCTCGCTGAGGATGTAGTCGATGTTCGCGTCGGTCGCGTAGAGCGTGGTGATCGAGCTGCCGAAGATATCGTCGAGGTAGGCGAGCCGCCGGGCGTTGACGTCGAGGATCGTGACGTTCGCGCCGATGCCGGTGGCTATCTTGCACGCGTTCGTGCCCACGACGCCGCCGCCGAGGATCGCGACCACGCCCCGCGGCACCCCGGGCACCCCGCCGAGCAGAATCCCGCGGCCGCCGAACTCCTTCTCCAGGTACTTCGCTCCCTCCTGGACGCTGAGGCGGCCGGCGATCTCGCTCATGGGGGTGAGACAGGGCAGGCTCCCGTCGGGGAGCTCGATCGTCTCGTAGGCGATCGCGACGACGCCGCGGTCCATGAGCGCGCGCGCGAGCGGCACGTTCGCGGCGAGATGGAGATACGTGTAGAGGATCTGGCCGTCGTGGAAGAGGTCGAACTCCTCGGGTAGCGGTTCCTTCACCTTCACGACGAGGTCGGCGGCGTCGAAGACCTCGGCCGGCGACTCGACGATGCGCGCGCCGGCGGCCTCGTACTCGGCGTCTTCGTAGCCCGAGCCGACGCCCGCCTGCCTCTGAACGAACACCTCGTGGCCGTGTCCGACGTAGCTGCGTACGTCGTGAGGGGTCATGCCCACGCGGTACTCGTGTCGCTTTATTTCCCTGGGTACTCCGATCGTCATCGTTCCAGCATAGCACGGCTCGCGCGGCGATGCATTCAGCTGCCGTTCAGATTCAGCCGAGAATAGGGACATGAGGAGACTACTCCCCCTTGTCCTCGCGGTGCTCGCCGTGGCGCTCGTCGCCGGTAGCGCAGGCGCCCAGGCGACCGGTTCGCTCGCCACGACGCTCTCGCTCGCCGACCTCGATCTGTCATCGGCATCGATTCACCAGGCCGGCCCTGCCGCCTTCTACGTTCGAAGCGTCGGCGTGGACGGCGATGTCTACTCCTTCCTCATCGAGCGCGCCGATGCCGACACGTGGTCGGTGACCGGCATCGTCCCCGAGAGTCAGAACGTCCTGCCTCCCGATGCCATCCTCGACTTCGCGACTATCTCGGCGCCCGACGCGTCGAGCATCGCGATCGAGGGTGTGCTCGTGGGCGACCGCGTCTACGGCGGCACCCTCACGGTGGGCGAGGACGCCGACCTCGAGCTCGCCGAGCAGATCCGGCTCGCCGACAGCGACACGATCAACGAGGCGCGCGCGAGCGCGCTGCGCGAGATCTTCGCCGCCGAGACCGACGAGGCGATAGAGGCCGAGCTCGCCGCGCAACGCGCCGAGCTCGAAGCGAAGCTCACCGAGACGCCGGGCGGCAGGAGCACGCCGCTGACCGGCGAGGAGGTCGAGGCGTTGATCGCCGAGCGCGACCAGCTCGCCGGGGACATCGTCGGGCTCGTCATGGAGAACAACGAGCTGCGTGAAGAGCGAAAGACGCTCCGCGAGCAGATCGAGGAGCTGCAGGAGCGCAACAGCGAGCTCGCCGGCGACGTAGAGACCATGACCGCCGAGGTCGGCCGACTGCAGGAGCTCGTCGAGGCGTACCGGGCGACCCTGGGGCCGGAACCGGGCGACGGCGCGACCCGCGAGTGGGCGTTCCCCGGCGACTACGTCAGCAGCGCCGACCTGGAGGCCGCCGCGCAGGCGGTGACGGGCGAGCTGCGTTCGCTCGACGCGCGCGTGGCCGCGCTCGAGGAGGCGGCGAGCAGCCTCTCCGATCTGGAGAAGGCGCTGCGAACCGGCGTCCGCGGCGGCTTGCCGGCCACGAGCCTCGCAGCGCAACCGACCGGCGAGCTACCACGGACCCGCGAAGCCGCGGACCCGGGCACGACGGAGGTCGAGGCCCGTGCGGCGATCGAGGCCGCCGAGCAGGCCGAGCGCCTCGCGCGGGTGCAGGCCGAGCTTGCCGACCTCCTCGCCGAGAACGATGCGCTGCGCGGCGAACAGCGCCGGCTCGAGCAGCGCGTGCTCGACGAGATCCTCGACAACGGCTTCGTCCGCATCATGCGCGAGCGCCTGACCCGCACGCTCGCGAGCGGCTTCTCCGCCGGCGAACCCGACACCGGTGCCTGGCGGGTGAGCGAGCGATCGGCGACGCAGACCGAAGAGGACGCGTACTTCGCGAAGCTCGCGATGCCGGTCGAGCAGCCGGGACAGCCGGTGCTCTATTCGTTTCGCGCCCGCTCGCTCGACGACGGCTGGGTCGGTATGGGACTGCACCTCTTCGTCGACGGCGTCGAGCGGCGCCGCGGCTACGGGATGGGTTCGAGCCTGCTCGTCTGGTTCACGCGCGACCCGCAGGAACGCAAGACGAGCACCACCTACCTCCAACTCTACCGGTCGGACAGCGACGTGGAGATGGCCCGCGTGTTGGATGCGGCGATACCGCAGTCGATCGACGGGTTCATCGACGTGGACGTGCTCTACGAGCCCGCCTCGCAGTACGTTACGATCGCCGTCGACGGCACCGATCGTGTGCGCTACCGCGCGTGGTTCGAGATCGATTCGGGCGTGGAAGTCGCGCTACGGACGCTCGGGCGGGCGGAGTTCCGCGACTTCGAGGTGAGCACTATGCCGGCTACTCGCACCTCGACGCGATAGCTTGCCTACCCCTCGGGCTCGAGGGTCCGCGCACGGCTGCGATCGCGAACGCGGTCGGCGAGCTCGAGCTCCTTCGCGAGCAGATCGATGAACGGCCTGCACGCCTCGCGGTAGGCGGGGACCGGATTGTTCGGGTCAGCCGAGATCGCGCGCGCGGCGGCCCGGCCGCTCGCGAAGGCGAGCGAGAGCCCCTCGCCGGACGCGGGGCTCACGAGACCGGCGGCCTCGCCGACGAGCAGGACGCGGCCGCTTCCGATCTCGATGTCGTCGAGCGTGCGGATCCGCGCGATCGGATGGCGCTCGCTACGAAGCGGTGCGCCGGTGATCGCGTACTCGCCGCGCGCCCACTCCATCACCGTTCGATAGCGATCACCGTCGCGCGGGCAGCCTACGAGTACCTCGTCGTCGCCGCGCGGAAAGGCCCACACGTAGTAGTCGCGGGCGAGCTCGCGGTCGAAGATGAAATCGGCATGCGCGGGAGGCCGGCGCGCCCGGTAGAGATGCTGGATGCTGTCAACCGTATTCAGGCCCGTGCCGAAGGCGCTTCGTCGCACCCGGGAGAGACACCCGTCGGCGCCGACGAGCAGGGCGGTGCCGACCGTCTCGATCCGGCCGCCGGGGTGCCGGAGCGTCACCGCGACCTCGCCGGCGCGGGTCTCCGCCCGAACGAACCGTACGCCTTCGACGACCTCGACGTTCGGCGTGAGCAGGTCGTCGAGCCAGAAGGAGAGCGCCTTCCGGTCGATCGTGTGCGCGGTGCCGACCTCGGTCGCCGGGGCGTCGATGTCGCGCGCGACGAAGCGCATGGTGATCGTTTCCGGCGAGCGGAACACCGAGGGCGGCGGGTCGAGCTCGGACACAAGCCGGTACCCGTGGTCGATGAGAATCTCGCCGCACGGCTTGACCGGCGGAAAGCGTTGAGACTCGACGACGAGCACCCGCAGCGAATCGGCCAGATGGACGGCCGTGAAGAGGCCCGCGGGTCCCGCGCCTGTGACGATCACGTCGTAGTACTGCACCTGTCGCTACGATAGCCCGCGGGTCCGCCGTCTGCAAGAGCTACGGCGCGGTGATCGTCAAGCGCCCGAACTCGCCGGTCTGCAGCCGCCACTCCTGCGCCGAAAGCCCTTCGACGACGTGGCTGACCTCGAGGAGCGCCGTGTTCGGCGGCGCGCTACCCTCGTTCACCGCGTAGACCTCCAGGACATTCTCGCCCGCCTGAAGCGTGAGCGGAATCGTCGTTCCCTCTCCGCCGACGAGTACGTGCGAGAGCTCGACAGCCACGCCGTTCAGGAAGAGGTCGATCGTGTCGTCGTCGATCTCCTGTCCGTTGTCGGTCACCGTGACGTCGACGAGTCGCTGGCTCACGGTGACGTCGCTCAGGCCGCCGCTCGCGCTCGGCAGGATCGCAAAATGGACCGAGTAGGCGGCGAGCAGCAGCGCGCCGGTCGCCTGGTCGGGATGATAGCCGCTGACGACGATCTGATACTCGTCGAAGACGTCGGCGTGGACGAAGAAGTCGGTCGGGATCGTCCACGTGTAGTCGTCCGAGTCCGAGACCGAGGCCGCGAGGCGCGTGTGCGGCGTGCCGGAGAGGTAGAGGTCGATGTCGATTTCGTCCGGCTGCGCGCTGCCCTCCCAGCGGATCGTGAGCGGCTCGCCGGCGGCGACGCTGCCACCGGCCGGCGAGACGACCGCGAGCAGATCGGGGTCGGTGACCGGATCGTCGAGCGGGTCGGGCGTGCGCGTCGCGTCGGTGTCGAGCAGCACGATCTCGCAGCCGCCGGCGAGCACGACGAGCGCGAGCGCCGCGATGATGGTTCGCATTCGCAGAAGCATGGTCCCTCCACCGAATGCAACACCGTCGAGCGCCGCTGGTGTCACCGCGCAGTCCATGCGGTCGTTTGCTCATGAGCCATCTGTCCCGTACTATAGCGCCAACCGATCGGAAAAGAAGGGGCCAATGTCAGATCAGGCACGCACGAATACCAGAGCGCAGAGAGGTCGATCGTATCCGCCCGGCTACGGCCTGGTGGAGCCGGTCGCGAACTACCGCCCGTGGGACGTCGACGACGAGTTTATGCGGGTCTACGAGCTCGTGCGCGAGTATACGATGGTCGACGTCTACCGGTTGTGGACGCTGTGGTACATCGCGCGCCAGATCGCCGGCTCGCGCCCGGACCCGGGGCCGCTCTCGCCGGCTCCCGCGGGCGTGGACGATCGCGGGCCGGCGGGCCCCGGGCTCGCCGGCGCTGCGCTCGAGATCGGCAGCTGGCGGGGTGGGTCGGGGACGGTGATCGCCCGCGCGCTCGCCGGGACCGCCTCCTCGTCGCCGGGCGAGCCGGCTGGCGACGAGGTGCCCGCGGGCGCCGGTCGTCGCGTCATCCTCGCCGACACCTTCGCCGGCGTCGTGAAGGCGGGCGCGCGCGACACGTACTACAAGGGCGGCGAGCACGCGAACACCTCGGTCGACGCGGTCAGGCAGTTGCTCGCGCGCGCCGGCGTCCCGCACGTCGAGCTCGTCAGCGGCGTCTTCCCGGAGGAGCGAGGCGAAGAGATCGCCGAGGTGCGCTTCGCGCTCTGTCATATTGACGTGGACGTCTACCAGAGCGCGAAGGACTGCTTCGAGTGGGTATGGCCTCGGATGGTTCCCGGAGGCGTCGTGGTCTTCGACGACTTCGGGTTCTACGGGTGCGAGGGCGTAACGGCCTACGTCCACGAGCTCGCGCGGGGGGGCGCGCCGGCGGCCGATCTCGAGCGCAGCGCAGGCGTGCGGGCGAATACGTCGGCCGGTCGGCTGACCGTAATACCCAGCCTCTCGGGCCAGGCGATCGTAACCCGACCGGTGTATTGATCGGCGGGCACCGGCATCGGTAGATTTCAGCTCTGAATGACGCCAACGACCAAGCTGCTGCTGCTCATAGCGGGTGTTGTGCTCCTCGGGTGCAGCACCGG
>CAYWJH010000044.1:16031-23827 GCA_964458555.1 uncultured Spirochaetaceae bacterium | reverse complement strand
CCGCCGGTCATATACCTTCCGAATCTAGTTGAACAGGAGGTCCTCGTCGACGAGGTCGAGAATTCGCTGCGGAATCCGCCGCGCCGTCGCCGGCAGGTCCAGATCCTGAATCCCCGTCTGGGCGATGATCTCATCGCCGGTACGTTCGTCGCCGGTCGGCTGCGTTTCGGCCATCATGCCGCGCGGGACCGCAATCGCGTTGGAGACCGCGAGCTCGCGCTCTCCGCCGTCGATCAGCGCGACCAGCGCGAGCCGATAGACCGTCTCCTGGTCCGGCAGGTTGATGTACCAGCGGCCGTCGAGCAGCGTCACCGGTATATCGAACCGCTGACGCGCCGACTCCAGCGCTGTATCCGCCTCATCCATGCTGTAGACGCGCAGCACCAGGCCCTCGAACGTATCCGAGCGCTGGAACTCCACCAGATCGCTCTCCCGAAGGTCCCAGTACGCGAACGCCCAGCTCGGGTCGCGGAGCATCAGCACGACCGTCGTCTCGTTGTAGCTTTCGGGCAGCTCGACCTCTTCGTCCGCCCGATGCTCCAGCTCGCCGGTCGCCTGGATGTCGTACTTCGTCTCCTCCACCCGCACGGGATGATTGTTCGCCCGCCTGTGCTCGAGGCGCCACTCGTCGGCGGCATCCTCCACGATCTCCTCGAGCTCATCCCTCGTCACATTCTCCGGTACATCCGCGCCGTAGTTGTCGGCCAGTCGCAGCAGAGCTTCGAAGGATGCGTCCGACAGGGTCCACCTGTTCACCACCTGAACCATAGGGAGTGCGCGGCGGCATGTCAAGAATCGGCCTTCTCGACCTCACGGAGCTCATTCGCGCCTGCGGGAAAGGACGAGAACCACGTCGCCGAAACCGAAACGCTTCGCGAGCCGGTCGACCGGTCGTTTGATCCATCCGGGAGCCACGCCGACCCCCAGACCGCCCCAGGTCTGTACCGCCTCCACCTCGAATCCTTCCTCGTCGAGGATGCGCTCCAGGTTGCGGCGGTTGAACAGATGCACGTGGTCGGCGATCGCGCTCCGCCAGCTCGGGCCGAAGAGCCTCGCCTGCAGCGCGGCGGTGTTCGGCGTCACGAGCACCATGTAGCCATCGGGCAGGAGCGTCTCGCGGACTTCGCGCAGGAAGGCGCGGGGATCGGGTACGTGCTCGATCACGTGCGAAAAATGCGCCGCACCGAAGCGACGCCCGCCCAGATCGACCTCGTCGAGCGTGCCGACCGCGATGGGCACCCCGCGATGCTCGGTCCCGTAGCGGGCCGCCGGCTCGCACACCTCCACGCCCTGCACACGGTAGCCACGGCTCGCCACGTGCTCGAGGAGCGTGCCCGTCGCGCACCCGATGTCCAGGAGCGACCGGTCGGTACCGTCGGCCTCGATGCGCGAGAAGAACGAGACGTCGTCGAGGCCCCTCAGCATGAGATCGAGAAAGTTCTGCGAGTTTTCGACCTCGTAGCTCGCGTACTCTTCGTCGTACCGGTCGATCAGGTCGTTCGGGTCGGGTTGCGGATTCTGATAGACGTGACCGCACGAGCAGCAACGTACGAACGAGAAGCCATCGCAGCGCCAGTGGTCGCGGGGGCAGTCGGCGCCGCAGACGGCGCAGGTTACGTGCGTGTGCGTTTCGTCGGCTCCGGGTCGCTTACTGAACGTCTTCATCCGGTGTCGTGCTCCCGCTGATAGTGTGGTTCCAGCTCGACTCGTTGCCGGCGAAGTCGAGCGTCACGATTTCGATGTCGGTCCGGCGGGCGCTCACGGTCAGCGTCCCCAGGTGAACGAGCCCCGGGACGCCGTAGAGCGCCTCCGCGCTTACCCGTCCCGGCTCGATCTCCGTGGTCTCGTGATCGACGACGATCCGGTCCATGACGACGGCGAACGTCTCCTGTCCCCCGACGAACACGCGGATCGCGTACGGCGCCACCGCCTCTCCGCCCCGGTCGGCGGAGACGCGATCGGCAATCGCCGCGGTCATTTCGTACGATCCAGGGGGGAGCGTGCTCGCCTGCCCGAGATCGTAGAGCGACGCGGCGTCGCGCGCGTAGACCGCCTCGACCGCAGGGGCGACGGTGTCGGCGAGGTCGGGCAGAAGCAACAGCGGGTTCACGTACGAGCCGGTCTCGAGGTCGATGACGTAGAGGCGCAACGCCCGCCCCGGCACGAGTCCGCTCTCGCCCACCGTCCCGATCTGCGCGTCCACGTCCACACGCTGACCCACTTCCGGCAGAACCGCCGCGTCGAGATGCGCGTATATCGACCGGAAGGCCTGATCGTGCTCGACGACGACGAACGAGCCGAGTCCCGAGGGTACGCCGCTTCGAGCGCGGTGCGAGACGACCACGACGCCCGCTTCGACGGGGAAGACCGGCTGCGCACCGCCGGTGAGCTCGACGCCACGCAGCAGGTATCCGCCGGCGTCCTGGCCGAACGTCCGCGAGATCGCCGGCTCGGGCACCGGCCATTGCCACCCGGGCAGCGCGACCGCCCCTGCGGAGAAAAGGATCGCCGCGACGAGCACGCGGACCGCGCGGGCACGCATCAGCGAACCCCCAATCGCACGCCGAGCACGCGATCGTCGACGTGCACCGTCAGCAGATCAGCGTGTACGGCAATCGACGTAGCGTCGCTCGCCCATCCCGCACGGACCGGCACGCTGCCGGCCGACGAAACGAGCGCGAGCTCAGCCGGCCGGGCAAAGCCGCGCGCGGGATCCCGGCGCGTACCGACGGTAAGAACCGCCGTCAGACGCGGCGAGCCCATCTCTACCGCGTCGACCGCCGGGTACCGAAGCTCGATCCGCGATTCGTCTCCCGAACCCACGTCGAGCACGACGAACTCCGGGGCGTCGGTCCACGTCGTGTAGGCGAGCGTCTGCCCTGCGTCGAACAGCCGGACGACCGGCGCGGCCCCGCCGGTTCGGCCGATCGACCGGCGGACGACCGGCACACCGCGTCCCTGCGCGAGCTCGTAGAGCGTCACGGTGGCGGGTAGCGCATCCTGCCGGTCGCGCGCCTGCGCGCGAGCGCCGGTTATGGCGGCGAATCGGTCCGGCTCGTCGGACACGTCGACGGCGTAGACCGTCGGCTCCACCGCCACCGATACGCGCTGCAGATCGATCGGCTCTCCGGCATCGTCGAGCGCAACCGGGCCGCCGGCGGCGAGTCCGAGTCCCGTAAGACCCACAGACGCCGCGATCGCGGTCAGCGGAGCAGCGAGCTCGATCCGCCACCGCTCGGCGCCGTCACGCGTCCACTCGGAGAGCGTCCCGCCGCCCGAGGAGACGACGAAGAGCCGGTCGTGCTCGAAGAGTGGATGCCCCGAGAGCGGCAGCGATGCGAGAAACTCGCCCGCCGGGCTCTGCACGACGAGCTGCCCAGGCAGCCGTCCGTAGTTCACGAACGCGTCGCCGGCGAGCGCCACATCGTGAGCGACCCGTCCGGTCGAGACGACCCGGCCACTCGGGTCCACGTAGGCGAAGGTGTCGGCGACCCGAATAGGCAAGACGGCGTCCGCCGCCGGATCGGGACCGTCAACCCGGGCAAACTCGGGGCGGATGGCCCAGACCGCGTCTACGACGAGCTCCTCCCGCGTGGGTTCAGGGTGCCAGAGGATGTAGACACAGACGAGCAACAGGGCGAAGAGAATACGTCGTGCAGTTAGCTTCATGAGGCCGGCTCGCTGTTTCTCAAGGCGGGGCAAATGCTATACCATCGAAAGAAGCGCTGTCAACGAAGAGGGGACGTAACCATGGACCAGACGACGAAGACACAGATGATCGACGCCGCACGCGAGGCCGCGCAGCGTAGCTACGCCCCCTACTCACGCTTCCGGGTCGGGGCGGCGCTGATGGCGGCCGACGGCACGGTCTTTCAGGGCGTCAACGTCGAGAACCGATCGTACGGGCTGGGCATCTGCGCCGAGCGAAGCGCCATCGTCTCCGCGGTCACCGCGGGCCACTCGGCGTTCACGGCCATCGCGGTCTACTCGCCGGACGCCGACTATCCCATTTCGCCGTGCGGGGCGTGCCGGCAGGTCATGAGCGAGTTCATGGATCCGAGCGCGGAGGTCGTCTTCGTCGACCGCGACGGAAACGAGGAGACGCACACCGTGGAGGAGATCCTGCCCTTCGACGCGCTGCACGAGCTCCGCGACCGCCCGGTCGACTGATCGGCCTCCGCGGTCGCAGCACCGCCACGCGCCCGGCTACGACGATCGCCCACCCTTCTCGGCCCGCTTTTCCTCGTCCTCCATGCGGCTCTTCCACACATCTGCCTTGCGCTTGACCTGATCGGCCTGGTCGGGCTCCCCGAGGATCGCATGCAACCGCTTGAGCGCCTGCAGGTAGTTGATCGCCTGCTTGAAGTCGTCGATGCGCGAAGTCGCGAGCGTGTAGCGCTCGAGGAAGCGGTCGGCGGACTTCTGCAGGAGCTCCTTCACGAGTCTGAGGTGCTCGACGCGCTGCTGGTATCCCTCCACGCGCGGGTCGAGCTCGGAGATCACGGTGCGCAGGTTGACGACGTTCTTCGCGATCGTGGCGAGCCGTCCCTCGAGCTCGACGAACGACCAGCGCCACTTCGTGTTCGCCCCGAAATCGTCCGAGACCGACTGGATCGTGAAGCCGAGCTTGCGCACGAGCGCGTACCGCCTCGCTTCCGGAAGCGCCTCGATCGCCTCGAGCTGCTCCGCGTACTCCGAAAACGGTGCATCGAGCAGATCCGTCACTACCTCCTCGAGGTAGATCAGGCTCTGGTAGCAACAGCGGTGGGCTTCGCGGACGAAATTGTCGTTCTTGAAGCTGAGCATGCTGAGCGAGATCCGGTTCAGGAGCAGATAGAGCGATGCCATGTTCAGCCGCTGCTCGGCGAGCGAGACGCGCTTATAGCCGGCTCCGCTCGCCCCTTTCTGGATGTCCTCGAGGACGGTCTTCTCCCGCTTCTGCAGCGCCTCGATCTGCTGTTTGTACTCCTTCACCCGGTCGGAGTAGCGCTGTTTCGCCTCCGCGGAGATCTTACCCATGCGTCTCTCCTGACAGGTGGTACTTGCCGAGCAGCTCTTCGGCGTGGTGCCGCGACGCGGCGCCCGTGCGGTCGCCGGCGAGCATGCGCGCGATCTCGTCGACGCGTTCGTCGCCTCTGACCGTCGTCACATCGGTGACGGTGCGACCGCTGCGTTCGAGCTTGTGAACCTTGATATGATGATCGGCGCGAGCGGCAATCGACGCGAGGTGGGTGATGCAGAGGATCTGCCTGCGAGTACCGAGGTCGTGCAGGTGCTCTCCGACGGCGACCGCGACCTCCCCTCCGATCCCGGTGTCGATCTCGTCGAACACCATGCATCCGATCGGGTCGTCGCCGGCGAGCGCCGACTTGATCGCGAGCATCACGCGCGAGAGCTCGCCCCCGGAGGCGATCTCGGATAGCGGCTTGAGCGGCTCTCCGGGATTCGGCGAGATGACGAATCGCACGACGTCGATCCCATGCGGCCCGCAGCTCGAACGTCCGTTTTCCCCGGTACGAGGCGTGACGGAGACCTCGAACTTCGTCTTGGGCATCCCGAGCACCCGGATACTCGCGAGGATGCGCTCGGCGAGCCGGGAGGCCGCCTCCTTGCGCTTCGCCGAGAGCTCTCCGGCGAGCTTGAGCACCGCCTGCTCGCGTTCGCGGATCTCGGCCCGCAGCTTCTCCTTGTCCTCTTCCCAGGTCTCGAATCCCGCGAGTTGCGCAGACGCCTCCTCGTAATAGGCGAGCACCTCTTCGATGGTCGAGCCGTACTTCTTCTCGAGCCTGTGGATGAGCGCGAGGCGATCCTCGACCTGGCCGAGTCGCTCCGGGGTAAACTCGATGCTGTTGCGATGATCGCGCACGACCTCGCCCACATCCTCGAGCTCGAAAAACAGGTCCTCGAGACGGCGTGCCGCGTCGGCGAGCCGCTCATCGATCGACGTGGCGGTCTCCATCGCACCGCGCGCGGTGCGTAGCTGCGAGAGCGCCCCGCCCCTGTTTTCCGCCACCGAGTCGTAGATTTCGTCGAGCGCCGAAAACAGCTTCTCGTGCTGACTGAGCATGCGGCGCTCGCCGTCGAGCTCCTCTTCCTCGCCGGGACGCAGCTTCGCCTCGTCGATCTCCGAGACCGCGAACTGCAGGATGTCCATCTCGCGCAGCCGCTGTCGCTCGTTCGCCTCCATGTGCTCGAACCGCTTGCGCAGCGCCGAGAGCTCGGAGAAGCGCGTGGCGAGGTCCGCGGCCATCGGTTCGAGACCACCGAAGCGGTCGAGCACGGTCCGATGGCTGTCCTCGCCCATGAGCGACTGGTGCTCGTGCTGACCGTGGATATCGAATACGAGGTCGGCGAGCTCCTGGAGATCGCGCCGCGTGACCGGTGTCGACTGGACGTAGATCGCGCCGCGACCGGAGCGCTTCACGGTACGCCTGATGATGAGCGTCCCGTCCTCGCCGTCGATGCCGTGTGCCTCGAGCCACGCGAGGGCGTTCGCGTTTTCACCGATCTGAAACGTCCCCGAGACCCGTGCCTCTTCGGTCCCGGACCGGATGGTGCCGGTATCTCCCCGGGCGCCGTGCAGCAGGGACAGCGAGCCGACGAGGATCGACTTTCCCGCGCCGGTCTCGCCGGAGAGCACGTTCATCCCGTCCGCGAAGCGAACGGTGAGCCGGTCGATGAGCGCGAAATTCTGGATGGACAGCTCTTCAAGCATCGGCTTCCTCCACATCGCGCGCCCCGGCGGGACCGATCGGCTCGTCCGGCTCCGGACCACCCGACCAGTTGAGCTTGCTCCGCAGCACGTCGTAGAAGCTGCGACGTCTCGCGCGCACGATCCGGGCGCACGCGTCGCTGCGACGCACGATCACACGATCGCCGGCTTCGAGCGGGAACACGAGCTGCCCGTCGACGGTCATCAGGACCTCCGTCCGCTGCTGCTCCTCGACGGCGATCGTCACGGTCTCGGTCCCGGGAACGACGATGGGCCGGTGCGACAGTGTAAACGGGCAGATGGGGTTGATCACCATCGCGTCCATTCGGGGATCGAGAATGGGCCCGCCGGCGGCGGCGCTGTGCGCCGTCGAGCCGGTCGGGGTGGCGACGATGATGCCGTCGGCACGGTAATTGCCCAGACTCATCTCGCCGAGGCCGACCGAGAGGCGGATGATCTTCGCGATACCCGCCGCCGAGATCACCGTGTCGTTGAGTCCGATGAAACTCGCGATCTCCTCGCCGGCGCGCTCGACGGTGACGTCCTGCAGGATCCGGTCGGCGATCTCGAGGCGTCCGGCGCGGTAGTCCTCGAACGCTTCGCGCCACTCCTCCTCGGTGATCTCGGTGAGAAAGCCGAAGTCGCCCATGTTCACCCCGATAATGGGAATGGGGCGCTGCGAGAGCACGCGCGAGGCGAAGAGCACCGTACCGTCGCCCCCGAGCGAGAAGCACAGATCGTAGTGGTCGGTCGGCGGAGGCGCCGGCTTGCCGCGGAACTGAAACACGACCGCGGAGATGCCCTCGTCGACGAGCTCGTCGCGCATGGCTTCGGCGACCTCGTCAGCTCGGTCTTTGTGGAGATTTGCGATGATGAGTACGCTGCGAACGGACCGGGTCAAGGCGGGCATCCTTTGCAACCTACTATACCCACGCCCCAAAACGCTGTAAAGCTTCGCAACGAAGCGTCGCCGCGAGCGAAGCGTCGCCGCGAGCGAAGCGTCGCGATGCATGGGCCTTCTACGGAAGCGTCGTCAGCACCCGCTCGATCGTCGCGATCTCCTTCGCGGTGAGCGACGGGTAGA
>CAYWJH010000044.1:0-15931 GCA_964458555.1 uncultured Spirochaetaceae bacterium | reverse complement strand
GTCGTCAGCACCCGCTCGATCGTCGCGATCTCCTTCGCGGTGAGCGACGGGTAGAGGGGAAATACGAGGCAGCGCAGGAGCAACGACCGCGCCACCGGGAAATCGGCCTCGGCCACCGTCGGCGGGTCGGCGGCGAGGATCGACGCTCCGGCGGGTGCGCTCGGATCGGGTCCCGCCGCCGCGTGGACGCCCGCCGTGACCGTCGCAGGCCCGGGGCCGGTGGCACCGCTCGTCGGGCCTGCTTCGCGCTCCGCGGCGGTAGCGCCGGGTGCCGCGTCGCCCTCGGCACGCCCGAGCTCGACCCGATCGGGGATCTGCCGGTCGGTCAGCCCGTACCGCGCGAGCATGACCGCGGAGAACGCCTGCTGCGCCTCCACGCCCTTCTTCTTCGCGTACGTCACCACGTCGGAGACGCTGCCCTCGACGAGCACCGGAAAGCTCAGGTAGACGTTCTGCGCGTCCCCCGGCTGAACGGGCGCGCGATGACGCCCACGCATCAGCGCCCGCGCGTACACTCCGGCGATCTCCGCGCGACGCGCGACGAACCTCTCGATTTCGCGTATCTGCGTGAGGCCGAGCGCCGCGTTCATATCCGGCAGCAGCGCGTCCGCCGAGAGCTCTTCGACCCGCCGGCGCAGCGCGGCGCGGTCGCTCTTCGAGGCGGCGAGCAGCAAGGTACCGCCGCCGGCGGTGATCACGTCCTCCGGCTCCATGCCCACGATCACGAATCGTCCGAAGCGACCCACGCGTTCCTCTCCGGTGTTCGCGCCGATTCCCTCGGATACGTCCTCGATGACCGGCACTCCGAGCGCCGCGATCGCTTCCATCGCCGGCACGAAGCCGAGCGTGGTGTGCGTGACGATCGCCGCCGGCTCGGCCTCGGTCCCGCGCGTGGTCTCGATGTACGCATCGACGCGCTCGGCGTCGATGCAGAACGAGTCGTCGCTGACGTCGACGTACACCGGCACGAGGCCGAGCTCGTGCAGCACCGCGTGATAGACGTGCGGTACGAGCGGGTCGAGCAGGACCCGACTACCCGGATCGAGACCGAGCAAATCGACAGCAATCGCGAAGGCGCGCGCGCGCTCGCGCAGCGCGATGCCGCCGGCGAGACCGAGGTAGTCGCCGACCGCGCCGGCGAGCTGGTTAGAGAGCGATCCGGGACCGAGGCTGTCGGTCACCATACAGCTGAGCACGGCGTCCATGTCACGACGCCGGATACTGGGACGAGAGACGTTGACCATTCGCTTACCGTTGAATCCGTTCGAGTTGCTGGAGTTCCTTGCGATTGAAGAGGCGGTCGATGTCGAGAATGATCAGGTAACGATCCTCCTCGCTCACCACGCCCTGAATGTACTCGGTGCCGATACCGGAGATCACCTGCGGCGGAGGCTGGATCTGGTCCGAGGAGATCGTCACGACGCGGGCGACCTTGTCGATCATGACCGCAAGGTGCCGCCCGTCGATGTTGATGATCACGAATCCGCTGAGCAGCTGATCCTCCTCGGTGAGCTGGGCGTGCTTGATATGGAACCGCCGATGGAGGTTGATCACGGGGATGATCTCACCGCGGAGGTTGAAGATACCCTCGACGTAGGCGGGCGCGTTCGGGATCGGGCGGACGTCTTCGATCTTGACGATCCCCTCGACATCCATGATGTCGATCCCGTACTGCTCGTCGCCGAGCTGGAACGTCACGAGCTGGAGGGACTGCACGGTGTCCGACATACCCACAGGATAGTCGAGGCGTCGCACTCGTGCAAGACGGTCGGGACGCCGCATGCCGGGTCGTGGTGCGCGTCGACCGCTCGGCCTCTCTCATTTGACACGCAAGGGCCGGACCCGTAAGGTTGCCAAACGTGAAACGGTTCCTGCTATCAGCCCTCCTCGTGGCCCTGGCTCTCACGCCGACCCTCGCGGATTCCGGCACGGTGTCCGCGGACCTCAGCGCAGCCGCGGGCGAGGCGGTCACCACAGGCCTCATCCAGGCGCAGCTTCCGTGGTGGGGGTGGGCCCTCCTGCTGTTCGGGTTCACCGCGGCGCTCGGCGTGGTCGCCGTGATCGGCGGAGTCGGCGGCGGGGTGCTCTTCGTCCCGATCGTCTCGGCGGTCTTCCCGTTCCATTTCGATTTCGTTCGCGGGGCGGGGCTCATGGTCGCGCTGTGCGGGGCGCTTTCGGCCGGGCCTCGGCTGCTGCGCGGCGGAATGGCCAGCATGCGGCTGGGACTGCCCATGGCGCTCCTCGGATCGATCGGCTCGGTCGCCGGCGCCTTTCTGGGACTCGCCCTGCCCACCGGCATCGTGGAAGGCATGCTGGGCATCGCGATCCTGGGGATCGTGGTTCTGATGCTCGTCTCGAAACGATCGGAGTTTCCGGAGGTCGAGCAATCCGATCCCCTGGCGACGTCGCTCGGTATCCGCGGAACCTTCTTCGACGAGAGCCTGGGACGGGTGGTCAGCTGGAAGGTTCACCGGACTCCGGTCGCGCTTGGCGGTTTCGTCCTGATCGGCATGCTCGCCGGCATGTTCGGGCTCGGGGCCGGCTGGGCGAACGTCCCGGCGCTCAACCTGCTCCTTGGCGCCCCGATCAAGGTGGCGGTCGCGACGAGCGGGTTCATCCTCACGCTCAATGACACCGCCGCAGCCTGGGTCTACCTCAACGGAGGGGCGGTGTTGCCCCTGGTCGCCGTGCCGTCGGTGGCCGGCATGATGCTCGGCACGCGCATCGGCGCGCAGCTTCTCCCGCGCGTGAAGGCCACGGCGATTCGCTGGATCGTAATTTCCATCCTGGCGGTAGCGGGCGCACGCTCGCTCGTCGCCGGTCTCGGGGGGGTACTCTCATGAACGATGGCACCGGAGGCGTTCCGCGGATCGAGCCCGTCCAGCAGAGTTTTGCATCCATGCTGGTCTGGCTCGTGCGCATTGGCCTGGGGCTGCTGTTCGCGATGTTCGTCGTCTACGCAGCCGGCTTGCTCCCGTCGCGCATTCCTGTCTCAGAGGTACCCGAGCTCTGGCACCTCGGCGCGGCCGAGTACGCGCAGGCGACGAGTCGCGAGCTCGGCTGGGCCTGGCTCGAATCGCTCGGCGAGGGCCGCATGATCGTCTTCGCCGCCCTGGTGATCTTTCCGGCCGGCGCGATGATTCTTCTCGCGGTGACGGTCGTGCTCTACCTCAGGCACGACGAGCGTGCGTATGCGCTCATCGCGCTGATCGAAGTGGTCGTGCTGGTCGTAGCGGCTACGGGGCTGCTCTCGGCCGGACATTGAGCCATGGCTGACCGACACCCCCTCGAGAAGTACCTGGGCTTGCGTACCGACGTGAGCGAGCGTGCCGCTCGCCTCTTCGACCGCTACGACGAGCACCTCCGCTGCCGGCGCGGATGCTACTACTGCTGCGACGAGATCACCGTGCTTCCAATCGAGCTCGAGGCGCTGCGGCTGTGGACCGCCGAGAACGGGATGCCGGCGCGCGAGCGGCTCGGCGGTCCGCCTCCCGGTCCGAGGCGCCGGTGCGCCTTCCTCGGCCGATCGGGCGAGTGCACCGTCTACGGCGGGCGCCCGATCATCTGCCGCACGCACGGGCTTCCGCTCGCGTATCGGGTCTACGAGTACGATCTGCACGGCCGCGAGGTCGCGCCCGAACACCCGCAGTACACCGACCTCTGGTGCGATCTCAACTTCACCACGCTCGGCGACGAGGGTGCGTCGCGGTTCTTCGACCAAGAGGGACGCATCAACATGGACGAGATCAACCGCGGAATCGAAGAGCTGAACGCCGCCTTCCTCGACAGCGAGGCGGGCAGCCGCTACCGCGACCTGCCGCCCGGCGAGGACCGGCTCGTGCTCGGCGTGCTGCTGCGGTAGGCGCAGCGGCGCGCCTACTCCTCTGCGCCGGCGACGATCGGGCGGATCGAGATGTCGAGGTCCTGCGTCGAGGCGACGTGCGCGAGCTCGTCGCGCAGATCGGCCATCGAAACGTCCCCGGGAACGATCGCGGTGATACGCATCTGGAACATGGGCGCCCCGGTGAACGGCGCGCCGGTGGTCTCGGTCTCGAGCTCGTCTACGTTGACGCCGCGCCGGCGCAGGAGCCCGGTGACCGAGTGCACGATCCCGGGAGTATCGAGCGAGACGCACTCGATCCGGTAGGGGCGGCCCTTCGGGTTCGCCGTGTGGGGCGCCGTTCGGCGGCCGGAGAGCTCGAGCCCCACGCGCTCGCCGAGCGCCTCGACCCCGTCGAGCAGCGCCGCGATGCCTGCCTCTGGCCCGGAGACGAGCACGATGAGCGCGAACTCTCCGCCGAGCACCGACATCTTGCTCTCCTCGATGTTGCACCCCGCCTCGAGCAGCGCGCTCGATACGTCGTCGACGATTCCCACCCGGTCTGCTCCGGATGCTGTGAGTACCGCGAAGCTCTTCATGGAGTGCATCCTATCACGGTCGCTGCCGCCGCATCGGCACGGCTACTCGTTGAGGAGGTCGACGACCTCCTGCGGGCTCTCAACGCGGGAGAGCGCCTTGAGAAAGCTCGGCGCGCGGGCGAGCCGTGCGATCTCGGCGAGCGCCTCGATGTGCGGCCCCGACTGGTCGGGCGGCGCGAGCATGAGGAAGAAGATCTTCGACGGTTCACCGTCGGCGGAGTCGAAGTCGATCCCCTCCGGCGCGATGCCGATCGCGAGCGTCAGGCGGCGCACCGCGTCGGTCTTCGCGTGCGGCACGGCGATTCCGCTCTCGAGACCGGTGCTGCCGAGGCTCTCGCGCTCGAGCAGCGCGTTCATCGCCCGGTCGCGGTCTCCGGCCAGCTTGTCCGCGTCGGCGAGGACGTCGAGCAGCTCGCCGATGACCTCGCTCTTGGCGTGCGCGACAATCGGCACCTTGACCACCTCGGGCCGGATCAGATCGGAAAGGCTCATCTTCGCTTCCTCCGTGTCATTCGTTCTCGAACAGCTCGTCCACGCGTTCGGGGTCCTTCACGATGAGGACCGAGCATCGCGCGCTACGCATCGCGCGCTCGCTCTCGTCGTAGAACTCGTCGCGACGGCTGCGCACGCGCGCGAGCTCGCCCATAACCAGGAGATCGATCTCCTCCTCGTCGATCACCTCGACGAGCTCGGCGTGGACGTTGCCGCTGCGCTTGATGCACGTGACGTCGACGCCCTTCTGATCCGCCGAGCGGCTGACGTGGTTGAGGTACCGGTCGGCGTCGGCCTCGAGGTCGTGCGAGTACTCGCGCTCCTCGGTCTCGAGGAAGATCCGGGAGCGCACGAGGTCCTGCAGCGCGCGCGTATTGATCACGTAACAGGCATAGAGGCGGGCGTCAACCCGCTTCGCGAGCAGAATGGCGTACTCGCTCGCCGTCAGCGACTCCTCCGAGCCATCGACGAGGACGAGCACACGCTCAACGAGATCAGGCATGTCGACCCTCCTTCTTCTCGAGACGCGACTTGACCATCTTCATGAGCACGAACATCTCGCGCTCGTTCTCCTCGAGCCGTTCCTCGATCGTGGCGACCGTCTCCTCGAGCTCCGGGATTGCGATCTTCTCGAGCGCGTTCACCTTCCGGATCGTCCGGCGGACGTCGCGCGCGAGCCGTACGATCGAAACCTTGAGCTCCGCGAGATGGCCGATGAGGTTCAGCACTTCCTTGAACGACTCGATCGCCTCGTCGATCCAGAAGCTGTTGTCGGTGGGGCTGAAGTACGGGGGGTGCTCGGTGAAGTCGGTCGACACCACCGGCAGGCGTACGCCCATGACCTTGCGACGTGCCAGGTCGATCGAAGCGCCCACGTTCACCGCGCTCGAGAGATGGAGCACTCGCAGCCGACCATCGGCGAGGACCGCCTGTTCGAGGCTCCGGTACGCCTCGTCGAGCGCACGGTTGACCCGCCCCTCGTAGTCGACCGCCTGGTCGACGAGCGAGAGGAGCTCGATCACGAGGATATTGCGCTTCTGGTCGAGGAGGTCGTAGCCCTGCCGCGCGAGGTCGAGCTCACCTCGTATGCTCATGAGGTTCGTCTTTGTGGGCGCGACGTTACGTGCGGCCATAGTACTCCTCGACCTCCTCCTCGGTGAGCCGGTGCAGCTCCTCGACCGGCAGCTTCTCGAGCGCACGCCAGCCGAGCGCGAGCGTCTCCTCGATCGTCCGCTCGTCGTGGTCGTCCTGGCTGAGAAAGCCACGCTCGAACGCCTCGCCGAACTCCATGTACTGCGCGTCGAGCGGGGTGAGCTCCTCCTCGCCGATGACCGAGGCGAGGTTGCGGACGTCCTTCACGTGACTGTACGAGGCGAAGAGCTGACTGGCAAGGTGGGGATGGTCTTCGCGCGTGCGGTCCGCGCCGATGCCGTCCTTCATCAGCCGCGAGAGCGACGGGAGCCCGGCGATGGGCGGGTAGATCCCGCGGTTGTGCATCTCGCGATCGAAGACGATCTGCCCCTCGGTGATGTAGCCGGTGAGGTCGGGCACGGGGTGCGAGATGTCGTCGTTCGGCATCGTGAGGATGGGCAGCTGCGTGATCGACCCCGACGAGCCGGCGATCATCCCGGAGCGCTCGTAGATCTCGGCGAGGTCGGAGTAGAGGTAGCCGGGGTAGCCCTTCCGCGACGGGATCTCGCCGCGCAGCGTGGAGACCTCGCGCAGCGACTCGCAGTAGTTCGTCATGTCGGTCATGATGACGAGCACGTGCATGTCCCGTTCGAAGGCGAGGTGCTCGGCGAGCGTGAGCGCGCTACGCGGGGTGATGAGCCGCTCGATCGACGGCTCGTCGGCGAGCGAGAGGAAGAGCGCGACGTTCTCGTTGACGCCCGACTCCTCGAACGAGCGGACGAAGAACTGCGCCACGTCGTGCTTGACGCCCATCGCGGCGAAGACGACGGCGAACTCGCTCGCGCCTCCCTGGATCTTCGCCTGCCGCGCGATCTGCGCGGCGACCCGGTTGTGCGGCAGCCCGTTCCCGCTGAAGATGGGCAGCTTCTGCCCCCGGATGAGCGTATTCATCCCGTCGATCGCCGAGAGCCCGGTCTGGATGAAGTCGCGCGGGTAACGACGCGAGGTCGGGTTGATGGGAAGCCCGTTCACCGGACGCTCTCCGCCCACCGCGGGCGGCCCCCCGTCCCGCGGCGCGCCGAGTCCGCTGAACACACGCCCGAGCATCCGCTCGCTCACCGCGAGCGTGATGGGCTCCCCGGTGAACCGCACCCGGGTTCCCGGCATCGTGAGCCCGTTCGTGCCCTCGAAGACCTGGACCACGACCGCGTCGTCGGCGGTGTCGAGCACCATCCCCTGCCGTACGTGGCCGGAGGGGTCCGCGCACTCGACGAGGTCGCGGTAGCCCACCGGGTGCGTCCGGCGCACGAAGAGCAACGGCCCGTCGATCTGGTCGACGCCGACGTACTCCCGGCCGGCGGTGAGGTTGCTCTCGTCATGCATACACAGACTCCAGTTTCTCGATCGACCGCTCGAGGCTCGCCTGTAGCCGGTCGATCTTCTCGATCTCGTCGTTGGCGATCGTGAACTTCATCCGCGCGATGTCGGAGAGCACCTTCATGCGGCGGAGCTTCACGAGCGTCACGCCGTTCCTGATCGCCTCCGCACCGCGCCGCCAGTAGGTGAGCACGAGCGCGAGCATGCGCACCTGCTTCTCCACGGTGGAGTAGCGGTCCACGTCGTCGAAGGCGTTCTGCTGGAGGAACGCGTTCTTGAAGAGGGTGCATACCTCGATCACGAAGCGCTGACTGTCGGGAAGCGCGTCGGGACCGACGAGCTTGACCACCTGCTGAAGGCGCACCTCGCGGTTGAGGAGCTCCATGATCTCGGTGCGATCGTCGCTCCAGCTGCGCCCGGCGTGCTCCTCCCACCACGCGCGCAGGTCGGGCAGATACTCGCTGTAGCTGTCCAGCCAGCCGATCGCCGGGTAGTGTCGCGCGTTCGCGAGTTGGCGGTCGAGCGCCCAGAAACAACGCACGAAACGCTTCGTGTGCTGCGTGACCGGCTCGGAGAAGTCGCCGCCGGGGGGGGAGACCGCGCCGATGATACTGACCGAGCCGTGACGCCCCCCGTAGCTCTCCATGCTGCCGGCCCGCTCGTAGAACTGCGCGACGCGCGTGGGCAGGTACGCCGGGAACCCCTCTTCGGCCGGCATCTCCTCCATGCGACCCGAGAGCTCGCGCAGCGCCTCCGCCCATCGGCTCGTCGAATCGGCCATGACCGCCACGTCGTAGCCCTGGTCGCGGTAGTACTCGGCGAGCGTGATGCCGGTGTAGATGCTCGCCTCGCGCGCGGAGACCGGCATGTTCGACGTATTCGCGATGAGGATCGTGCGCTCCATGAGGCTGTGCCCGGTGCGCGGATCGACGAGCTCGGGGAAGTCGGTGAGCACGTCGGTCATCTCGTTGCCGCGCTCGCCGCAGCCAATGTAAACGATGATGTCCGCGTCGCACCACTTCGCGATCGCGTGCTGCGTCATCGTCTTCCCGGTACCGAAGCCGCCGGGGATCGCGACGGCGCCGCCCTTGCCGAGCGGGAACAGCGTGTCGATCACGCGCTGCCCGGTCACCAGCGGCTCCTCCACCCGCAGCCGCCCCGCCGAAGGGCGAGGGACGCGGATGGGCCACCGCTGGCGCATCGAGAGCTCGCGCCGCTCGCCGTCGGCGTCCTCGACCACGGCGACGGTCTCATCGATCGTGTACTCGCCCTCGGCGGCGATCGAGGCGATCCGGCCCGAGACGCCCTCGGGCACCATGACGCGATGCTCGATCTGGGGCGTCTCCTGCACCGTGCCCACGATGTCGCCCCGCTCGACGGTCTCGCCCTCGCGGAGCGACGGTACGAAGCGCCACCGCTTCGTGAGGTCCAGCGGCTCGATCTCGAGCCCCCGCTCGATGAACACCGGCGAGTGCTCGCGCAGCCGCTCGAGCGGACGCTGGATCCCGTCGTAGATCGTGCCGATGAGCCCCGGGCCCAGCTCGACACCGAGCGGCATCCCGCTGCCGGCGACATCCTCTCCCGGCGTCACGCCGGTGGTGTCCTCGTAGACCTGGACCGTCGCCCCGCCTCCGGCGAGCTTGACGACCTCGCCGGTCAGCCGGGCATTGCCCACGTGAACGAGCTCCATCATCATCGCGTCGGTCACGCCTGCGACCTCGACGACCGGCCCGTTGACCCGTCTGATCGTACCGATGATTCGTTCAGCCATCGTCTTCGCCTCCGTCCGGCTCGCCGGCGGCCGACTCGAGCGCGCGCACCGCATCCTCGTAGACGATCCGCTGCGCCTCGCCGTGCAGGCGCCTCAGGCGGTCGTCGACGAGGTTGCTGAACGCGAGGCGGCCGGTCTCATCGCGGAGCACGACGCCCTGCCCGCCGGGATCGCTCTCCACGTCGATCTCGAGCGAGACCTCGCGTCCGGTCCGTTGGCGTAGACGTTGCTCGGCCTCCGGCAGCACGCTCACGGCGGTCGCTCGATCGGCCTCGGGCGCCGAGACGATTACCCGGTCGACTCCCAGTCCCTCAGCCGCCTCCACGATCCACCCGCGAACGATCTCGCCGTAGTCGTCCTGCGAACGCATCTCGCGCAGCCGCTCGCGGGTGGCCGCGTACGCGGCGCGGTAGACGCGGTCCTCGGTCTCGAGACGCGCGCGACTCTCGGCGAGCGCGATGGCCGAATCGGCCTGCTTCTCGAGGCGCTCGTCTTCGGAGGCGATGCGCTGGTCCGCCTCCGAATCGATCTGTGCGAGCCTGCGCTCAAGCGTTTTCCGGCGCTCGTCGACCGAGCGCTTCGCGTCGTCGCGGATCTGCTGCGCCTCGCCGCGAGCATCCTCGAGGATACGCTCGACCAACTCGCTCGTCCGTGTCGCGTCGTCGTTCATCACACGCGTACCCCAATGGCCTCGTTGACGACCTCCCGCAGTCCCGGTCGGGCAGGATCGCGGCCGTCGCGGTCGGGAATCTCGAGGATCAGCGGAAAGTCCGATGTGAAGAGGTAGGCGTCCACGGTCTCGCGTATGAGGTCGGCCACCGGCTCGGTCATCACGATGATACCGGTCGTCCCGCCGCCGATGACGTCGCGAAACGCCGCGCGCGCCTCCTCGGCGTCGCCCACGACGCGCCCGGCGACGCCCACGAGCGAGAAGCCGAGCACGGTATCCTCGTCGCCGATCACGAAGTACTCCACTTAGATGCGCCCGAGGATGATCAGCGCCGTGATGAACCCGAAGACCACGAGACCTTCGGCGAGCGCGATGAAGATGAGCGCCTGCCCGGCGATCTCCGGCTTCTCGCTGACCGCGCCCATCGCGGCGGCGCCCACGTTCGCGATGCCGATGCCCGCGCCGAGCGCACCGAACCCGAAGGCGAGCGCGGCGGCCATGAAGCCCCACTTGGCCATATCGGCCTCCTCCGCGGTTGGCGGAGCGGCGTCGGTGGTCTCCTGCGCAAACGCGTCCACCACCGGAATAGCGGTGAGCATCAGCACGATACCCAGCGTAAAGATGATGCTCGTGACGACTTTGCGCCTGAGCTGTTCCCGATGACCTTCCATGTCATCCTCCTTGTGAGCGTGTGTGAAGCGATATGGGCCGATACTCCGACCCGGTGGGCACGAAGTACCTGGAGAAGAACTCGTAGTAGTTGAGCCTGAGCGACTGGATTCCGGCCGACAGGCCCTCGAGCGCGATAACGAGCGCGTTGCCCGCGACGAGCACGACGATCGACCCGATCGATGCCCCCGACGGCGAGATCATCCGCGCGATCTGGAAGAACGCGACCATGAGCATGACGTGCGCGATGCCCAGCCCGGCGACACGCATGAACGAGAGCGTGTTCGCGAGGTAGCCGGAGAAGATCTCGAGCAGCTCGATCACCCAGCCCATCACCCACATGGCCGGCGATACCGGACGGAGACCGGCTCCGCGCGCGCGCGCTGCCTCGAGCGGGAACCGGAAGAAGAGCGCGGCGGCGGCGACCAGAATCACGGGCCCCGCGACGCTCAGATCCGGCAGCGCCTCGAACCCGGTTCGCGCGAATCCAGCGGCGACCCACACGCCGGCTGCGTAGATGACGCCGCCGAAGATTCCTTCCTTGGAGAAGACGAGCTCGAACCAGTCGCGGCGACGAATCCGGTTGACCCAGTTGAGCACCAGCCCGGCGCCGATGACCGCCACGCCGAAGTACACGGTCATCGTGAGGATGTCGAGGAGGTTGTTCACCGCGCCGCCGCCCGGATGGCCGGCAACCACGCCGTGGTAATCGAACCAGAGCGGCGGAAGCAGCGCGTAGCCGAAGTACGCGCCGAAGAGCACGCCCATCGCGATCGAAGCGCCGCCGCACCAGGTAAGGAGCTTCGAGAGCTGGCGCATCCCGCGGGTCGAAAGCAGCCGTGACCCGACGAGGCCGAGCACGACGAGGACGAGCCCGTGCCCGGCGTCACCGAACATGAGCCCGAACATCAGGAGGTAGGCGATCGCGACGAGCGGTGTGGGGTCGACCGTGCCGTACTCGGGCACCCCGTAGTTCGTCACGAGCATCTGGAACGGTTTGAGAAACCGCGGGTTGCGCAGCTCTACCGGCACCTGCATGCGCGAGCCGGTGGCTGCCCGTACCTCCGCAGCCGTGTGCCACTCGAGGTAGCACGCGCCGTCGGCCGCGCTGCGGACCGCCTCCTCGGCGCGCTCGCGCGAGCGCGCCGGGACCCAGCCGGAGAAGACCGCCGCGTGGCTACTCTCGCTCGATTCGCGCCGAATCGACAAAAGCAGCTCGACGACGCGAAGATCGCGCCACTCCCGCTCGAGCGCGTCGCGGCGGTCTGAGATGGTCGAGGCGATCCGCGCGGACTGTTCGGACTGCTCGGACTCGAGCCTCGCGATCCGCTCGTCGGCCTCCTCGAGCGCGTTCACGCCGCCCAGCTCCGGCGCCGCCGGTAGGTCCTCCCTGCGAAAGCCCGCGGCCTCGAGCGCGTCGCCGACTTCTGAGGCGTTACGCTTCATGGCCACCACCACGACGCGCTCCTCGCCTCCGCCCGTCCCGACAGATAGCACGAGACCCGAGAGCCTGCCCACCTCTCGGTCGGCGCGCTCAAACCGATCGGCGGGCAACCGTCCGTAGCGCACGTCGAGAAAGCGGTGCTGTTCCTCGCGTATGCGCCCGAGCCCGGCCACCGCACCGCCCTCGCCGACCGCGGCGAGCGCGCGCCACACGTCGCTGAGGCGGTTGATCTGCCGCTGCAACTCGGCCTGCCGGCCGCGATAGCGCTCGACCTCCTTCGCGAGCCGATCGAGCCGCGCGTTCACCTCGTCGAGCTCGACATCGGCGACCGGCGCCGGTTTTTCTGACGCGTCGCCTGCGCTGGCGATGGTGCGCGGTGGTTCGAGGCCTCCCATCCGCAGCAGATGCTCCACGCGAGTGCGTGTCTCGGCAACCGCTGTCCAACGCTCGTCGACCGAAGCTTCGTGAAGCCGGGAGCTGAGGTCGGGTTCGACGTCTGCGAGCCTGTTGAACTGCACCACACCCAGGTCGAGGAGGCTCTTCGCGACGAGCTCGCTGCGGTCCTTCATGACGACGGCGGTGAGATGAACCATCTCCGTAGTGAACATCATAGAAGATCCTCGATCCGGTCTGGCGGCAGATCGTAGTACTTGGCGTTGAGAACCGAAATCAACAGACGCACTTCGTTTTCCACGAGAAGGACGTACGCGAGCATCGTGCCTATCGTAAACGGATAGCCGCCCAGCGTCCGGTGGACCTCGGCGAACAGGACGGCGCGCAGGAGCTCCTCGAGCAGCGCGAGCCGTCTCGCGCCGCGCGTGTCCTCGTCCGGCTGCTGCGAGGCGACGATCGGGTGGCGACTACTCAGCACGCCGAGCAACTCATCGATGGGACGATCGGCGCGATAGGCGTCGCGCGCGTTCTCGGGCCGGATGAGCGTCCCGCCCGGCAGCACCGCCTCGAGGAGGTCGCCGTGCTCGCTACCGTACGCTCGATGCATCCGCACGATCCAGTTGACGTTCAGCATGTCGATCTGCAGTCCCAGAAGGCGCAGCGCGACCGGCGCGTCGCGACCGCCGAGCGCGCGAGCCTCCTCGACGAGTCGCCCGTAGTACCACCGGTCGAGCGCGACTTCGGCCTCGAAGAGCGAACCCGACTGCTCGACGCGGCCGAGCGGCCCGGCGAGCGCGTCGGCATACGGTCGGCCCGCGAGCGCCGCGACGACGTCGTCTGCACCGGACGCGTTGATACACGCGTCCACCGGCGCATCGTGCACCCGCTCGTCGCGCACGAGGTAGGCGATCTTCTCGTCGATCGGTCTGCCGCGCACCGCGTGCTCGAACCACAGCCGCAGCGCCTGCTTTACGCTCGCGACCTCGAACCGGCGAAGCACCGCGTCGGTGAACGGCCTGATCGCGTCGGGAATCGAGTGGTCGAGCGAGGCGAGGCGCGCCCACTCGGTTCGCACGAGCTCGAGCTCGCTCATCTTGACGTCACCCGTTCGGGTGTACGCCTCGGCGGCGGCCTCATAGGGCGTCCCTGCGAGCATCGCGATCGCCTCCGGGAACGACCGTGCGCTCGCGACGCGGCGGAAGAACTCCTCGTCGAGGAGCTTGCCGATCCGACCGCGGAGCTTGGCGTTCATGTACGCGTAGGTGGAGAGCGCGGTCGCCACTCAGCCGTCCTCCCCGTCGGTGCCGACCGGCGCGCGCCTGGCGGCGCCCTGCGGTCCGGTGGTCACGACCGCGACCAGCCGGGTCACCGCCCGGTCGAAGCCGGACACGCCTTGCGAAGCGAAGCTGCGGCGCTCGTCGCGCAGCCGCTCGCGCGTAGCCTCCACGCGGCGATCCTGCTCGTCGCGGACCTCGGCGATACGCTCGCGCACGCGCCGGTCGGCCTCGCCCCGCGCCTCGCGCAGCGACCGGTTCTCCTCCTCGGAGAACTCCGCGCGCAGCCGCGAGGCTTCCTGCCGCGCCTCCTCGAGCAGGCGGTCTGCCTTCTGCTCGGCGGCGAGCACGTCCTCTATTGCTTCTCGCATCCGCACATCATTCTCCCGGAAACAATCGATCTTCGGCGCGCGAGAAGGTATCCACGAGCTCCTCGGCCGAGTCGCACGCGAGCAGCGCGTCGAGCACGTCGGCATCGCGGAAGACGAGCATGATGCGCTTCAGCAGGCGCAGATGAATCACCTCGCTCGTCGCTCCGAGCAGAAAGAACAGGTGCACCGGCCGCCCGTCGAACGCGCCGAAGTCGGTACCCGCACGGCACAGCCCGAGCAACACCGCCGGCGCGCCCTCCGGATTCTCCGCTGGCCGGCGAACGTGCGGCACCGCAACGCCCTGTCCGAGCGCGGTCGACGAGAGCTGCTCGCGCGCGAGCAGCAGCCGGACGTACTGATCGGCGTCGGACACGATCCCGCGGCGCACGAGCGGCGCGACGAGCTGTCGCAGAACCTCGCCAGGAGTGCCCGGCTCGATCCGGTCGACCACCGCCTCCCGATCGATCAGCGGCGACACGCGCACGATTCCGCTCGTCGCGTCGAGGAAGGGCGCGAGCTCGTTGCGCGGCAGTACCTGCATGCGCGAGAGCAGCCAGTCGTCGAGTACCGAGCGCAGAAAGCGCCATTGGCCGCCCACCCGCGCGCAGGGGATCTCGCTGCGCTGGATCATTCGCTGGATCGTGCGTTCGCCGAGCTTGAGATACGCCGCCGCTTCGCCGAGCGTGAGAATCTCGTCGTGCTCTGGCGTGAATTGGCGCTTCGTGTCGCTCGTTGACATTCTGTTTACACCATATCGCATCAGGCGGGCGCCGTCAACGGTACCTGCATGCGAACGCCCTTCTCGCGGTGTGCGCCCGACGCCCCTGCCGCGGAGGCAACGGAGACGCCGCGCTGCGCTCGCCTCCCGCGTCGTCTTCTGATACGCTCTGCGAGAAAAGGAGACCATCAATGGATACGCGAACCGCATTCGTCACCGGCGCCGATCACGGCCTTGGCCTCGCGCTCGCCACGAGGCTTCTCGCAGACGGCTGGCGTGTCGTCGCAGGCCGCTACGCGCCCGACGAGCATCGTCTCGACGAGCTCGCTTCCAGGCACGAGGCGAACCTGCAGATCGTTCCGCTCGACGTGTCCGACCTCGACTCGATCCGGACGGCCGCGACGGCCGCGATGGGCGAGCACGACGCGATCGACCTGGTCATCAACAACGCGGCCGTGCTCGGTCTCCGTGGGCTTGAGAACCGCATCCGCGACGGGCTCGACTACGAGACGATCCTCGCTACGATTTCGGTCAACGCGCTCGGACCTCTTCGCGTCGTGCAGGAGCTCCTGCCGGCGATCGCACGGTCGAGCCTCAAGCGATTGTGCTTCGTCTCGTCGGAAGCGGGCAGCGTGACGCGCGCGCATCGACCGTTCTGGTACCCGTATCAGATGTCGAAGAGCGCGCTGAACATGGGAGTAGCCACGCTCTACACCGACCTGCACCCTGAAGGGTACTCGTTCCGCATCTATCACCCGGGCTGGATGCAGACGTTCATGAAGGGACAGCCCGACCCACGCGCCGACCTGACCCCGGACCAGGCCGCGGAGCTCGCGCTCGGCTACTTCCTCGACGACAGCGTACCCGAGGAGCCGCTCGTGATGCGCGACGAGATGGGGGCCGAGTGGCCGTGGTGAGGCCGGCCCGCCGCCTTACGGCCACGACGCGGGCACGGTACCCGATGCTGGGAGCGTATGCCAGGCGAGCACCTGCAGGGCGAGATTTGCGTGCGCTGCTGTCTTTACGACGCTCGATACACCGCCGCCCATCCGCAGCCGCAGACCTGAATCAGTCTTCATCGGTGATGGGTTCGAGCGACAGAGCGCGAATGGTCCGAACAACCGGATCGTAGTACAGAACGGTCGGTCGTTCCGGTCCCCAACGCAAAGCAGATCGCTCCTTGGAGCGTCGCCGGAGAAGCG